>CANRPD010000008.1 GCA_947632385.1 uncultured Clostridia bacterium | reverse complement strand
TCCGCCCTGGGCGGCGTGCTGTTCATCGACGAGGCCTATTCCCTCTACCGGGGCCCGGACGACAGCTTCGGCCTGGAGGCCATCGACACCCTGGTCAAGGGCATGGAGGACCACCGGGACCGCCTGGTGGTAATCCTGGCCGGCTACACCCGGGAGATGGAGGCCTTCCTGGAGGCCAACTCCGGCCTCCGGTCCCGATTCCCCAACTTCATCCGCTTCCCGGATTACACCCCCGCCCAGCTGGTGGAGATCCTGGAGAGCATCGCCCGGGGCAAGGGCTACCGGCTGTCTCCGGCCTGCCGCGATCCCCTTCTCGCCTTCTTCACCCGGGCCCAGTCCGGGGAGAATGCCCGCACCGGCGGCAACGGCCGTCTGGCCCGGAACAAGGTGGAGGAGGCCATCCTCCGGGCGGCGCGGCGCAGCCTGCGGGAGCCCGAAGACCGCCGGGACCTGGAGCTCCTCCTGCCGGAGGACTTCGGACTCGCCGATCCCGCCCCAAATTTGTGAACTTTTTGTAAATTTTTCACCAAAGTTTCCCTTTTGAGGGAAACTTTTGGCCTTTTAAGGGGGGATATATGGGGGGACTTTTTTCCGCGTCTCGACAAAAGAAAAACAGGCATCCGAAGCCGAATGCCTGTTGCTCGCTTGGTTGCGGGGGAGGGATTTGAACCCACGACCTTCGGGTTATGAGCCCGACGAGCTACCGAACTGCTCCACCCCGCGCTGCCCACTGCCGCTTTTCGCTGACAGCTTTGTCATTATAGCACATCTCCCACGGGATTGCAAGAGCTTTTTTCATTTTTTCTTTCGACCGCGTTCGCGCCGGTTTTTGGCCCTCTTTTTGCACGTTCAGGCCCCTTTTTGGGGCCCAGAGGCCCGTTTTTTGCGCAAAACGGTCCGTACCCTCTTTTTTTTTTCGTGAGATTCGTCTATAATAGGGGGGAAGCCGCGAGTTGACCCTCGACCGCACAAAGGCGAAGAAAGGTTGCTTTGTATGACTGAAGAATACACCCTGCCCCTGTCCAAGATCATCAAGGAGCTGCAGCTCAATGCCTATTACCTCCCCCGGGACGCGGAAAACATCCTGATCCGCTCCCGGGACATCAACCGCCCCGGCATGGAGCTCAACGGGTTCGTGGATTACTTTGACGAAAAGCGCATCAGCATCCTGGGCCTGGGCGAAATGGCCATGATCGATAGCCTCTCCCCCCAGGAGGCTACCCAGGTCCTGGACCGGTTCTTCTCCCTGGGGCCCGTCACCGTCATCGTCGCCCGGGACATGGAACCCGGCGCCATCATGCTGGAGAGCGCCAAAAAGTACGGCATTCCCCTCCTGGTCTCCTCCGATACCACCTCCAACGTCATGGCCGACCTGATCTCCTACTTAAACATCGAGCTGGCCCCCCGCATCACCCGCCACGGCGTGCTGGTGGAGGTCTACGGCGAGGGCGTGCTCCTCATCGGCGACAGCGGCGTGGGCAAGAGCGAGACCGCCGTGGAGCTGGTCAAGCGGGGCCACCGCCTCATCGCCGACGACGCCGTGGAGATCCGCCGCACCTCCCGGCGCACCCTGGTGGGCCAGCCGCCGGAAAACATCCGCCATTTCATCGAGATGCGGGGCATCGGCATCATCAACGCCCGGCGGATCTTCGGCATGGGCGCGGTGAAGGACTCCGAGCGCATCAACATGTGCGTGAACATGGAGCTCTGGGACCCGGACAAGGTCTACGACCGCATGGGCATCGACAGCGAATTCACCGAGATCCTGGGCATCCGGGTGCCGGTGGTCACCATCCCGGTCAAGCCCGGCCGGAACCTGGCCATCATCATCGAGGTGGCCGCCATGAACAACCGCCAGAAGCGCATGGGCTACAACGCTGCCCAGGAGCTCCTCACCGCCCTGGGCATGGACCCCGCGGAGGTCCAGGGCCACGACGTGGTGCGGGACCTGGAGGGCTGAGCCGTGGACTGCAAGCTCATCGCGGACCTGCACACCCACACCCTGGCGTCCACCCACGCCTACAGCACCCTGCAGGAAATGTGCCGCTCTGCCGCCGAAAAGGGGCTCTATGCCATCGCCATCACCGACCACGGCCCCGCCATGCCCGGTTCTCCGGGCCCCTGGTTCTTCACGAATCTCCCGGGGGTGCCCCTGCACTACCAGGGCGTGCTCACCCTGGCGGGCATGGAGGCCAATGTCCTGGACCTGGAAGGCACCCTGGACATCCCCCAGCGGGAGAGCGAGGTCCTGGACTGGGTGGTGGCCTCGGTCCACAGCCTCACCCTGGAGGGCCTGCGGGACCCCACCGTGGAAAAATGCACCCAAATGTGGCTGAACATCGCCGAAAAGCCCTTTGTCAACGTCATCGGCCACAGCGGAGACCCCCGGTTCGCCTACGACCTGGACACGGTGATCCCGGTGTTCGGCGCACGCCACAAGCTGGTGGAGATCAACGACCACAGCTTCTCCGCCCGGCCGCAGAACATCCCCCAGTGCCGGCAGATCGCCCTGGCCTGCAAGCGGTACGGGGTGCCCATCGTGGTCAATTCCGACGCCCACATCGAGTCCAGCGTGGGCGCCCACGAAAACGCCTTCCGCATGCTGGAGGAGATCGATTTCCCGCCGGAACTGATCCTCAACGCCCATGTGGACCGGCTGGAGGCGTATCTGCGGCAGTACACGCATATTTTTGAGCACCGGCACTGAGCCGGACACCGAGGGGAGGGGACGCTTTTGACACCCGAATACGCGCTGCTGGACGCCGCTGCCCGGTCCCTGGGCTGCGCCGTCCGGGCCGATGAGCCCATGGACCGGCACACCACCTTCCGCATCGGCGGCCTGGCGGACCGCTGGATCACTGCGGACACCTTCGAGCAGCTCTCCGGCCTGCTTCCGGTCCTGTTGGAGGCCGAGATCCCCTGGTTGGTGCTGGGCAACGGTTCGGATCTGCTGGTGTCGGACCGGGGCATCCGGGGGTGTGTGCTGGCCCTGGGGACGGGATTCAAACGCCTTGCCCTCTCCGCGGACGGAGCTTTCCTGGAGGCCGGGGCCGGGGCGCCCCTCACGGCGGCCTGCACCTTTGCCCGGGACTGCGGCCGCACCGGGCTGGAATTCGCCTACGGCATCCCGGGCACCCTGGGCGGGGCGGTGTATATGAACGCCGGAGCCTACGGCGGCGAGATGAAAGACGTGCTGGAAACGGTCACCCACCTGACCGCTGGGGGCCGTTTGGAGACCGTTTCCGGGCCGGAACTGGACCTGGGCTACCGCCACAGCCGCTACACCGGCGGGAAAGACGTGATCCTGGGGGCGCGGCTGCGGCTGGCCCCCGGCAGCCCGGCAGCCATCGCCGCCCGGATGGACGACCTGCTGGCCCGGCGCAAGGCCAAGCAGCCCTATGACCAGCCCAGCGCGGGCAGCGTGTTCAAGCGGCCCCAGGCCGGCTACGCCGCCCGCCTCATCGAGGACTGCGGCCTCAAGGGCCGCCGGGTGGGCGGGGCCCAGGTCAGCCCCAAGCACGCGGGCTTCATCGTGAACCTGGGGGGCGCCACCTGCGCCGACGTGCTGGCTCTCATCGAGATCGTCCGGCAGGAGGTGCTGCGCCAGACCGGCGTTTTGCTGGAATGTGAGATCATCCCGGTGGGGGAGGCCTAGGGCAGGCTTCCGGCAGGGAAAAGCGGGTTTTTTGCCGGGCAGCAGCCGGGCAGGGACCCAAACAAGGAGGGCAGACCAATGGAATTCGTGGTGCTCACGGGGCTTTCCGGCGCAGGGAAGACCCTGGCCATGCACGCCCTGGAGGACGTGGGCTTTTTCTGCGTGGACAACCTGCTGCCGGAGCTGATCCCCGTGTTCTACGACCTGTGCACCCGTTCGGAGGGCTTCAGCGGCCGGGTGGCGGTGGTGACGGACACCCGGGGCGGGGAACGGTTCAAGTCGTTTTTTTCCGCCATGGAGACGCTCAAGGCGGACCAAAAGCCCTACAAGATCCTCTTTCTGGACGCTTCCGACGGGGTTCTGGTGCGCCGGTTCAAGGAGACCCGCCGGCGGCACCCCCTCTCCGAGGGGCTGGACGGCTCCCTGGAGCTGGCGGTGAAGCTGGAGCGGGAGATCCTGGAGCCCGTGCGGGAGCAGTCCGATTACGTCATCGACACCAGCCAGATCTCTCCCACCCAGCTGCGCAACCGGGTGGCCCAGCTGTTTTTGGGGAACGGCGCCCAGACCCTCTCGGTGCACTGCATCAGCTTCGGGTTCAAGTTCGGGCTGCCCATGGAGGCGGACCTGGTCTTCGACGTGCGCTGTCTGCCCAATCCCTTCTACGTGGACGAGCTGCGGCCCCTGACGGGCTTGGACCCCCGGGTGCGGGACTACGTGCTGGAAAAGGACGAGACCCGGGGCTTTTTGGAGCGTTTGGACGCCCTGGTGGACTATCTGCTGCCGCTGTACGCCAAGGAGGGCAAGAGCCAGCTGGTCATCGCGGTGGGGTGCACCGGCGGGCATCACCGGTCCGTGGCACTGGCCCAGTACCTGTGCGACCGGCTCACCGCCCGGGGGCTGCCGACTAGCGTGACCCACCGGGACATGCAGAAAAACTGACGAAAGGAACAGGGAGCCATGTCTTTTTCCGGGGACGTGAAAAACGAGCTGTGCGGCGTGGAGCCCAAGAAGGACTGCTGCCTGCGGGCCGAATGTTACGGCGCGTGGCTGTTTTCCCGGTGCTTTTCGGCAAAAGAGAGCGCCTTCGTCACGGAAAGCGGCCCGGTGGCCCGCCGGATGCTGGAGCTGGCCGCGGCGGGAGCGGGGGTCTCCGGGGAGCTGGCCTATGCGTTTTCCCGGCAGAAAAAGCCCCTGTACCGGGTGACGCTGCCGGAGGCGGGCCAGCGGGAGCGGCTGCTAGCGGCCTTTGGGCACCAAGCGGGGCGGCCGGGGCTGCGCATCAACCGGGCGGCCCTGGAGAACGAGTGCTGCACGGCGGCCTTTCTCCGGGGGGCTTTTCTCACCTGCGGGGCCTGCACCGACCCCCAGAAGGAGTATCACCTGGAGTTCGCCGTGCCCCACAGCACCCTGGCCAACAGCCTGTACACCCTGCTGGGGGAGGTGGAGGTGCTCTCCGCGCCCCCGGCCATCGCCCCCCGGAAGTCCGGGTATGTGGTGTACTGGAAGGACGGCGGGCAGATCGAGGACCTGCTGACCTTCCTGGGGGCGCAGCAGGCCTCTATGGCGCTGATGCAGGTGCGGATGTACAAGGACGCCCGCAACGACATCAACCGCAAGGCCAATTTTGAGACGGCCAACATGGACAAGACGTACTCCGCGGCGGCCCGGCAGGTGGCGGCCATCGCCGCGCTGAGCGACGCCGGCCGGCTGGGGGCGCTGCCCCAGGAGCTGCAGGACCTGGCGGCCACCCGGCTGGAACACCCGGAGATGACCCTGCGGGAGCTCAGCGCAGCGCTGGGGATCAGCCGGAGCGGGGTGAACCACCGGCTGCGGCGGCTGCTGGAACTGGGAGAACGGGAGCTGCAGAACCGGTAGACCGGGTCCGTTTGGGAGGTGAGACCGTGGGCTTTTGTCATCTGCACGTACACACCGAATACAGCCTGCTGGACGGCGCCTGCCGCATCCAGCGGCTGCTGGACCGCGCCCAGGAGCTGGGACAGGAGGCGGTGGCCATCACCGACCACGGGGTGATGTACGGCACCGTGGCGTTCTACAAGGCCGCCAAAGCTCGGGGCATTCGGCCCATTTTGGGCTGTGAGGTGTACGTGGCCCCCCGCACCCGGTTCGACATGGTCCACGAGCTGGACAGCGAGAACCGGCACCTGGTGCTGCTGTGCGAGAACGAGACCGGCTATCGGAACCTGATGGCCCTGGTGTCCAAGGGCTGGACCGAGGGCTTCTACAACCGGCCCCGGGTGGACCTGGAGCTGCTGGAGCAGTACCATGAGGGGCTCATCGCCCTGTCTGCGTGCCTGGCGGGGGAGGTTTCCCGGGCGCTGCTGCGGGGGGACTTCCCCACGGCCCGGGAGGCTGCGGTGCGCTATGACCGCATCTTCGGCCGGGGAAATTTCTTCCTGGAGCTGCAGGACCACGGCCTGGAGGAAGAAAAGCGGGTGAACCGGGGGCTGATGCGGCTGTCCGAGGAGGAGGGCATCCCCCTGGTGGCCACCAACGACTGCCACTACATCCGCCGGGAGGACCAGGAGATGCACCATGTGCTGCTGTGCATCCAGACCGGGCGGACGGTGGAGGACGAGACGGGGATGGGGTTCTCCACCCCGGAGTTCTTTTTCAAGTCCGAGGAGGAGATGCGGGCCCTGTTCCCGGAGCACCCGGAGGCCTGCGACCACACGGTGGAGATCGCCCGGCGGTGCCGGGTGGAGCTGGAATTCGGCGTGACGCGGCTGCCCCGGTTCGATCCCCCGGACGGCAGCGACAGCGGGGACTTTTTCCGGCGGCTGTGCTGGGAGGGCCTGCGCCGCCGGTATGGGGAGCGGCCCGACCCGGTGGCGGTGCAGCGGCTGGAGTATGAGCTCTCCGTCATCAGCGGCATGGGGTATGTGGACTACTACCTGATCGTGTGGGATTTTGTCCGGTACGCCCGCAGCGTGGGGATCCCGGTGGGGCCGGGGAGAGGCTCCGGCGCGGCCAGCCTGGCGGCCTACTGCGTGGGGATCACCAACGTGGACCCCCTGCGGTACAACCTGATCTTCGAGCGGTTCCTCAACGCCGAGCGGGTGAGCATGCCCGATTTCGACATCGATTTTTCCGACGAGCGCCGGGACGAGATCCTCCGGTACGTGGTGGACAAATACGGCGCCGACCACGTGGCGCAGATCGTCACCTTCGGGACCATGGCGGCCCGGGGGGCCATTCGGGACGTGGGCCGGGCGCTGGGGCTGCCCTATGGCCGGGTGGACCAGGTGGCCAAGCTGGTGCCCATGGAGCTAGGCATCACCCTGGAGGAGGCGCTGCGGCGGTCCAAGGACCTGCGGGAGCAGGTGGAGCAGGAGCCGGAGATCGGGCGGCTCATCGGCATGGCCCGGCAGCTGGAGGGCATGCCCCGGCACGCCTCCACCCATGCGGCGGGGGTGCTCATCACCGACCGGCCGGTGACGGACTATGTGCCCCTGTCCAAGAACGACGACGCGGTGGTGGCCCAGTTCACCATGAACGACATCGCGGACCTGGGGCTGCTGAAGATGGATTTTCTGGGGCTGCGGAACCTGTCGGTCATCGACAACGCCCAAAAGCTCATCCGCAAAGAGCGGCCGGACTTCGACATCGAAGCCGTGCCCGACGACGACCCCGAGGTGTTCGCCATGCTCTCCGCCGGGGAGACCAGCGGGGTGTTCCAGCTGGAATCTGCGGGGATGCGGCGGCTGACCATGCAGGCCGGCAGCCGGAGCATCGAGGACATCACGGCGGTGATCGCCCTGTACCGGCCGGGGCCCATGCAGTTCATCCCCACGTACCTGGAAAACAAGCGGGACCCGGGGAAGGTGCGGTATCTCCACGAGAAGCTGCGGCCCATCCTGGAGGTCACCTCCGGGTGCATCATCTACCAGGAGCAGGTGATGCAGATCTTCCGGGACCTGGCGGGGTATTCCCTGGGGCGGGCGGACATCGTGCGGCGGGCCATGTCCAAGAAAAAGCACGAGGTGCTGGAAAAGGAGAAGCAGGTGTTCCTCCACGGCCAGCAGCGGCCGGACGGCACCTGGGAGGTGGACGGCTGCCTGCGGCGGGGCATCCCGGCCCCGGTGGCGGAGGAGCTGTTCCGGGAGATCGAGAGCTTTGCCTCCTATGCCTTCAACAAGGCCCACGCTGCCTGCTATGCCGTGGTGGCCTATGAGACGGCGTATCTCAAGCGGTACTACCCCAGGGAGTACATGGCGGCGCTGCTGTCCAGCGTGCTGGGGTGGTCGGACAAGGCCGTGGAGTACATGGAGGAATGCCGACGGCTGGGCATCGCGGTGCTGCCGCCCCACGTGAACGAGAGCGGGCCCGGCTTCACCGTGGTGGGGAAGGACATCCGCTACGGGCTGCTGGCGGTGAAGAACCTGGGCCGGACGGTGATCTCCCGGATCATCGAGGAGCGGGAGACCGGGGGGACGTTCACCGGGTACTGGGACTTCTGCCGGCGCATGGCGGGCAAGGACCTGAACCGCCGGGCGCTGGAGAGCCTGATCCTCTCGGGGGCGCTGGACCGGCTGGGCTACAACCGCCGGGAGATGCTGGTCTCGGTGGAGAACGTGCTGGACCGGCTGGAGGCGGACAAGCGGCGGAACCTGGACGGGCAGCTGGGCTTTTTTGACCTGGGCGGACCGGAACAGCAGACCGACGGGGTGGAGATCCCGGCACTGGAGGAATTCTCCGCGGCAGACCTGCTGGCCCGGGAAAAGGAGGTCACCGGGATGTACCTTTCCGGCCACCCCATGATGGATTTCGGGCCGCTGTACCGCTCCGGGGTGTACGCCCGGTGCGACCAGATCGCCGAGAGCGGCGCCAGCGAGGCCCCGGAGTACCGGGACGGGCAGCGGGTGCGGCTGCTGGTGATGATCACCGAGATGCGGGAGAAGCTCACCAAAACCGGCGGGCAGATGGCGTTCCTCACCCTGGAGGACATGTACGGGAGCATCACCGGGCTGGTGTTCCCCAAGGTGCTGGAGGAGCACCTGCGGCTGCTGCAGCCGGGCACGGCGGTGGAAGCGGTGGGGCGGCTGAACTTCAACGAAGAAAAGGCGCCGGAGCTGCTGTGCGAGCGGTTCTCTCTCGCCCCGGACCCCGGGGGAAAGGCGGCGGAAACGGCGCCCCCGGCCACGCGGCCCGGACTGACCCTGCGGGTGGCCTCCCGGGAGGACCCCCGGTACCGGAAGGCCATGCGGTATGCGGCCATCTTTGACGGGGGGAAGGAGGACCTGTATATCTGCTTTGCGGACGACGGACGGACTCGGAAGGCCCCGCCTGAGTGGCGGATCGACGTGAACCCGGTGCTGCTGGAGGCCCTGCGGAGACTGCTGGGGCCGGAAAATGTCGAATATTCCGGAAGGGGCGGAAAATAACGGGGCGAAAGGGAAAAACTTGACAAAAACCTCTTGCTATTTTCGCTGTCTCTGGTATAATTGTTGTATACACAGCTCGGAACGGGGCCCGAAACCACGAGCCCGTCATTTCTAAAACGCTTGGAGGAATCGACTATGGGTGCCAAAAGTATCGCAGTATTGACCAGCGGAGGCGACGCCCCGGGCATGAATGCCGCGGTGCGCGCGGTGGTGCGTTCGGCTATTTCCGCGGGAATGAAAGTCTATGGCGTGAAGCGCGGCTACAACGGCCTGCTCAACGACGACCTGATCGAGATGAATCTGCGCAGCGTGTCCGACATTATCCAGAACGGCGGCACCACGCTGTTCACCGCACGCAGCCCGGAATTCAACACTCCCGAAGGCGTGCAGAAGGCTGCCGCAAACTGCAAGAGGCGGGGCATCGACGGCGTGGTGGTCATCGGCGGCGACGGTTCGTTCCGCGGGGCGCGGGACCTGACTGGGGCCGGGGTGCTGTGCATCGGCCTGCCGGGCACCATCGACAACGACATTGCATGCACGGATTTCACCATCGGCTATGACACGGCGCTGAATACCGCCATGGAGATGATTGACCGCCTGCAGGACACCTCCGAGTCCCACGACCGGTGCTCGGTGGTGGAGGTCATGGGCCGGCACTGCGGCGACATCGCGCTGCAGGTGGGCATCGCCACCGGCGCGGTGGCCACCCTGGTGCCCGAGGTGCCCTATGACTTCGACCGGGACATCGTGCAGAAGATCGAGATGGTGCGGGCCACGGGCAAGACCCATTACATCGTGGTGGTGGCCGAGGGCGTGGGCCACACCGAAGAGCTGGCGCGGAAGATCGAAGCGGTGACGGGCGTGGAGAGCCGGGCCACCATCCTGGGCCATGTGCAGCGGGGCGGACACCCCACCGTGCGGGACCGGGTGCTGGCGGGCCGCATGGGCTACCGTGCTGTGCAGCTGCTGGAGCAGGGCCTGGGCAACCGCGTGGTGGCCGTGAAGGGCGACACCATCGTGGATTACGACATCACCGAGGCGCTGAACATGCCCCGGGTGTTCGACGAGGAGCTGCTGGAGATCTCCGGGAAGCTGTCTCTGTAATCCCCACAAAGACCGAGGACCGCCCCCAACGGGCGGTCCTTTCGTGTCCAAGCGGAGCGGTCAGGGGCAAAACGGGGGCAGCGGGCGGCCGCCCAGCCAGATGGGCACAGGGGCGTCGGCCTGCAGGGTATCGGGGGCCACGCGGCAGTCCACCGCCAGGAGCTGCACCCCGTGGGCAGCGGCTTCCTCCAGAGCCTGGGCAAAACCGGGATCGGTGCGGGCGTTGGGCTCGAACCGGACGACGCCCTTCATCTGGATGACGAACAGCGCCAGGGCCCGGTATCCCTGGTCCACTGCCCGGCAGAGTTCCCGCAGGTGCCGGGCGCCCCGGGCCGTCGGGGCATCCGGGAAGCGGGCGACGCCGTTCTCCTCCAGGGTGACGCCCTTGACCTCGATGAACCAGTGGTGGAGCGAGGCCTCGGCATAAAAATCGAACCGGGAGGTGCCGAAGACGGTCTCCGGGCGCAGGAGGGAGAGCTGGGGCAGGAGGCGGGGGAGGGCCTCCCGGGCCACGGCGTTGGGGGCCTGGCTGTCCATATTGATGAGCAGGGGGCCTTTCTCAACGGCGATGAGGTCGTACCGGGTCTTCCGGTTGGGGCTATGCCCCGGGGCCAGGTAGACCGTCGCCCCGGGGACCAGCAGTTCCCGGCAGCGGCCGGTGTTTTTCACGTGGACGGTCTCCACCCGGCCGGAGAGCTCCACCTGGGCGATGAACCGGTTTGGCCTGGACAGGAACCGGGCTTGCTCGACGGCTTCGTACTGCACAGCGACCACCTGCTTTCCGGGGGTATTGTAGCATGTTTTTGGGAGGATTGCAACCGGTCCGCCCCCGCGCCCCACGGCCGGGCGAAGCCCGGCGGCCGCCCGCAGGGCGGCCGGCCCCGCCTTTGCGGGGCGTGGGGCGCGGGGGCCGGCGGGGGCGCACATTTTCCCAAAGGCACTTGCGCCCATGCCCGGGAAGGAGTATAATCGAATCAGCGAGATCGGAAATTCGGAAAGGAGCAATCAAATGAACCTGTATGTTTCCTGCAAGGCGGGCCGTGCCGGCGATGGCAGCGAGCAGCGGCCCTTCCAGACCATCTCTCAGGCGGCTGCCGTGGCCCGGCCCGGAGACACCGTGCTGGTGGGCCCCGGCGTTTACCGGGAATGGGTGGATCCGCCCCGGGGCGGCACGGACCCGGAACATCCCATCACCTATCGTTCCGTGGAGCCGCTGGGGGCGGTGATCACAGGCGCGGAACGGATCACGACCTGGCAGCCCTATGCGGACGATGTGTGGACGGCTCGGGTGTCCAACGGACTGTTCGCGTACCGCAACCCCTACACCACGCTGGTCAGCGGCGACTGGTTCATCGCCACCATGATCGCCCATACCGGCGACGTGTACCTGAACGGGAAATCCCTCTATGAGGTCACCGACCTGGAAGGAGTTCTGCATCCCCAGGTGAACCTCGCCAGCTGGGACCCGGTTTTTACGGTGTACACCTGGTACACCGAACAGGACGAGGCCGCTAATGAAACGGTCTTCTACGCGAACTTCCACGGGAAGGACCCCAACCGGGAGACGGTGGAGATTGCGGTGCGGCCGGCCTGCTTTTATCCGCAGCAGGAGGGGATCGGCTACATTACCCTGTCCGGGTTCCGGGTGTGCATGGCGGCCACCCAGTGGGCGCCGCCCACCGCGTATCAGGAGGGGATGATCGGGCCCCACTGGTCCAAGGGCTGGGTCATCGAGGACTGCGAGATCTACGAGTCCAAGTGCTCCGGCATCTCCCTGGGCAAATACCGCCAGCAGGGCAACGACAACAAATGGCTCCACTGGAAGTATAAGGACGGCACGCAGACCGAGCGGGAGTGCATCCTCCAGGCCCAACGGGAGGGCTGGACCAAGGCGCGCATCGGCTCGCACACGGTGCGGCGGTGCAACATCCACGACTGCGGACAGACCGGCATCGTGGGCCATTTGGGCGGCGTTTTCTCCGTCATCGAGGACAACCACATCCACCACATCAACAACAAGCAGAACCTGGCGGGGGCGGAGATCGGCGGCATCAAGATGCACGCGGCTATCGACGTGATCTTCCGGCGGAACCATATCCACCACTGCACCCGCGGCCTTTGGCTGGACTGGCAGGCCCAGGGGACCCGGGTCACCCAGAACCTGTTCCACCACAACACGCTGCCGACCCTGGAGAACGAACCGGATCCGGATCCGGCGCTGTTCATGGGCATGGGCGAGGATGTGTTCATCGAGGTCTCCCACGGGCCGACGCTGCTGGACAACAACCTGTTCCTGTCGGTGCGGGCGCTGAAGCTGGCCACCCAGGGCGTGGCGCTGGTGCACAATCTCGTTGCAGGCAGCCTGACAGCCGTGGGCATGGGCACCGACAACGGCGCCAAGACCCTGTCTTCTCCCCGGTACACGCCATATCATGTGCCCCACGAGACCGAGGTGGCGGGCTTTATGACCTTCCTGCACGGCGACATGCGCTTTTATAACAATATCTTCTTCCAGCAGCCGCTGCATCCCATCTTCGAGGCCATGATGGACGGTGGCCGGGAGAAAGGCGGCGGCTGGGACGACGGCAACGTGCGTGCCGGGACGTTCCCCTATAACGGTTATCCCACGGTGGAAGCGTGGGAAAAGGAATTTGAAGGGTATTGCGGCATGGGCAGCGCTCCCAGCGACCGCTACTACATGCACCTGCCGGTTTCTGCGGCGGGGAATGTGTACGTCAACGGGGCAGAGCCCTGGGAGCAGGAAACGAACTTTGGGACCGTAGAGGGCGCAGTGCTGACCCTGACGGAACAGGACGGGGTATACACGCTGCAGACCGATCTTTGGGAGCGGCTGCCCGACCTGTGCGCGCCCTTTGTTTCCACGGACACGCTAGGGATGGCCTTTGAGCCGGAGGAACGCTTTGAGAACCCGGATGGGTCGCCCATCGTCTTCGATGCGGATTACTTCGGCGGGCACCGGGGACCTGCCCCGCTGCCGGGTCCCTTTGCCAGCGGAGCCGAAGCAGCCCAGCCCCTCAACTGACCCCTTCGGCGGCTGCGGGCGGTTGTATTTCGGGCGATGAGTGGCATACTAGGGTATCGTTTGAATGGCTTTTTTGAAATGAGGTGATCCTTTTGTCCGTTTTGGATGGCATGCAGTTGGTCTGGCTGGGCGTTACCGTCCTGGCCGCCATCGTGGAGGCGGCGGTGCCGTCGCTGGTGTCGGTGTGGTTCGTTCCCGGAGGGTTGGCGGCGCTGCTGGTCAGCTTTTTGGGAGGTGCGGTCTGGCTGCAGATCCTGGTGTTCGTGGGGGTGTCTGCAGCAGCGCTGGGGATCACCCGGCCCCTCTACCGCCGGTTTCAGAGCCGCAAGGTCCTGCCCACCAACGCCGACCGTGTTTTGGGCAAGGAGGGCGTGGTCACCGAGACCATCGACAACCTCTCTGCCACGGGCCGTGCGGAGGTCCTGGGCGTCAGCTGGGCCGCCCGCAGCGAGCTGCCGGGGGTCATTCTGCCCGCAGGGACTACGGTGGTGGTAGAGCGCATCGAGGGCGTGAAAGTGATCGTTCGCAGGGCGGAAGCGGACCCCACCGCCCGTGAATCAGAAAGGAGCAAATCATGATCGGAATCGAAACAGTGGTCACCATGGTCGTGGTCATCGCACTGGTGGCTTTTATCCTGGCTCTTATCATTTCCAACATCAAGATCGTTCCCCAGGCCCACGCCTTTGTGGTGGAGCGCCTGGGCGCATTCCACGCGGCCTGGGGCACCGGGCTGCACTTGAAGATCCCGTTCATCGACCGGATCGCCAAGAAGGTGAGCCTGAAGGAGCAGGTGCTGGATTTCCCGCCCCAGCCGGTGATCACCAAGGACAACGTCACCATGCAGATCGACACGGTGGTGTATTTCCAGATCACGGACCCCAAGCTGTACGCCTATGGCGTGGAGAACCCCATCTCCGCCATTGAGAACCTGAGCGCCACCACCCTGCGCAACATCATCGGCGAGATGGAGCTGGACCACACGCTGACTTCGCGCGACCTGATCAACTCCAAGATCCGCGTGATTTTGGACGAGGCTACCGATCCCTGGGGCATCAAGGTCAACCGGGTGGAGCTGAAAAACATCATCCCGCCCCGGGAGATCCAGGATTCCATGGAAAAGCAGATGAAGGCCGAGCGCGAGCGCCGGGCCAAAATCCTGGACGCAGAGGGAGAAAAGCGCAGCGCCATCCTCATCGCGGAAGGGCAGAAGGAATCTGCGGTGCTGAAGGCCGAGGCCGTCAAGGAGACGAAGATCCGGGAGGCCCAGGGCGAAGCCGAGGCGATCCTCACGGTGCAGAAAGCCCGGGCCGAAGCGGTGCGGCTGATGAACGAGGCTCATCCCTCTCAGGAGGTCATCGCCATCAAGAGCCTGGAGGCCTTTGAGAAGGCCGCCGACGGCAAGTCCACCAAGATCATTATCCCGTCCAATATCCAGGGTCTGGCCGGGTTGGCAGTCTCCCTGCGGGAACTGGTCAGCGGGGAAGAGCCGAAACAATAGACCCAGTCTCGAACGATCGCCTCTGCGGAACTGCAGAGGCGATTTGCTGCGAGAAGCGGCGCGCTGCAGAACCTTTTTCGCCGGAACAGGTCCTCAAAAGGCGAAGGGATCGGTTGTGTCGACAGGGACCGGTTTTGAGGAGCGTTCACGCAAAGAGCCGGTTTTTGGCCCGGAAAATGCGGTATTTTGCCTTTGCGGGCCTTGATTATTTTCGCGATCCAGTGTATACTTCAACCGTGGTGTGTTTTGCCAAAACCGCCGTTCATCCCACACAATGAAATCCAGAACGGAAAGGAACGATTTTTCATGAGTAAAAAGGTCGCCTTGATCCTGGGCAGCGACAGCGACCTGCCGGTGGCAGCCCCTGCTGTCAAGCGCCTGCGGGCTTTGGGGATCCCCTTTGAGGGACACGTGATGAGCGCCCACCGCACGCCTGCCGCCGCCGCTGATTTTTCCAAAAATGCCGCCGCAAACGGCTTTGGAGTGCTGATCGCTTTTGCCGGGAAGGCCGCCCATTTGGCCGGTGCGCTGGCTGCCAACACCACCCTGCCGGTGATCGGGGTGCCGGTGAAGTCTTCCACGCTGGACGGGTTAGACGCCCTGCTGGCCACAGTGCAGATGCCCTCCGGGGTGCCGGTGGCCACTGTGGCCATCGACGGAGCCGAGAACGCTGCTTTGCTGGCAGCACAGATCCTGGCCTTGGGGGACCCGGAGCTGGCAGACTGTCTGATCGCCCTGAAAGAGGAAATGGCCCGGGGCGTGGCCCAAAAGGACCAGGCGCTCCAGGGAAAACTGGTGGAGCTGTGAGATGCCGCCAAGATTTTGATGAGAAAGGAAACCGATGATGAAGAAGACATTGATGCGCAAATATGCCCGGCTGGCGGTCCAGTCCGGTGTGAATCTGCAAAAGGGACAGGGCTGTATCATCAACGCTTCGGTAGAGCAGCACGAATTTGCCGAAATGGTGGCCGAGGAGGCCTATCGCGCCGGTGCCAAGTGGGTCACCGTGGAATGGGGGGACCAGGCGCTGAACCGGTTGAAATACCGCCATGAGACGATCACCCAGCTCTCCCGTGTGGAGGAATGGGAGAAGACCCGGATGCAGTTCTATGCCGACACCCTGCCGGCCCGCATTTCCATCGCCTCCGGCGCGCCGGACGGAATGAAGGGCATCAACCCCGCCAAAATGCAGAAATCCAGAATGTCCCGGGGCACGGCCATGAAGCCCCTGCAGGACGCGATGGCGAACAAGTATCAGTGGACCATCCTGGCGGTGCCCTCCAAGGCGTGGGCCAAGAAGGTCTTTCCCCAGGAGCGCACCAGTGCGGCCGTAGAGAAGCTGTGGAACGCGATCCTGCAGACGGTGCATGTCACCGAGGACAACGATCCCGTGGCAGCCTGGGAGGCCCACGACCGGGAGCTGGAGGCCAAGGCCCAGGTGCTGACCGACCTGGACCTGGACTATCTCCACTATGAGAGCCCCAACGGCACCGATTTCAAGGTGTGGCTGATCCCGGGCTCCAAGTGGATCGGCGGCGGCGAGGCCCTGGCCGACGGGACGTATTTCAACCCCAATATGCCCACGGAAGAGGTCTTCAACACCCCGTGGCGGGGTAAGTGCGAGGGCAAGCTGGTCTCCACCAAGCCGCTGTCCGTTCAGGGGACACTGGTGGAAAAATTTGCCATCACGTTCCAGGACGGCAAGGCTGTCTCCGTGGAGGCGGACCAGGGCCAGGAGCAGCTGGAGCGGTTGATCACCATGGGAGAAGGAGCGTGCATGCTGGGCGAAGTGGCCATGGTGCCGGTGAGCTCGCCCATTTCCCAGTCCGGCATCTTGTTCTACAACACCCTGTTCGATGAGAATGCAGCCTGCCATGTGGCGCTGGGCCGGGGCTTCCGGGAGAACATCCCGGGCTATCGGGACATGACCGACGAGCAGCTGCGGGAAAAGGGCGTCAACGATGCCCTGATCCATGTGGACTTCATGATCGGCTCCCCGGACCTGAACGTGACGGGCTATACCCGGGACGGCAAAGAGGTGGCCGTCATCCGAAACGGCAACTGGGCCATTTGAGGACGAAAACGCATAGAGAGAGGGAACTCCCATGAATCCAAACAAGAGCCATAGTGAGAGCTACAAAGCCGCCGGGGTGGACGTGACGGCCGGGTACCGGGCCGTAGAGCTGATGAAAGAGCACGTCGAGCGCACCCGGATCCCGGGGGTCGTGTCGGGGATCGGCGGGTTCGGCGGGCTGTTTGCCCCGGATCTTGCAGGGCTGCGGGATCCGGTGCTGGTCTCCGGTACGGACGGTGTGGGCACCAAGCTGAAGATCGCCATGCTGATGGACAAGCATGACACCATCGGCATCGACGCCGTGGCCATGTGCGTCAACGACGTGGTGTGCTGCGGCGCAAAGCCTTTGTTCTTCCTGGACTACATCGCATGCGGCAAAAATGTGCCGGAAAAGATCGCAGCCATCGTCAGCGGAGTGGCGGAGGGTTGTGTGCAGGCTGGGTGCGCCCTGTTGGGCGGCGAGACCGCCGAGCATCCCGGCATGATGCCGGAAGACGACTACGATCTGGCGGGTTTTACCGTCGGCCTGGTGGATCGGGAAAAGATCATTGACGGGTCGGACCTGGCAGTCGGCGATGTGCTGGTGGGCCTCAAGTCCTCGGGGCTGCACTCCAACGGCTTCTCCTTGGTGCGTAAGGTCTTTGGGGTCAGCGAATCCAACGTGGGCCGGTATTACGACGAACTGGGCACCTCTCTGGGAGATGCCCTGCTGACGCCCACCCGGATCTACGTGAAAGCGGTGCTGGCCGCGGCTCGGGCAACGCAGGTGAAGGCGGTCTCCCACATCACCGGCGGCGGGTTCTATGAGAACATTCCCCGCATGATGCGCCCTGGCTTCACCGCCAAGGTGGAAAAAGCCAGCGTGGAGGTCCCGCCGGTGTTCCGGCTGCTGCAGCAGACCGGGAACATCCCGGAGCGGGACATGTACAACACCTTCAACATGGGCTTGGGGCTGGTGATGGCCGTCTCCAAGGAGACCGCCCAGCAGGCCATAGACGCAGCCGCCGCAGCCGGAGAAGAACCGGTGGTGGTGGGCGAGGTTGTCTCCGGTGAGGGAGGGGTGGTCCTGTGCTGAACATCGGCGTGCTGGTGTCCGGCGGCGGAACCAACCTGCAAAAGCTCATCGACGCCCAGCAGGAAGGACAGATCAAAGGAGGCACGATCCGGGTGGTGATCGCCTCCAAAGAGGGGGCTTATGCCTTGGAGCGGGCCCGGAAAGCGGGGATCGAGGCGGTGACCCTGGCCCGGAAGGATTGGCCGGACGTGGAAAGCTACTCCCGGGCGCTGGTAGAGGCCCTGCGAGAGCGCCAGGTGGACCTGGTGGTCCTGGCGGGATTCCTCACCATCACCAGCGACGACTTTGTGCGGGCCTTTCCCGACCGGATCATGAACGTACATCCGGCTCTGCTGCCAGCTTTCGGCGGCAAAGGGTACTACGGGCTGCATGTCCACGAGGCCGTATTGGCCCGGGGCGTCAAGGTCACTGGGGCCACGGTGCACTTTGCAAACGAGGTCTGCGACGGCGGGCCGATCATTTTGCAGAAAGCGGTGGAGGTCCTGCCCGGAGACACGCCGGAGATCCTGCAGAAGCGGGTGATGGAGCAGGCCGAGTGGGTACTGCTGCCCCAGGCGGTGTCTCTGTTCTGTGAAGGACGGCTGCAGGTGGAGGATGGGATCGTCACCGTGCTGCCGGAACATGAAAGTGAGGAGCGGTCTGAATGAAACCTGTGGATTTTTTTGAAGAGCTCAAAGGCAATACCTACCCGGGACGGGGGATCGTGCTGGGCAGGAGCGCCGACGGCAGGCATGCCGTGGCGGGATATTTTATCATGGGGCGCAGCGTCAATTCCCGAAACCGCGTTTTTGAAGCGGAGGGAGACGCCCTGCGCACCCGGGCGTTCGATCCCGCCAAGCTGGTGGATCCCTCTCTGGTGATCTATTTCCCCGTGCGGGTGTACGGCCGGCAGCTGATTGTCACCAACGGGGACCAGACGGATACCATTGATGCGTTTTTGAAGCAGGGCGGCACCTTTGAGGATGCCCTGCGGACCCGTACCTTTGAACCTGATCCGCCCATTTACACCCCTCGGATCTCCGGGCTCGTCCAGATGGAGACCGGGCAGTATCAGCTGTCGATCCTCAAAAGTACGCCGGACCACCCGGAGGCCGTCCAGCGGCAGTTTTTCGAGTATGAGCCGGTGAGTGGCCTGGGACATTTCATCCATACCTATCTGGGCGATGGAGACCCGGTGCCCTCTTTTGCAGGAGAACCGACGCCGGTGACCCTGGAAGGGGATATCGACACCTTTACCCAGAAGACCTGGGAGGCGCTCAATGAGGACAACAAGGTCTCCCTCTTTGTCCGGTATGTGGATCTGACTACCGGGGAGACCGAGACCCGGATCGTCAACAAGAATCAATAAGGTCCGGCGAAGCGTCGGCCGTAGAAAGGAACCGAGATCATGGCAAACGAAATTTCCCTCAAATACGGATGCAACCCCAACCAGAAGCCGTCCCGCATTTTCATGCAGGGGGACGGCGAGCTGCCCGTGCAGGTGTTGAACGGGAAACCCGGATACATCAATTTCCTGGACGCGTTCAATTCCTGGCAGCTGGTCCGGGAGCTGAAGGAGGCCACCGGTCTTCCGGCAGCCGCCTCCTTTAAGCATGTGAGTCCAGCCGGAGCGGCGGTTTATGTGCCTCTTTCCGATACCCTAAAGAAGATCTATTTCGTGGATGACCTGGAGCTTTCTCCCATCGCCAGCGCCTATGCCGCGGCCCGGGGCGCTGACCGGATGTCCTCCTACGGGGACTGGGCGGCTCTCTCCGACGTGTGTGACAAGGAGACCGCGCTGCTGCTCAAGCGAGAGGTGTCAGACGGGATCATCGCGCCTGGATATACCGACGAAGCCCTGGAGATCCTCAGATCCAAGCGCAAGGGCGGCTACAACGTGGTGCAGATCGACCCGGACTATCGGCCCGCGCCGGTGGAACACAAGGACGTGTTCGGCATCACCTTTGAGCAGGGCCGCAACGAGTTGAAGATCGACGAGGCGCTGCTGGAAAACCTGCCCACCGCCAACAAGACGCTGCCGGATGCAGCCAAGCGGGATCTCATCGTGTCTCTGATCACTTTGAAATACACCCAGTCTAACTCCGTGTGCTTTGCCAAGAACGGTCAGGCCATCGGCGTGGGCGCCGGGCAGCAGAGCCGTGTCCACTGCACCCGCCTGGCGGGCAACAAGGCGGACAACTGGTACCTGCGCCAGTGCCCCAAAGTGCTGGCATTGCCCTTTAAGGAAGACATCCGCCGGCCGGACCGGGACAACACCATCGACGTGTATATCTCCGATGAATACATGGACGTGTTGGCAGACGGCATGTGGCAGCAGTTCTTCACGGAGAAGCCGGATGTCTTTACCCGGGAAGAGCGCCGTGCCTGGCTGGACGGCATGAGCGGTGTTTCTCTGGGCAGCGACGCATTCTTCCCCTTTGGCGACAACATCGAGCGTGCCCGGAAGAGCGGCGTGGAGTTCATCGCCCAGCCCGGCGGCTCCATTCGAGACGACAACGTCATCCAGGTGTGCGACAAGTACCATATCGCGATGGCCTTCACCGGTATCCGGCTGTTCCACCATTAAGGAGGGATTCTCTTGGACATTCTTGTACTGGGCTCCGGAGGCCGGGAGCATGCCATCGTCCGGAAGCTCAAGGAGAGCCCGCAGGTCGGTCAGCTCTATTGTGCCCCGGGGAATGCGGGCATCGGCAAGGACGCAGTGTGTGTGCCTTTAAGCGTGATGGACAAAGAGGCCGTGCTGGGGTTCGCCAAAGAGCACGGTGTCGATCTGGTGTTCATCGCTCCGGAGGACCCCTTGGCTGCGGGCATGGCGGACTTCCTGGAGGAAAACGGCGTGGCTGCTTTCGGCCCCAACGCCGCTGCTGCCGTCATCGAGAGCAGCAAGGCCTTCTCCAAGGAGCTCATGAAGAAATACGGGATCCCCACCGCCGGGTATGAGATCTTCGATGACCCGAACGAGGCCATGGACTATATCGAAGGCGAGGGCCGGTATCCCGTGGCCGTCAAGGCGGACGGCCTGGCCGTGGGCAAGGGAGCCATCATCGCCGAAAACGCGGAGGAGGCACGAAACGCCTTACAGACTCTCATGGTGGACAAGGCATTCGGCCATTCCGGCGACCGGGTGGTGGTGGAGGAATTCCTCACCGGGCCCGAAGTGACGGTGTTGAGCTTTACCGACGGGGAGACGATCTGTCCCATGGTCTCCTCCATGGACCACAAGCGGGTCGGCGATGGGGACATGGGTCCCAACACCGGCGGCATGGGAACGGTCAGCCCCAATCCCTTCTATACGGAGGAAGTGGCCGAGATCTGCATGCAGCAGATCTTCCTGCCCACCGTGCGGGCCATGAAGGCGGAGGGCCGGCCCTTTCGGGGCTGTCTCTATTTCGGGCTGATGCTGACGCCTGAGGGCCCGAAGGTCATCGAATACAACTGCCGTTTTGGGGACCCGGAGACCCAGGTGGTGCTGCCCCGGCTGGAGACCGATCTGGTGGACATCCTGCTGGCAGTGCGCAGCGGAACGCTGAAGGATCTGGAGATCCGGTGGAAAGACCAGCGCAGCGCCTGTGTGATCCTGGCCAGCGGGGGATATCCCGGAAGCTATGCCAAGGGCAAGGTCATCGCCGGGTTGGATGAAAACGGCCAGGTGTCCGGCGCCACGGTGTATCACGCCGGGACGGCCGAACAGGCGGGACAGTTCGTTACCAATGGCGGCCGCGTCCTGGGAGTGACCGCGCTGGGCGACAGCCTGGAGCAGGCCCTTCAGAGGGCCTACAAGGCCGCTGAAGGCATTCATTTTGAAGGAATGATCTACCGCAGAGATGTGGGCAAACGGGCCTTGGAGGCCGAAAGGAGCACAGTATGAAGGCGCCTGTCACCTTTGCCATCGCCGGGTTTGGAGACCGGGGCAGCACCTATGCCTCCATGCAGGAGCTGTTCCCCGACAAGATGAAAGTCGTGGCCGTGGCGGACCTGGATCCCCGCAAGGTGGAGCGGGCCCGGACGTTGTACGATATCCCGGCGGAAAACTGTTTTTCCAGCGCCGAGGAGATGCTGGAACGGGACCGTCTGGCCGATGTGCTGGTGGTGTCCACCATGGACCGCCAACATGTAGGGCACGCCATTCCCGGGCTGAAAAAGGGCTATCACATCCTGATGGAGAAGCCCATCTCTCCGGATCTGGACAAGTGTCAGGAAATCCTGGACGTGGCGGCGCACAGCCCGGGGAAGATCATCGTCTGCCACGTGCTGCGGTATACGGTGTTTTACAACACCCTCAAGGACCTGATCGCCTCCGGGCGCATCGGTGATGTGGTGTCCGTTTGTGCCAGTGAAAATGTGGCCTATTGGCACCAAGCCCACAGCTTTGTCCGGGGGAACTGGCGCAATTCGGACCAGACCAGCCCCATGATCCTCCAGAAATCCTGCCACGATATGGATATCTTCACCTGGCTGCTGGGGAAGAAATGCCTGGCGGTATCCTCCATGGGCGATACGCGGCTGTTTAAGCGGGAATGCGCCCCTGAGGGGTCCACGGACTACTGCCTGGGCGGGTGCAAGGTCAAGGACCGCTGTCCCTTCGATGCGGAGAAGATCTATGTCACCAACCCGGCCACCGGATGTCTGCACACCGGCGGGAGCTGGATCGCCTCGGTGGTAGACCCCAAAAACACGGTAGAAAGCACTTATGAGGCCCTGCGCAGCGGCCCCTACGGCCGGTGCGTGTACCGCTGTGACAACAATGTGGTGGACCACCAGCAGACCCTTCTGCTCATGGAAGGCGGCGTCACGGTGAGCTTCAGCATGTGCGCCTTTACGGAGAAATGCTACCGCACCTTCAAGGCCATGGGCACCGAAGGGGAGATCGAAGCCGACCTGCTGTCCAATACCATCCGGGTGCAGCGGTTCGGGGAAGAAGCGGAGCTCATCGACGTAAAGACCCTGGCCAGTGACCTCAAAGGACACGGTGGCGGAGATTCCGGGATCGTCGCGGATTTTCTGGACATGCTCTTACAGGACCGGGACGCTACGGAGCGGACCACCACGCTGCCGAACTCCATGGAGAGCCATTTCATGGCCCTTGCGGCCGAAGAATCCCGCAGAAACGGTGGAAAGCTCGTGGACATGGCGGAATTCAAAGCCAGAAAGTTAAGACCCTAACCGCCTGTAAACAGAACAACAAAGTCCGGCATGGACCAGGTCCATGCCGGATTTTCTGTGCTTTTGGTTTGCATTATACGGCGGGAGCCGGTTGTTCGACGGGGTCGGTGGGATGCACTTTGAACCAATGGAGCAGATACGCCAGAGAGGGGATCAGCCCCAGTACCCAGCCGATGGGCGCGGCCATCCAGATGCCGATGGTGCCAAAGAAGAGGGGCAGCAGCAGGGAGAAGCCTATTTTGGAGGCCAGCTCCACCACCGATGAGACCAGGGTGATCTTGATGATCCCCATGCCGCGCAGGGCCGAATTGGATGCCCAGATGGCGCCCAGCGCCGAGTAGAGGATTGCCTCGATGCGGACCATGGCAACGGCGTCCGAAAGGATCTGGGGGTCTACCTCATCCATAAAGATCTTGGCGATGGGTTCGGCAAAGATCAGCATAGCCACACCGGAGAGGATGGCCAGGCTGCAAATGATCAGCAGGCCTTTTTTCAATCCGGTACGGATGCGGGAATAGAGCTTTGCGCCAAAGTTCTGGCCGGTATACACCGAGAAGGAGAAGGCCATGTTGGAGAAGCTGATCACGGCCAGCTGCTCCACCTTGCCGCCGATGGTGTAGGCCGCCACCACGCTGGAGCCGTGGGAGTTGATCACCGCGGTGATGACGAACATGCCTACCGAAAGGGCCATGCTCTGCAGCATCATGGGGATACCGATCCCCAGGAAGGTGCGGATCAGCTTGGGATCGGGCTTCCAGCAGGCGGGGCCGGGGCGCAGGCGCGGGTAGCGCTTGAACATGTAGAGGATGCACAGCACCGCAGAGACTGTCTGGGACAGCACGGTGGCGAAGGCCACACCAGCCACCCCGCCGTCGAAGCGGATGACGAACAGGAGATCCAGGGCCACGTTGAGCAGGGAGGAGAAGATCAAAAAGTACAGCGGCGTCCGGGAATCCCCGATGGCCCGCAGGATGGAGGTCGCGCCGTTATAGCACTGCATGGCGATGGTCAGCCCGCCGGTGATCTGAATGTAGGTGACGGAATTGTCGATGATGTTGGCAGGGGTCTGGAGAAGGAGCATCAAGGGGCGGGCGCCGAACAGAGAGAACAGGCCCACGATCAAGCTGCTGGCCACCACGATGTACACCGCGTGGGCCACGGACTTTTGCAGCAGGCTCTCCTGCTTGCCGCCCTCTGCCTGGGAAATGACGATGGATACAGCGTTGGTCATGCCCTGGCCCACCATCATCAGGAAGGACATGGTGGAGCCTGTGGCGCCAATGGCGGCCAGTGCGTCCAGAGAGACATAGCGCCCCACCACCACCGTGTCCACCATGTTGTACATCAGCTGGAAGATGCTGCCGATGAGCATGGGGATGGCAAAGAGGATGAGCAGCTTTGCGGGATCGCCCTGGGTCATATCCAGGCTTTTTCGTTTTTCATTCATGGTTTGCAGGTTGCTCCTTTCCAGGTGCGGGGATGGTATCAAAACGGATGTGGCAGTACCCGTTGGGATTCTTTTCCAGATACTTTTGGTGGTACGCCTCCGCGGGATAAAAATTTTCCAACGGCTTGCACTCCACGGCCAGGGGGGCGTCATACGCTTGGGCCAGGTCTGCCAAGGCCTGCTGGGCGACCGCTCCGTCTGCCGGGTCGGTGTAGTAGATGCCGGTCCGGTACTGGATGCCCACATCTTCTCCCTGGCGATGGACTGCGGTGGGATCGATGACGGCAAAATAGCGGCTCAGCAGGGACGAAAGGGGCAGCACAGCCGGATCATACCGGACCTGCACCGTCTCCGCATGGCCGGTATGCTCGTATTTCACCTGCTCATAGGTGGGATCGGCGGTGGGGCCGTTGGCATACCCAACGACGGTCTCCGTCACCCCGGGGAGCATGTCGAAGTATTTTTGGCAGCCCCAAAAGCAGCCGCCGGCTAGATAGATCTCCTTCATGGGGAACCCTCCTTGATGGTCTCGAAGTCGGACCCTTCAGTCGCGACCTCGTCTATTTTAGTCCCTTTTCCCGGCCCTGTCAATAGAAATGCGCTTCGGACCGGCGGGGAAAAGCCTTGACTTTCCCGAAAAAGGGTGCTACAATACGGACGTTTGAAAGACTGTGACGGAGATACGCCCCCACACGTGAAACGCGCAGAGAGCCGGCGGACGGTGCGAGCCGGCGGGAGTAGCGTGCCCCGGGTATCCCTCCCGAGTCGATGACCAAACGGCTTTTCGCCCAGTAGGATCGTCCGGTTCCCGCCGTTACCGGGAAGGCGTTGCAGCTGCGGCCGACGCACACAGGACCAATGGGTGGTATCGCAAAGTCATGGCTTTGTCCCGGTCGGACAGAGCCTTTTTTGCGTTTGACCGGCAGAAATACCGTTTCAGGAAAGGAAAATGGACATGGCGATCTATCAGGAAGTTTCCGCCAGCATGAATTTCGTCCAGCGGGAACAGGCGACCGAAAAGTTCTGGGAAGAAAACAGGATCTTTGAAAAAAGCGTTTCCCAGCGGGAGGGGGCCGAGCCCTATGTGTTCTACGACGGGCCGCCCACTGCCAACGGGAAGCCCCACATCGGCCATTTGCAGACCCGCGCCTTTAAAGATCTGTTCCCCCGGTTCATGACCATGAAGGGCAAGCAGGTCCTCCGCAAGGCCGGCTGGGACACCCACGGCCTGCCGGTGGAGCTGGAGGTGGAGAAGGAGCTCTCCATCAACGGCAAGGACCAGATCGAGGCATACGGCCTCAAGCCCTTTATCGATCACTGCAAGGAGAGCGTTTGGAAATACAAGGGCCTGTGGGAAGATTTTTCCAAGGCCGTGGGCTTCTGGGCCGACATGGACCACCCCTACGTCACCTACGACAACGATTTCATCGAATCGGAATGGTGGGCGTTGAAGCAGATCTGGGACAAGGGCCTGCTCTACAAGGGCTTCAAGGTGGTGCCGTACTGCCCCCGCTGCGGGACGCCCCTGGCCTCCCACGAGGTGGCCCAGGGCTACAAGACGGTGAAGGAGCGCTCGGCCATCGCCAAGTTCAAGGTCAAGGGGGAGGACGCCTTCATCCTGGCCTGGACCACCACGCCCTGGACGCTTCCCAGCAATGTGGGCCTGTGCGTCAACGCCAAGGAGACCTATGTCAAAGTCGCGTCCCGGGGGGAGACCTATTACCTGGCGGAAGCCCTGTGCGACAGCGTGCTGGGGGAGGGCCAGTATGAAGTGCTGGAACGGATGACGGGCGCCGATCTGGAATACCGGGAGTACGATCCCCCCTTCCGGTTCGTGGAGCCCCAGGAGAAGTGCTGGTACGTGGTCTGCGACGACTACGTGACCTTGACCGACGGCACCGGCGTGGTGCACATCGCCCCGGCTTTCGGCGAGGACGATGCCAAGGTGGGCCGCAAATACGGCCTGCCCCTGGTCCAACTGGTGGACGGCAAGGGACAGATGACCGCCGAGACCCAGTGGGCCGGGACCTTCTGCAAGGACGCCGATCTGCCCATCCTCCAGGATCTGGAGGAACGGGGCCTGCTGTTCTCCGCCCCGAAGTTCGAGCACGATTATCCCTTCTGCTGGCGCTGCGATACCCCCCTGATCTACTACGCCCGGGAAAGCTGGTTCATTCGGGAGACGGCCATCCGGGACGCGCTGGTCCGGAACAACAACACCGTCAACTGGGTCCCCAAGGGCATCGGCGAGGGTCGGTTCGGCAACTGGCTGGAGAACATCCAGGACTGGGCCATTTCCCGGAACCGCTATTGGGGCACCCCGCTGCCCATCTGGGAATGTGAATGCGGCCACAAGCATGCTGTCGGCAGCATCGCGGAGCTCAAGGCGATGTCGCCCAACTGCCCGGATGACATCGAGCTGCATCGCCCCTATGTGGACGAGGTGACCCTCACCTGTCCCCACTGCGGCAAGCAGATGCACCGGGTGCCCGAGGTCATCGACTGCTGGTTCGATTCCGGCTCCATGCCCTTTGCCCAGTATCACTATCCCTTTGAAAACAAAGCGCTCTTCGAGAGCCAGTTCCCGGCGGATTTCATCAGCGAGGCGGTGGACCAGACCCGCGGGTGGTTCCACTCTCTGCTGGGCGTATCCACCCTGCTGTTTGACAGCACCCCCTATAAGAACGTCCTGGTCCAGGGCCTGGTCCAGGACGAGGACGGCCAGAAGATGAGCAAGTCCAAGGGCAACGCCGTGGATCCCATGGAGGCCCTGTCCAAGTTCGGCGCAGACTCCCTGCGGTGGTATTTCTACACCAATTCCGCCCCCTGGCTGCCCAGCCGCTTCAACGAAAAGGCCGTGGTGGAAGGGCAGAAGAAATTCTTCTCCACGCTGTGGAACACCTACGCCTTCTTCGTGCTGTACGCCAACATCGACGGCTTCGATCCCACCCAGTACCGGCTGGAAGATTGCCCCCTCACGGTGATGGACCGCTGGCTGCTGTCCCGGCTCAATTCCACAGTGCGGGACGTGGCGGACCACCTGGAGCAGTACCGGGTGCCCGAGGCGGCTCGGGTGCTCTCCGATTTCGTGGACGAGCTGAGCAACTGGTATGTGCGCCGCAGCCGGGAACGCTACTGGGGCAAGGGCATCGAGGCGGACAAGGCCGCCGCCTATATGACCCTGTATACCGCGCTCATCACCACGGCGAAGGTGCTGGCGCCCATGGCGCCCTTTATGAGCGAAGAGATCTACCAGAACCTGGTGCGCTCCGTGGACAAGACGGCCCCGGAAAGCGTCCATCTGTGCGACTGGCCCCAGGTGGACGAGGCCCGCATCGATCCGGCGCTGGAAAGCAGCATGGAGGCGGTGCTGGCCGTGGTGACGCTGGGCCGCTCCGCCCGCAATCTGTCCAACCTGAAAAACCGCCAGCCCCTTTCCAAGCTCTATACCAGCGCAGATCCCGGCCTGGGGGAGGAGTTCCGGAAGATCATCCTGGAGGAGCTCAACGTCAAGGCCCTGGAATTCGCCCAGGACATGTCCGGCTTTATCAGCTACACCTTAAAGCCCCAGCTGCGGCTCTTGGGCAAAAAGCTGGGCAAGCGCCTGGGCGCGGTCCGGGAGGCCCTGGCC
Organism: uncultured Clostridia bacterium; assembly: GCA_947632385.1. Taxonomy (GTDB): domain Bacteria; phylum Bacillota; class Clostridia; order Oscillospirales; family Acutalibacteraceae; genus Acutalibacter. The sequence continues at coordinate 28,518 of CANRPD010000008.1, read as the reverse complement.
GCACTGGACGGCGGAAAGGCCAAGGCCGAGCTGGATGAAAAGGGCGTCCTGGTCCTCCAGCTGGCCGACGGTCCCGTGGAGCTGGTCCCGGAAGAGCTGATCATCGAAGCGGCTGAAGTGCCCGGCTTTACCTCGGTGTCGGATAAGGGCCTCACCGTTGCCCTGGACACCCAGCTCACCGACGACCTTATCCAGGAAGGCTTCGTGCGGGAGATCGTCAGCAAGCTGCAGTCCATGCGCAAGGACGCCGGCTTCAACGTTACCGATCACATCCGGGTATCCTTTGCGGGCAGTCCTGTGGTGGAGCAGGTCCTGCGGGACCGGCAGCGCGAGGTGCTGGAGAGCGTCTTGGGCGAGAGCGTCACCTTTGGTGCGGTCTCCGGGTACACCGCCCAGTGGGACCTCAACGGCGAAGCCGTCACCTTCGGCGTAGAAAAGATCTAAATGAACCAAAACGAGCAGGCATGACCCCGGTCATGCCTGCTCGTTTTGATTATGCTGTTTATTCAGCAGCCGTCCGGATATCCGCGATCAAAGCATCCACGTTTTCGTCTTTGGTCGCCCAGCTAGTGCAGATCCGGTAGGCTTTCCGCCCGTCGGGGAGCGTATCCCAGCCGGAGAAAACGTACTTCTTCGACAGCGTCTCAAAAACCGGATCCGGCAGGATAAAGAACTGCTGATTGGTGGGGGAAGGAGCATACTCTTGGAAACCGGCAGCTTTCAGAGCGTCTCGGAGACGAAAAGCCTGCTCTACCGCCATCCTGCACACCGAAAAGTAGAGCCCTTCGGTGAATAGGGTTTCATACTGGATCCCCAGCAGCCTTCCTTTGGCCAGCATGGCGCCGTTTTGCTTCAGCGCATAGCGGAAATCTCGGTCAATGGCGGGCTTGGAGATGACGGCTGCCTCACCGAAAAGCATACCGCACTTGGTACCGCCCACCGTGAAAACGTCGGTCAGGCGTGCCATGTCCGCCAGGGTCACATCGCTGAGGGGAGAGGATAGGCCATACCCCAGACGGGCCCCGTCGGCAAAGAGATAGAGCCCGTTCTTTTGGCAGACTTCGTGCAAAGAAGTGAGCTCCGCCAGGGAGTAGAGTGCGCCGTTTTCCGTGGGCTGGGAAATGTACACCAGTTTGGGTTGTACGGTGTGCTCAGGGGGCGTGGGACCGTGGAAATGATCGTTCACCACCTGTTCGACTTGGCGGGCGGTCAGCTTGCCCTCTGGACCGCAGGGAACCGCTAGGATCTTGTGACCGGTGGCCTCTACGGCCCCGGTCTCATGGACATTGATATGGCCGGTGGTTGGACAAATGACCGCCTGATGAGCCATCAGGCAGGAACGAATGACGGTGTAATTGACCTGTGTACCGCCCACCAGGAAGTGAACGCCCGCGTTGGGTGCATCAGCAGCTTCGCGGATCAGCGCCCGGGCATGTTCGCAATAGGGGTCCATCCCGTAGCCGGGGGTTTGTTCCAGGTTGGTGGATAGCAGCTTCTCCAGAATGCGCGGATGCGCGCCTTCTGTGTAATCGCAGTCGAATCGGATCGGAATCATGGGGTGCCTCCAATGGATTTTGATGATTTTGGGAACGCGGATATGATACCACGCTTTTTGAAAAAAGTAAAGGCCGGAGACTCAACGCAAAAAAGTGTTGACAAGTGGCTGAAACCCGTGTATAATCATCGTCAGTGTAAAGGAAAAGGCTTTACAATCCTACCGTCAACGGCGTATTCAGGAGGGAATGTGTATGGCAAAGGACTTGAAGCTCACTTTTTTGCTGGATTTCTACGGTCCGCTGCTCACCGGTCCCCAGCGGGAGATGGTGGAAGCCTACTATAATGAAGATCTGTCACTGGCAGAGATCGCCGAGGAGCGGGGGATCACCCGTCAGGGCGTTCGGGACGCGGTAAAGCGTGCCCAGCAGGAGCTGGAAGAGATGGAGACCAAATTGGGCCTGGCTCATCGCTTTTTGGAGATGCGCAAAGCGCTGGAGAATATTTGCGACTGTGCCCTAGCGGTGCTGGGTCAGTGTGGTCCCGAGAATGAAGATATCGTGGAAAACTGCGAGAAGATTTTGGAGCTGGCCGGAAAGATCGCTGAAAACGAATGATCCTGTCGATGAGGAGGGAGAACCGTGGCCTTTGAGGGCTTGAGTGAAAAGATCTCCAATGCGTTCAAAAAGCTGCGGAGCAAGGGGAAGCTGACGGAAGCGGACGTGAAAGAGGCGATGCGGGAGGTCCGTCTGGCCCTTTTGGAAGCTGATGTGAACTATAAAGTCGCAAAAGACTTGATCAATAAGATCACAGAGCGGGCCGTGGGAGAAGACGTGATGGAGAGCCTGACCCCTGCCCAAATGGTCGTCAAGATCGTCAACGAAGAGCTGACCGCTCTGATGGGTGGGGAAGGCGCACGGCTGCGCTCACCGGCCCATCCGCCTGCCATTGTGCTGTTGTGTGGTCTGCAGGGCGCCGGTAAAACGACCCATGCCGCTAAGCTGGCTTCTTTGCTGAAAACACAGGGCCATCGCCCCCTTCTGGTCGCCTGCGATATCTACCGTCCTGCTGCCATTCAACAGCTGATGACTATGGGCGAGCGGGCAGGCGCGCCGGTTTTTGAGCGGGGAACGCAGGATCCTGTGGATACCGCGAAAGAGGCTGTGCGTCATGCCCGAGATTACGGCAACGATTATGTGCTTATCGATACGGCTGGCCGTCTGCAGATCGATGAGGCCCTGATGGAAGAGCTCCGGCGGATGAAAGCGGCGGTAGATCCAACGGATATCCTCTTGGTCGTGGACGCCATGACCGGTCAGGAAGCCGTGAATGTAGCCAAAAGCTTCAACGAACAGCTGGAGATCACCGGCGTGATCCTGACCAAGCTGGACAGCGATACCCGTGGCGGTGCGGCGCTCTCTGTAAAAGCGGTGACAGGAAAGCCGATCTTATATGCCGGATCTGGCGAAAAGCTGGGCGACCTAGAGGTGTTCCACCCCGACCGGATGGCGAGCCGGATTTTGGGTATGGGAGATGTGCTGACGCTCATCGAAGATGCCCAGGCCAGACTGGATGAAAAGGCCGCTGCCAAGACCGCCGAACGGATGATGCAGAACCGCATGGACTTCAACGACATGCTGGAGCAGTTCGAACAGGTCCGGAAGATGGGACCGATCAAAGGGATCCTTTCCAAGCTGCCCGGGATCGGCAATAAGCTGGACGATGTGGATATTGACGACCGGATCATGGACCGCACGGCGGCGATCATCCGATCTATGACGGCCTATGAGCGGTCTCATCCCGATTGCTTGGATGCTTCCCGCAAGCGGCGGATCGCTGCAGGATGCGGGCAGAAGGTTGAAGACGTGAACAGGCTCATCAACCAGTTTAAGCAGACGCAAAAGCTGATGAAGCAGTTTTCCGGAAAAGGGAAACGGCGGATGCCCAATTTCAACAACCTCCCGTTCTAACCGGCGAGCCGGAACCGTTCGGTCCATCCCTTGATTTCCACCCGGCAGACCCGGGAGAAATATACAACAACTTTTTCCAGGAGGAAAGCACAATGGCAGTAAAGATCAGACTGAGAAGAATGGGTGCCAAAAAGTCCCCGTTCTACCGTATCGTGGTGGCGGACTCCCGTTTCCCCCGCGACGGCCGTTTCATTGAGGAGATCGGTTATTACGATCCCATGAAGGAGCCCAGTGAGGTGAAAGTTGACCCAGAAAAGGCCAAAAAATGGATCCAAAACGGCGCACAGCCCACCGATACCGTGAAAGCTCTGTTTAAAAAACACGGTGTCATCTGAGCTTTGCATAGGTTCAATACAGCTTGAATATGAGAAAGGGGAAACATTGCTATGCAGGAATTATTGAAGGCAATCGCACAGGGTCTGGTGGAGGAGCCGGATCAGGTTACCGTTACCAGTGAAGAGGATGAGACCGGTACGACCGTGTACCATCTCCATGTGGCGGAGCAGGACATGGGCAGGGTCATCGGAAAGCAGGGCCGCATCGCTAAGGCGATTCGCGTGGTCATGCGGGCTGCAGCCACCCGGACCAATCAGCGGGTCATGGTGGAGATCGATTGAGTCCATAAAAAAGGGCGCTTTGGTGCGCTCTTTTTTCATTTCTGGAGGGGTACCATGTTGAAAGCCTATCTGGAGGCCGGAAGGATCGTTCGGCCCCACGGGGTCCGGGGAGAAGTGGTATTGGAGCCGTGGGCGGATTCTCCGGCCTTCCTCCTGCGTTTTAAGCGGTTTTTCTTCGATGAGGGCAAAAGAGATGCAGGACTGTTGTCCGCCCGGGAGCACAAAGGCAGGCTCTTGCTCCGGCTTCAGGGAGTGGATACCGTGGAGCAGGCGGAAACACTGCGGGGAAAGGTCCTGTACATAGCTCGCGAAGATGCACAGCTGCCGGAGGGACGGTACTTTTTGCAGGATCTGGTCGGCCTTGAAGCGCGGGATGTCCGCACCGGACAGGTTTACGGCGTGGTGGAAGAGGTCCTCCCCGGGGTGGCCAACGATGTATACCGGATCCGGGGAGCAAACGGAGAGGAGTACCTGTTTCCTGCCGTAGAGGAAATGATCGCTCGGACCGCGCTGGAAGAAGGGATCATCGAGCTGTTGCCCATTCCGGGGATTTTTGATGACCAGGGGGTGGATGCCTGATGCGCATTGATATCTTGACGTTGTTTCCCGAGATGTTTGCGCCCTGTTTGGATCACAGTATTTTGGGCAGAGCACGGAAAAAAGGCATATTACAGGTCTGCTGTCATCAACTGCGTGACTTTTCCCCGGATGAACGGAATCGAAAGGTAGACGATACGGTGTTTGGCGGCGGGATGGGCATGCTCCTGCAGGCGGAGCCCATCGCCCGTGGGATCGAGGCCATTTGCGAACATGTTGGCTCATCTCCGCGTATCCTGTATATGTCTCCCAGAGGGCCGGTGCTCACGCAGCAGCGGGCCCAGGAGCTGGCACAGGAGGAGTGCCTGCTCATCCTGTGCGGACACTATGAGGGCGTGGACCAGCGGGCTTTGGACGCATTTCAGGCAGAGGAGATCTCTGTGGGGGACTTTGTCCTGACCGGCGGCGAGCTGCCAGCCATGGTGCTGATCGATGTTGTCAGCCGCATGATCCCAGGGGTGCTTTCCGACGAAGCCTGTTTTACCGACGAGAGCCATTTTTCCGGCCTGTTGGAGTATCCGCAATATACCCGGCCGGAAACCTGGCGCGGAAGATCGGTGCCTCCTGTGTTGCTTTCTGGACACCATCAGAACGTAGACCTGTGGCGGAAGGAGCAGTCCCTGCGGCTGACTGCACGGGTGCGCCCGGATATGCTGCGAAAGCTGGGATACAGCGAGGATGCCATTACCGAACTGGCTGCTGAAAAAACCGATGAAAACCATCCGAAAAAGTAGATGAATCGAGCATGTCCCCAACATATTGTGGAAATGAAAGATTAGCGGTATCAAACTAGGCAAAAAGTTTTCAACATATCAAGCATTCTGCACAAATGGGTTTGCCCATTTTCGGAAGGTTTGGGCAGGGAGCCGAATTTGTTTTTTGAGATTGACGGGGAAAAAAAATCTGGTATAATGTAAGTGTTTTGAGAGTTTTCTTGGCCAAGGATACGGCTTTTCCGCCGGATCCGACATGAATTTCCAAAATTATGTAGGAGAGTGAATGAACATGTGCGCAAGGGATGTATTGGTCCAGAACCAGGTGGGACTTCACGCCCGTCCGGCTACTTTCTTTATTCAGAAAGCCAACGAGTTCAAGTCCTCTATTTGGGTGGAAAAAGAAGAGCGGCGCGTGAACGCGAAGAGTCTGCTGGGAGTGCTTTCCTTGGGGATCGTCGGTGGCGTGACCATCCGGATCATTGCCGATGGTTCTGACGAGCAGCAGGCTGTGGACGCTTTGGTGGCTCTGGTGGAGTCCGGCTTTGCCGAGTAATCCCATAGGTCGTGCAGAAGAGATGAGCACCGCATATGCGGTGCTTTTTTCTTAAAATCGAGGAAAAACATGGAAACAAATCCAAAAAAGAAGGAACTGCGTGCCAAGGCGATGAAGCTGCCCCTGACTCCCGGGGTGTATCTGATGCACGATTCGTCCGGAACCATCATCTACGTCGGCAAAGCGAAGGTCTTGAAAAACCGTGTCAGCCAATACTTTGGGAGTGAACGGAATCACGACAACAAAGTTCGGCAAATGGTGGCCCGCGTGGACTGGTTCGAGTACATCCTGTGTGACAGCGAATTTGAGGCGTTGGTACTGGAAAGCAGTCTCATCAAACAGTATCAGCCCAAATACAATATCCTCTTAAAGGACGACAAGGGGTACAGCTATATTCGGGTCACGGCCGGTCCGTGGCCGCGAATGTCCGAGGTAAAGCAGATCGAAGAAGACGGGGCCAAGTATATCGGACCGTATATGAGCTCCTGGTCCATCCGGGAGACCGTGGACGCTGCCCGCAAGATCTTTAAACTCCCCGACTGCAATCGCAGATTCCCACAGGATTTCGGTCGGGAAAGGCCGTGCCTCAACTATTATATCCACCAATGCAGTGCGCCCTGCCAGGGACGCATGAGCGAGGAGGAATACAATGAGGCGTTTGCCGAGGCATTGGATTTTATCAAGGGGGGAAGCTCTACCTCGGTGCAATCTCTGACTGAAAAAATGACCCTGGCCGCCGAAAACATGGAGTATGAATTGGCTGCCCGCCTGCGGGACCGGATCAATGCCATCCACAAGATGAAAGACCGGCAAAAAGTAGTGGCCAGCCGGGTGGAAGAGCAGGATGTGTTTGCACTGAACCAGGGAGAGACGCATACGGCTTTCGAGGTTTTCCGCTTTACCGGCGGCAAGCTGTCCGATCGGGAAAGCTTTCTCACGGAGGGCGTGGCGCCGGATGCAGAGGCACGTTCCGAGTTTTTGCGGCAATATTACTCCATTCGGGACCGGATCCCTCCTGTGATCGCCGTGGACGGACCGGTGGAAGACCAGGACTTGGTGGCCCGCTGGCTCAGTGAGAGAAAAGGCCGGACGGTGCACCTCACGGTCCCTCAGCGGGGGGAACAGTACCAACTGGTACAGATGTGCAGTGCCAATGCTGCGGAAAGCATGGCCCGTCACATGGGCAGCACCGGACGGGAGGCATCTGCTCTGGACGAATTACGCAGGCTGTTGGGAATGGAAAAGACGCCGGCGTATATCGAGGCCTATGATATCTCCAACCAGCAGGGTGCCGACAATGTGGCAGGTATGGTCGTTTTTGAAAACGGCAGGCCCCTCAAATCTGCATACAAACGGTTCAAAATCAAAACTGTCACCGGCCAGGACGATTACGGCTCTATGCGGGAAGTCATCCGCCGTCGGTTTGAAGAATACAAAGCATTTCAGCAGCGAGGGGATGACACCGGATTTGGGCGCCTGCCGGATCTGATCCTGTTGGACGGCGGCAAAGGACATGTGGATGCCGTTCAGCCGGTTTTGGATGAGATGGGTATCAGTGTGGCGCTGTTCGGCATGGTCAAGGACGACAAACACCGCACCCGTGCCATCGCCCTATCAGGGGGAGAGATCGCTATCAATTCCAATCGGCGGGCGTTCACACTGGTGTCCTCGATCCAGGATGAGGTCCACCGGTTTGCCATTTCTTTTCATCGGCAACAACGCAAGCAATCGTCCATTTCTTCTACGCTGACGGGGATCCCAGGGATCGGTGAGACCCGGGCCAAAGCATTGATGAAGAGCTTTAAAACAGTGACCGCAGTCAGTGAAGCCGATCTGGAGACACTGGCTGCCGTTCCCGGTATGACCATGCCCGCGGCACAGGCTGTCTATCGGTATTTTCACAGAGAAGAACCGTCCAGTTCAGTCGCAGAATAGGGCATTTTGAAAAAAATGTTGACAGATTGGTCGAAAAATGGGATAATAACATGAATGGGATGGCGATGGTATGCGAATCATTTCCGGTTCCAGACGAGGAAAAAAGCTTTTGGCCCCCAAAGGAGATCGGGTCCGGCCCACAGAGGACCGGGTGAAAGAGGCCCTGTTTGGGATCATTCAGTTTCAGGTCCCCGGTGCTTCCTTCTTGGATCTTTTTGCGGGGACCGGTCAAATGGGTATTGAAAGTATCAGCCGTGGAGCTGCTCGAGCGGTGTTCGTAGAGAACGCTCCGGAGTCGCTGGCCGTTCTTGGGAAAAACCTGGAGGCGACGGGTTTTGCCCCTCAGGCGCAAGTCGTACGGGCCGGTGTACTGGATTATTTGCATACAGCCTCTCAACGGTTCGATTTCGTTTTTGCCGATCCACCTTATCGAGAGGGCCTGCTGCCACAGGTGTTGGCCCTGCTGCCTCGGGTCCTGCTGCCCGACGGAGAGGCATTTTGCGAGCATCCCAGAGGGGAGGAGCTGCCGGATCGGGTCGGTCCCCTCCTCAAGATCAAGACTTACGGATACGGGAAGACCGGCTTGACGCGGTATCGGCTGGAAGCCCCGGAAGGGAGTTGAAGCCCATGCGTATCGCACTTTGTCCCGGCAGCTTTGATCCGGTAACACTGGGGCATCTGGATGTGATCCGCCGGGCGAGCCGCCTTTTTGATAGGATCATCGTGGCGGTGCCTGTCAATCCCGATAAGCGGTTCAGTTTTACATTGGAGGAACGCCTGGACATGCTGCGGATCCTTTGCCGCCATGAAGGCTTGAACAATGTGGAAGTGGACAGTGTTCGGGGACTGCTTGCAGAGTATGCCCGGCAGAAGGGTGCTTTGGTGACCGTCAAAGGTCTGCGAGCCATGTCCGATTTTGAATATGAGTTCCAACAGGCACTGACCAACAAGAAGCTCAATCCCCAGTTGGAAACGGTGTTCCTTTCCGCTGAGGCGGAGAACATGTTCGTCAGTTCCAGCATGGTGAAACAGGTGGCAGGCTTTGGGGGGGATATCTCCCACTTTGTGCCGGAGTGCCTGTTGGAGACCATTGCCCGGCGGCTTTGCCGGGAGCCCTAATGGGAAGCTGAGCCTTTCGCGGCTTTGATCGTATAGATGACGTATCATTTCAAATTGCGGGGCATGTCTCCGTGAGAAAGGAACGGGTTTCATTATGAGCATGAATACCAACGACAATCAGGCAAACATTGAAGATTTGTTGGACGAGCTGTACGACGTTCTGGAAAAGGGCTGGAAGCTGCCCTTCTCCGCGGGCAGAGTGTTCGTTGATGGAGAAGAGATCCGGCAGATCCTGGACGACGTTCGGGACGAGATCCCTGCTGAAGTCCGTAAGGCGCAGGCCATTGTGGCCGACCGCTCCCAGATCATGGAGGATGCTCGGCGGGAAGCGGATGTGATCATTCGGTCCGCTCAGGAAAAAGCGCAAAGCCTGGTCAATCAGGAAGAGATCGTGCGCTTGGCCCAGCAGAAGGCCAATGAGATCCTCACTCAGGCCAAGACACAGGTGCGAGAGATGCGGCAGGCCAGTAATGACTACGTCGAAGACTTGATGCGTCGGGCGGATGAGTCCCTGTCGGAAAACCTCGCAGAACTGCGAAAAACCAGACAAAATATCAAAACGTCTCAGCGCAATTCACAAATCTGAGATTGAGATTTTGTCAACAATAGATAAATTTTATTTCGAACAGATATTTCCCCTCACAAGATATTGTGAGGGGAATTTTTGTTTCGGCAAAATATCCGGGAACGTAGATTTGGTGTCGTTTTTCGGTCGGTTTCCATAATTTTTTTATGCTTGCTTTTTCCAGCCTGGTTGGTCTATAATAAGGTCAACGAAGTGGTGATTTGTGGGTAAAAGTTGCACATTGTGTGTCGACAGTGGCAATCGTGGGGAGCAAACCCTGAAAAACCGCAAACACGATCTCGTATCCCACAGGAAGGGAGGGAACAGATGGCTATGTTGATCGGAGAGTATCGGCACAATATGGATGCGAAGGGTCGTGTGACCATTCCCTCCAAGTTCCGGGAAGACCTAGGCGACAAATTCTTTGTCACCAAAGGATTGGATGGCTGTCTGTTCGTGCTTTCTCCCAAAGAGTGGGATCGGCTGGTGGAAAAGGTCTCCGCTATTCCAATGGCGCAAGGGAAAGCGATCCAGCGGTATTTCTTCTCCGGTGCCGCAGAGGTGGAGCCGGACAAGCAGGGTCGGATCCTCCTGCCGCAGAATCTGCGGGATCACGCAGGACTCACCAAGGATGTGGTCGTCATCGGAGCGGCTACCCGGGCTGAGATCTGGGATGAGGGACGTTGGGAGACTGCCAATGCCAGCCAGACCGAGGATGAACTCAAAGACATCATGACCCAGCTTTCCTTCTGATCGTATGGAATTCCAACATAAACCGGTGCTGTTCGATGAGGCCATTGCAGCCTTGAATATAAAGCCCGATGGGGTGTATATCGATGGGACCTTAGGTGGCGGAGGGCATTCCGAAGCCGTCGCCCAACGTCTGACTACCGGCAGGCTTCTGTCCATCGATCGTGACCCGGACGCCCTTGCTGCGGCAGGGGAACGTCTCCAGAGATATCCCCAGGCCCAAATCATTCGGGGCAATTTCGCAGATATGGATGTTCTGGCACGGGAACAGGGGATCGATCGTGTTGACGGTATCCTGCTGGATATCGGGGTGTCGTCTCATCAGCTGGATGATCCCAGCCGGGGCTTTTCCTATCATCACGATGCCCCCTTGGACATGCGCATGAGTCAGGAGGGTCCCACTGCTGCGGATCTGGTCAATACCCTTTCTCAATCGGAGCTGGCACAGATCCTGTTCCGGTATGGAGAGGAAAAAAGTGCCAACCGAATTGCGGCGGCGATCGTCCAATCGAGAGCGCAGGCCCCGATCCGGACCACGGTACAGCTTGCAGAATTGGTCAAATCATCCGTTCCGGCAGCGGTGCGTCGGGAGCCTGGCCACCCGGCCCGAAAAACGTTCCAGGCCCTGCGGATCGCCGTCAACGGAGAGCTGGACGCTCTGCGCCAGGGACTGGACAAGGGCTTTGAGCTGCTGAAGCCCGGCGGCCGGTTCGTAGTGATCTCCTTTCACTCGTTGGAGGACCGTATCGTTAAGACAACGATGGCCGATTGGTGTCAAGGGTGCATTTGCCCAAAGGATTTTCCGGTGTGTGTATGTGGCCGAAAACCCCGTGCAAAACTGATCTACAAAAAGGGATTGGCCCCCTCCGATCGGGAGGTGACCGAAAATCCACGGTCACGCAGCGCCAGGCTGCGTGCGGCGGAAAAGCTTCCGCCTGCTGAGAAGGATAACGCTTAATTTATCTCCGCAGAGCGCGGAACAGAAAGGAGAGCGGGCACCATGCCGTACGGTTCGGAAGCATATGACTTTTCTCTGTTCGAAACCCACTATGACAATACAGTGCCTGTTCGCCAGCCAGACCGGCGGCCTGTCGAAACGCCCCGCCGCCGAGTGTTGGAATTCCCGACGGAACAGCGTCAGCAGCAGGAAGAAAGACAGCCCCGTGCCAAACGGCATCCGCTGCGGGCAACCTTCTATGTGTCCTGCTTTGGCATTCTGCTGTTCCTGGCCGTCTCTATGGTATACAGTCAGCAGCAGATGGCCTCTTTGACAGACCAGATCAGCACCGCCACGGAAGTCCTGGAGCAGACCCAGAGCGTGGAAGTCCAGCTCAATATGGAGGCTGCCCGAAAGATGACCAATACCCAGGTAGAAGCATATGCTGCCCAGGTGTTGGGTATGGGCAAGATCACCAGCGCTCAGGTCACCTATGTGAACGTGGCTGGCCAGGATCAAGGAACTGTGGTGCAGGATGCAGGGGGCGGTTCGTTTTTGGACAGGCTGTGGAACCGCATCATCGCGCTGTTCTCCTAGAAGATGTCCGTGCGGGTTGGTCTACCCGGGCCTGTGCGGGAATAGATTGTAGCGAAAGCATTCAGAGAGCCAAGAGGATTCTTGACTCTCGTTTTGCGGTTTTAGGAAGGTGAGTGTATGGCCAAGGGTACCAGCCAACGGATCTCGTTTCGCGCTGTTTTGCTGGCGTGTATTGTGCTCATTGGGGGCTTTGGCATGGTCACCGTCAGCCTGTTTCGCTGGCAGGTCGTCCATGGAGAAGAACTGACGGCCCAAGCCTTAGAGCAAAGCCTGCAAAGCACCACGATCTCCGCTATGCGGGGTACCATTTACGACGCCACAGGGACCAAGATCCTGGCTCAAAGCGCCAGCGTATGGACCGTAGTCCTGGAGCCCAATTATATCCGCGAAGACGAAGAATTACGCAGGACCATCTCCCGGGGGCTGGCGCCCATTTTGGAAATGGATGAGGAACGGATCTATGAGAAGACCGGCGAAGATTCCTATTTTTCCTATTTGAAGCGCCAGGTGGAGACCGACGTCCGGGATGCGATCAATCAGTTTCTGACAGAGAACGAGATCGAAAGCGGCGTCCGACTCATTCCGGATTATAAGCGCTATTATCCTTATGGAACCGTCGCTTCCAATGTGTTGGGCTTCACTGGATATGACAACACCGGGCTGGACGGCCTGGAGCTCTACTACGACGAGGAGCTCCGCGGCACCGCGGGTCGTCTGGTGGCCTCGAAAAACGCCTGGGGCACCGATATGCCCTTTGAGTACGAACAGTATGTAGGCGCATCCGACGGAAATTCTCTGGTGCTCACCATTGACGAGACGGTTCAGAGCATTCTGGAAAAATACCTCGCCGAGGGCATCGAAAAATATAAAGTCAAAAACGGCGCAGTGGCGATCGTGATGAACGTACATACCGGTGCTGTGGTGGGGTTGGCGACCCACCCCAACTATGACCCCAACGACCCTTACACCATTCTGGACGCGAATATGCTCCAGGAGCTCCAGTCTCTGCCGGAAGACCAGCGGGATGAGGCCGAGACCAACGCCTGGTATAAACAGTGGCGGAACAAGGCGGTCAGTGATACCTACTATCCGGGTTCCGTGTTCAAAATGGTCACCGGGGCCATGGGTCTGGAGGAAGGCGTCGTTACCCTGGAGAGCACCTTTACTTGTACTGGGAACAAGGAAGTGGAAGGCTATCCGGCCGGCATTGACTGCTGGAAGGAAGAAGGGCATGGACTGGAAGATTTTGCGGCGGGCATCTACAACTCCTGCAATCCGTGGATGATCCACTTGGGTGAACTGCTGGGTGCGGAGACCTTCTGCAAATACAGAGAGGCCTTTGGTATGACGGAACCCACGGGGATCGACCTGCCCGGCGAGGCCGTGAACCTGTACCATTCCTTGGAGGATATGGGCCCCACAGAACTGGCTACCGAGGCTTTTGGACAGAACTTTTCGATCACGCCGGTGCAGATGATCACGGCAGCCTCGGCCATTGCAAACGGCGGCTATATGGTCCAGCCCCATGTGGTAGACCGTATCGTCGATCCGGAAGGGAATATCGTCAAGACCACCGACACCACCCCCTTGAGGCAGGTGATCTCTCAGGAGACGGCCCAGACCATCACCTCCATTTTGCAGTATAACGCTGCTGAAGGGACGGCTACCGGCGGATATGTTCCGGGGTACCGTGTGTGCGGTAAGACCGGTACCTCCGAAAAGATCGCGCAGCACAACGAGGACCCCACCAAGCCCATGGAGTATATTGCCTCCTATTGCGGATATGCCCCTGCCGAGGACCCTCAATATGCACTGCTCGTATATTTTGACGAGCCGGACGGTGCTTCCAATGGCGGATTGACCGGCGGAAATGCCGTGGCCGGTCCGATCTTCTCCAAGATCATGGGGGAGATCCTGCCCTACCTGGGCGTCGAGGCCCGGTATACGGATGAAGAGTTTGGCAATCTGGATGTCGCCGCTCCAAGTGTGGTGGGCCTGACCTTGGACGAGGCCATCGCTGCCATTGAAGAAAGTGGGCTGGAATACAGCGTCATCGGTTCTGAAGAGGGGAGCACTCTGGTTCGGGAGCAGACGCCGGAGGTGGGCACCACCCTGCCGAAAGACGGATCTGTGGTTTTGTACACAGAAGGTTTTTCTCAGGAGGAGGCAGTGACGCCGGTCCCGGACTTCAGCGGGATGGATCTGGTCAATGCCAGCTATCTGGCAGCCATCAACGGCCTGCAGATCAGTGTCAGCGGGTCCAGTTCCGGTCTGGTGAGCACACAGAACATCGCCGTTGGACAGAATGTCCGCATCGGTACGGTCATTGCGCTGACCTTTGTAGACAATATCGAAACCGATACCTTTGTGTCTCTGGAATAAACAAGCACTGGAAAACAGGAAGAGGAGTCAGGAGATATGAATCTAACACTGTCGATCGTGGCTGCAGTGGTGGCCTTTGGCGTTACCGCGCTGATGGGAAAGGTGCTCATCCCGGTACTGCATCGCCTGAAGTTTGGCCAAACGATCCGGGAGATCGGGCCCAAATGGCACATGAGTAAGCAGGGAACGCCCACGATGGGCGGGCTCATGTTCATCATCGGGATCTGCGCTTCTATGTGTGTATGCATCCCGCTGGCTCACTCTCTCGAGGTGTCGGAGACCTTGCTGCTCACGGTGAAGCTCTTTGCCGGTTTGGGCATGGCGCTTGCCTTTGGCGCCATTGGATTCATGGATGATTTTATCGGCATCGTAAAAAAGCGCAATCTTGGTCTGACAGAACGACAGAAGTTGATTCTCCAGTTTGCAGTTGCGGCGGCCTATCTGGCCTCTGTGGGCATGGCAGGCGGCAGCACAGCGGTCCAGTTTCCATTTTTGGGCCGTCTGGAGTTGAGCTTTGCCTACTATCCTTTGGCAGCGATCCTCATTGTGGGACTGGTCAATGCGGTGAATTTTACCGATGGGATCGATGGGCTCAACTCCACAGTGACCTTTTTTGTGGCGCTGGGGCTGTCCTTCTGTGCGGGCCTGTTGGGCATGGTCAATCTATCCGCGCTGGGCGTTGCGGCAGCAGCTGCCTGTTTGGGTTTCCTGGTCTGGAATTTCCATCCTGCCAAGGTCTTTATGGGAGACACCGGTTCCCTTTTTTTGGGCGGTATGGTAGCAGCGCTGGCCTTTGGCATCGACCTCCCTGTTTTATTGTTGCCTTTTGGTGTCATTTATTGGGTCGAGATCCTTTCAGTGGTCCTGCAGGTGACCTATTTCAAGCGCACCGGAGGGAAACGCCTGTTCAAGATGTCCCCCATCCATCATCATTTTGAGATGTCGGGCTGGAGCGAGGTCAAGATCTGTGCCGTTTTTGGGCTGGTGACGTTCCTGTTTGCCGTGCTCGGTGTGCTCTGTGTGGCGTTTGGCCTGTAAAAACTTGGAAATCAGCAGTTTTGATCGTTTTTTGTGCAAACTATCAGCAAGTACATTTTGGAAAGGAGAGCCCGCATATGGCACGGGACCGGCGGCCGAACAATCGGAAAAATACTGCATCAGCACACATCCGTGAAAGCGGTACAGCCCGTGGCTTGCGTCGGGTCCCCGCAGGGGATACGATGGCCGCTGCAGTGGAGGCCGTTCCCCAGCGAGAAAAGCGCCGCCGGGAAGTCCAGACCAGACTGTTCTCTTTGGGTCAGGGCATGGATACCCCGCTGCTTGCCTTTATCCTGGTGCTTTTGTGTGTGGGGCTGGTGATGCTCTTTTCAGCCAGCTATGCGTACAGCTATTATCACGAAAACGGAGACAGCTATTTCTATATCCGCCGCCAGGGGATCTTCGCTCTTGCGGGAACAGCGGCCATGCTGTTCGTTTCCACGTTCGATTACCATCGGTTCCATCGCTTGGCATATCCCATCTACCTGGTGTCGGTGGGGCTGCTGCTGGCTGTCCTGCTTTTTGGCAAGGTGTTGAAGATCGCCGAGATCGCTCCCAACGAGGACGATGCTACCCGGTGGATCAACATCGGCCCGGTGCAGTTTCAACCGTCTGAAGTGGCCAAGTTTGGCTTGATCACGGTCCTAGCCCATTATATTTCTCAGCACATTGAGGAAATGGGTGATCCCATGCGCGGCGTGGGGGTCCCACTGGGATTGATGTTGGTGTGTGCCGGACTGGTCGTCGTGGAGCCGCATCTTTCTGGTGCGATCATTCTCGGTGCTTTGGGGATGATCCTGATCTTTGTGGGTGGAGCAAAGGTGCGTCATCTGCTGCTCTGGTGCGGCGTGTTGGGCGGCCTGGGATTATTAGCGTTGCTGTTGCTGCAAGCAGCAAAAGGCGGCGGAGAGGATTCCGGCGGCGGATACCAGATGGCCCGGGTCGTGGGATGGCTGCATCCCTTTGACCCGCCAGAGGGTGTGGACACCTGGCAGATCCGGCAGTCGCTCTATTCCATTGGGTCCGGCGGACTGCTGGGTACCGGTTTGGGACAGTCCAGACAGAAATACCTTTGGCTGCCTGAGCCCCAGAATGATTTCATCTTCGCCATCGTATGCGAGGAGCTGGGCATGTTCGGCGCGATTTTGGTGATTCTTCTTTTCAGTTTGCTCATCTGGCGCGGGGTCTATATTTCCCTGCATGCCAAAGATAAATTCGGAACGCTGCTGGGCCTGGGCATCACCTTTCAGGTGGGGCTCCAAGCGGTCCTCAACATCTGCGTGGTGACCAATACCATCCCGAATACCGGTATCAGCCTGCCGTTCTTCAGCTACGGCGGTACTTCGCTGCTGATGCTTTTGGGTGAGATGGGCATTTTGTTGAATATTTCCCGCAGCGCATCCGTGGAAAAGACCTGATCTGTTTCTGGAAAGGAAGACGCACATGAAAGTTCTGTTCACCGGCGGAGGAACTGCGGGGCACATCAATCCCGCTCTGGCCGCAGCCGGCTACTTAAAAGAGAAGGAGCCCGACGCCCAGATCCTTTACGTGGGCAATAAAGGTGGGATGGAAGAGCGCCTGGTGGCGGCTGCCGGATATCCGATGCGAACAGTGACCATCTCCGGATTCCAGCGGAAACTTACGGTGAAAAACTTGGTCCGCAACGCACAGACCGTTGTTCGGGTGTTCACAGCCAGCGCCCAGACGAAAAAGATCCTCCGGGAGTTCGATCCGGATGTCTGTGTGGGGACTGGCGGATATGTCTGCGGACCCGTTCTTCGGGAGGCTGCCCGCTTAGGATATCCCTGTGTGATCCATGAATCCAACGCATATCCCGGCGTGACCACCAAGATGCTGGCCAAATCCATGGTCACGGTGATGCTTGCCGTACCGGAAGCTATGAAATATCTGGACGCCGATGCCACCTGCGTTGTCACCGGAAATCCCGTCCGCGGCGAGGTCCTGTCCGCGCAGCGGGAAGCCTCCCGCAAGGCACTGGGTCTGGATAACCGGCCAGTGGTGCTTTCCTTTGGCGGGAGCCTGGGCGCTTCTGCGGTCAACCGTGCCGCTGCCTATATGCTGGCCCAAAGTGCCAAGACCAAAGCGATCCAGCACATCCACGGCTATGGGACCCATGACGAACACTTCCTGGAGGAGCTCCGGGAGCTGGGATTCAATGAAAAAGCCAATCCGCAGATCCGCCTGCTGGAATACATCGACAACATGCCGCAGTGTCTGTCCGCCGCCGATCTGGTCATCGGTCGGGCCGGCGCGATGACCCTGACCGAGATCGAAGCAAAAAACAAACCCTCCATCCTGATCCCCTCTCCCAATGTGGCGGAAAACCACCAATTTCACAACGCTATGGCTCTGGTCAATCGCGGGGCCGCAGAGATCATCGAGGAGAAGGATCTCACGGGGGAGCGTCTCTGGGAGACCGTTCAGGGCCTGATCCACGATCCCCAGCGGTTGCATGAGCTGGGAGAAAACGCTGGCAAGTTGGAGGTCCTGGATGCCAGCGAACGGATCTACAGCGTGATCAAAAGCGCTGCACGGACGGGCAAGAGGCCCAGAAAGGGGTAAATCACAAGATTTTCCGCGCCTCATATCATGATAACAGTTTCATGAGACGAGGTGTTTCCCATGATCGTAATCGACGGTCCCGCCTCTCTGAGCGGTGAGATCACCGTTCAGGGAGCCAAAAACAGCACGCTTCCGCTGCTTGCGGCGGCAGTGCTCTGCCGGGGGGAGAACATATTCCACAACTGCCCCCATTTGTCGGATGTTGACACAGCATTGGGGATCCTGACACACCTGGGATGTTGTTGCTCCCAAAAGGACGGGGATCTGGTGATCCGAAGCGACCCAACCCAAAGTGAGATCCCGCCCCAACTCATGCATGGCATGAGGTCTTCCATCGTGTTTTTAGGAGCTGTTCTGGCCCGCATGGGGGAGGCAAAGATCTGTTTTCCAGGGGGTTGTGAGCTTGGACCGCGGCCCATTGATCTGCACCTGTCTGCCCTGGAAAAGCTGGGAGCAGTGGTGCAGGAATCCCGGGGATGCCTGACGGTACAGGCTCCCCACGGACTGTCCGGCGCGTACATCGCCCTGTCCTTTCCCAGCGTAGGGGCCACGGAGAACATCATGCTGGCCGCCTGCACAGCACAAGGGACCACGGTGATCTCCAATGCGGCTCGGGAGCCGGAGATCGCCGATCTGGCAGCGTACCTCAATCGCTGCGGCGGCCGCATCTACGGCGCGGGGGAGGGCTGCATCATCATCGACGGTGTAGAAAAGCTCACCGGCTCCGAGCACCGCATCATGCCCGACCGCATCGCAGCTGTGACCTATATGGCAGCGGCTGCCGTTACAGGCTCCAGTTTGACCCTCCTGGATGTGGATAACGGGCACATGATGCCCATGCTGGCCCCTTTTGAGGAATCGGGCTGTATGGTCCGCCCCCATGGGCACAGCCTGAATATCATGGCGCCTCCCCATTTGCGGGCGGTCAAGCACATTCGGACCATGCCGTATCCCGGCTTTCCCACTGACGCACAGCCGGTCATCATGAGTATGGCAGCAGTGGGGGAGGGCACCAGTATCTTTGTGGAGAACATATTCGAAAACCGTTATTCCCATGCAGAAGAGCTCTGTCGAATGGGGGCACGGATCAAGCTGGAGGGCAAAGTCGCCGTGGTGGAAGGGGTCCCCGCCCTTCAGGGGGCACCGGTCCAAGCCCGAGATCTGCGCTGTGGTGCGGCGCTGGTGGTGGCCGGGCTTTGTGCGCAGGGAAGGACACAGATCACCGGGACCCGGCACATCCGCCGTGGATATGAACATCTGGTGCAAACATTGGCGGACCTGGGGGCCCGTATTCAGGAAGTATCAAGGTAGGAAAGGCAGGCGACGGGCATGACGCCCGAGGAAAAGCGCCGTCCGCGCGGCATGTGGGATGAAGATTTCGAGGATATCTCCTCTCATTCCAGAAACAACTCCATCACCTCCTCGGAACGCGGGGAGGTAGAACTCCCAGACTGGCTCAACCGATCGGATGAGGACACCTCCTCACGGGACCGTCGTGCTCCGGACTGGGAGCTGCCTGACTGGGATGTCTCCTCCCATGCTCTGCCTGAACGGAGGCCCCATGCAGTGACCTCATCGGTGGGCAGCACCGATCGACGGCCTGCCTCTCAAAGAAAGCGGGAGAAAGGCCGCCTCACCGGCGTGCGCCGTTTTTTGGCCATTACAGTGGTCCTGGCCATGACTGTAGGGACCCTGCTGCTTGCGGCATTCCTGCTGTTCAAGCTCAGCGAGATCACTCTCACCGGCGAATCGGTCCCCGGCGCAACACCTGAAAAAGTGGTGGAAGTTTGCGGATACGAGGCCGGGGACAACCTTCTGTTCCTGCCCACCAAAGCCCAGGAAGAGGCCATTGAGCAGGCGTTCCCATATGTGGCTCAGTCTGAGATCATCAAGCATTTTCCATCGACCCTGGAGATCTGCCTGACCTTGGCGCCCCGGGCAGCGGTGGTGGAGGAGGCAGGCGGTTGGGTGGTCCTCAGTCCTGCGGGTAAGGTGGTGGAGATCGGGACTGAACCACCGCTGGGCTTATTGCAGATCACCGGTGTAAACGCTTCTGCGGAGCCCGGTCAGCTGTATGTACCGGAAGATGAGGCGGTCGCCGCAGCATTTTCCGAACTGATGGCCGCTCTTTCAGATCGAGATGCTTTTACCCACTTCACGCGGATGGATCTCTCTGATCTGTCTGACATCCGCCTGGTGTATGAGGATCGGGTCGAGTTCTGTCTGGGTGCAGCGTTGGACCTGCCCTACAAAGTGGAATTGGGCTGCCAGTCTGTGGAGGAGGGGGTTGGCCCTGCCGAACAGGGCGTACTGGATCTGACTTCTTCCGGCGAGACAAAACGTGCCGTCTTCACCCCTGGTGTCTTGGAACCCGCTCCTTTGTCTCCGTCTGTTTCAGCGGGTGCTCTGCCCACCGATCCCACGGCCCCTGCAGATCCCGGAAGCGATCCTGCTCCGACAGAGACTCCCTCTCCCAGGGACGACGGGATCCCCGACACGCCTTTTATTCAGTAACGGAATTATGCCACAGAATCTATCCAATTTCCCGAAAAAAGTCTGAAATGAAAGGAAAAACTCCATTCCCTGCAAAAAAACACTTGAATTTTAATCGTGAAAGTGTTAAATTATATGGTGGTGTATTCCATGCAAGCTGTTCGTTTGTTTCGTTTCATGGATGCGCTATAAAGAAACGGGTCAGATGGTCTTTGCCGCGCCCGCGGCGGACTGCAAATATGCTTTCGGCCGCTCAGCTGTCCGTCAGAAGCCGAAGGGTCAAGGAGGAAAAACTATGCCTTTTGAAGTAGACAATCTGCTGGATGAAACACCCCAGACGATCAAAGTGGTCGGTGTGGGCGGCGGCGGCGGAAATGCCGTGAACCGGATCGCGTCGGCGGGTGTACGCAGCGTGGAACTGGTCAGCATGAACACCGACAAGCAGGCGCTGGGACGTTCTCAGGCCACGGTCAAGGTGCAGCTGGGTGAAAAACTCACCCAGGGCAGAGGGGCCGGTTCTCGGCCGGAGATCGGCGAGAAAGCCGCCGAGGAGAGCCACGATCTCATCGCCGGCGTTCTCAAGGACGCCGACATGGTCTTTATCACCGCCGGGATGGGCGGCGGCACCGGGACGGGCGCAGCTCCCAAGGTCGCGCAGATCGCCCGGGAGCTGGGCGCCCTCACGGTGGGTATCGTCACCAAACCCTTTGCCTTTGAGGGCCGCCGCCGGATGGAGCAGGCTGAGGAAGGCATTGAGGCCTTGCGTCAGCATGTGGATTCTCTGGTGGTCATCCCCAACGAACGGTTGAAAATGGTCAGTGATGAACGCATCACTCTGGCAAATGCCTTTATGGTGGCTGATGATGTGCTGCGTCAGGGCGTGCAGAGCATCTCCGATCTGATCCAGCTGCCCGGTATCGTCAATCTGGACTTTGAAGACGTGAAGGCTGTCATGGAAAACGCAGGCCTTGCCCATATGGGTGTGGGCCATGCCAGCGGCAAGGACAAGGCCGAGCAGGCCGCTTTGGCTGCCATTTCCAGCCCCTTGCTGGAGACCAAGATCGCTGGAGCCCACGGCGTGATCATCAATATCACGTCCAGCCCGGACATCGCCCTGGACGAGATCGATACCGCTTCCCAGATCGTCACCGAACGTGCCCATGAGGATGCCAACATCATTTGGGGCGCCACCTTCGACGATTCTATGGAGGATGAGATGACCGTCACCGTCATCGCCACCGGATTCGAAGGATCCGGCCAGGAGAAAAAGAACCGGCCCGCATTGGACCTGGATCTGGGCGACGATTTTGACTTTAACGGCGACAATGCCGGTACATCTGTCTCTTCTCACAGCGACGAACAACCCCGTCTGGACCCCAACCTCATCGATGATGACGACACGTTCTCTGATATCATGTCCATCTTTGGCAGGGGCAAATAAACCACATCCAACCAAACCGGGATCGCCCTGTGGCCTCCCGGTTTTTGTGAGCTGAAAATCGAATGGATCAAAAAGGAGCGTATTATCATGAATCAACTGACCGGTGTACATCATATTGCTGTGCGGCCTACCCGGGAGAATTATCGGAGGACCGTGGATTTTTACTGCGGTGTTCTGGGTATGGAGATCAAAATGTCCTGGGGCGATCCGGAGGCTCCCTGCCTGATGGTCTCCTGTGGGGACAACTCCTGTATGGAGATCCTGCCCGTGGTGCAGACAGCGGATCAGCCCGGTGGTCCGCTGGCGCACATTGCTTTTTCCACCCAGCAGGTGGATGCAGTCCTGGAAGCCGTTGCTGCGGCCGGATATGAGATCACCAGCCCCGCCAGGGAAGTGGAGCTCTGCGGGCAAAAGGTCACCAACGCCTTCTTCATTGGGCCCGTGGGCGAGGTCATCGAGCTCTTTCAGGTCCACGAATGATGGAGACCCCAGTGAAGCGCCTGGACACCGCTGACAGTCTGGCCTGGGCTCCGTCGCTCCGGGCAGGGGAGCGCATCCTCCTTTCCGGGACGGTGTATACCTCCCGGGACGCAGCCCACAAACGCATTTTTGAACTGTTGGACCGAGGCGACCCTCTCCCGTATCCGTTGGAGGGCTCTGCGGTGTACTATGCCGGGCCGACACCGGCGCCGGATGGGCTGCCGATTGGGGCCTGCGGACCCACCACCAGCGGGCGGATGGACCCCTATTCCCCCCGACTGATGGATCTGGGGCTGAAGGTGATGATCGGCAAAGGCAACCGGAGCCCTGCGGTGGTTGAAGCCATTCGGCGTACCCAAAGCGTCTATCTCTGCGCCATCGGCGGAGCCGGTGCTTTGGCCGCACAGTGTATCGTGGAGGCCGAGGTCATTGCTTTTGAAGATCTGGGCTGTGAATCCGTGAAGCGACTGACATTCCGGGATTTCCCCCTGATCGTGGCCATCGACAGCATCGGCAACAGCCTGTTTTCCTAAAAGAATATACAGAAAAAGCAGTCCCTCTGGTTTACGGAAGGACTGCTTCTTTCTTATTCTCCCCAGAAAGCTCGGAGCTTTCCCAAGCGGCGGTCCGCTTCGGCACGGCCCTGGTCGTACAGGGCTTGGAGCTTGGCCGTGTCCTTCTCCGTCCGAGAGATGGTCACTGGACCCCTGGGCCGGATGACAAATGCCTTGCCGGACAGCTCCAGAGCGTCCACCTGTTTCTGCTCCCGGGCATAGCGCCGGGGCGCCTCCAGAAGCTGGCGGATTAGTTTGGGATACCGGCGGTACATTCGGGCGTAGAGCCGGGCCGTGCTTTTGGCCACAGGCGGCCGCACGAATCCGTGTTCCCGGGTGGTGACGATCACCAACTTGTCGTACCCTTCGTCCAGGGCCCGTTGATAGGGGATGGAAACGGACACACCGCCATCCAGACACGGGACGCCTTCCACATCCACCATAGGGGAGAGCAGCGGCATACTGGCGCTGGCACGAATGGCCTGATAGATATCCGCACAGGTGCTTTTCTCACAGTAAACCGGACGTCCGGTCCGGCAGTCAGTGGCCACAGCGGTGAACCGGGTAGGTGCATTCAGAAAGGTTTCTCGGTCCAACGGGATGTAGAGATCGGAGATATCCCCAAATAAAAAGTCAAAATTAAAAATGCCGCGCCCCTTGAGGAGGTTGTTCACGCCCAGATAGCGCTTGTCGTTGACAAATTCCAAATTGACCCGAGCGGTGCGTCCGATCTGCCGGGCCGTGTAGTTGACCCCGGTGAGGGCCCCTGCGGATACCCCGAAGACACCGTCGGCTACCAATCCCTGTTCCAACAGCACATCGGTGACGCCTGCGGAGAACATACAGCGCAGCGAGCCGCCTTCCAGTACCAATGCGATCCTTGCCATGTCTTGATTCAACCTTTCGTAAAAAACCGTTTGACGGATATTGTACCCCTTTTCCATTGGAAAATCAAGTGGGGTTGCTTTTTTCTCCGCAAGGCCGTATAATTGGCTCCGGGAGATGAGAACATGCGTATACGAAAGAAACCCTGGGCCCGGCCGGAACTGGCCGCCTGCCCCTTTTTTATTTCGGAACCCGAGGCGCTGCGGGGCAGTTGGCAGGCGCATTTTGCCCATCCACAGCCCATCCATCTGGATCTGGGCTGCGGAAAATGCGTGTTTCTGGCCGAGATCGCCCAACGGAATCGGGAGATCAACTTTGTGGGTATCGACATCAGCATGGATATCCTGGGGGTGGGCCGGAGGAACATCCAGTCGGCCTACGGCGAGGAGTTCCCTGGGAACGTGCTGCTGTGCGCTTATAATATCGAGCGCCTGGGAACGCTGTTCGCTCCCGGTGAGGGCATCGAGCGCATTTACGTGAATTTTTGCAACCCCTGGCCCACTGCCCGGGGACACAAGCGCCGTTTGACCCACACCCGCCAGCTGCTTTCCTATAAGCCCCTGCTGGCTCCGGGTGGGGAGATCTGGTTCAAGACCGACAACAACGATCTCTATCTGGCCACCAAGCGCTATTTTGACGAAGCGGGTTTCACGGTGTTCTTCGATACCCAGGACCTGGAGGCCCAGCACGACCCGGACAATGTACGAACTGAGCACGAAGTGCTCTTTTCCGGTCAGGGAGTGCCCATCAAAGCGCTGCGGGCCCGTCTGGAGGAATAAACAAAAAGTCCCGATGTGTGGGGAGAAGCTCCCGCACATCGGGACTTTTTTGGGCTGGATTACAGTTCAAAATCTTTGGGGGAAAAACGTTCTTTTTGCAGCTTGGGCGCCGTGCTGGGGGTGCGCAGCAGGGGGTCATACAGGAATTTCTTACAGGTCCCGCCCTCCGGGTACAGATCCAGTCCGCACCGGACACGCTCCCCCTCCCGGGCCAGATTGCGCTGGCATAGGGCGCAGTTGACCTGAATATTGCTCCCGAACAGTTTCTTTTTCTTTTTCCAAAACAGCATGGTGTTCCTTCTTTCTCAACAGCGCCTAAGGCCGACAAGATTTTTTCTCTATTATACACTTTTTTTCTCATCTGTAAAGGCCCGGCGTGCATTGACAAGCGGCTTTTCGCCGGGTATAATATCGGCGGGACTCCGGGTGTCCGCGGTGCGCCGCGGCCGAACACAGGAACAGGGGTGAGATTCCCCGGCGAACCCGTCGCCGTGATGGCGGAGCGTCCCCTCGCGCGTCGGCTTTTGGGCAGAGAGGCCGGCCACCCATTGGGAAACCGAGAAGGGGAGGGGAAGCGTTGGACGCCTAAGCCGAAAGACTTGCCCGGATGGCCGTACAAGAAGTCACGGGTTCTTGACTGATTTGTACAGGAAAACCGCCGCAGAGCAGCCTCTGGGGCTTTATTTCCTGTCTCAAAAGGTACGGCCGGGGGATCCCCGGCTGTTTTTTTGAGGCGCGTCCCTCTTTTATTTTCTTGTGAAAGAGGTAATCAACATGCAAAAAGTACGTATCGACCGTGTACTGGCCCTGCTGTTGGCATCGCTGATGCTGCTGTGTTCCCTGGGGGCCTGTCAGCAGCCCAAGACCCCAGGGGCCAAGACCCTGACCGTCACGGTGGTCCATGGGGACGGCACGCAGAAGGAATTCACACTGCAGACCGATGCAGAGACCCTGCGGGAGGCCCTGGAAGAGGAGGACATCATCGCCGGGGAGGAGAGCGAGTATGGGCTCTACGTCCTCACGGTGGATGGGGAGACCGTCCAGGAGGAGCAGCAGGAGTGGTGGTGTCTGACCAAGGACGGACAGATGCACAATTACGGCGTGGACGACACCAATATCGCCGACGGCGAGCGATATGAACTGACCTTTACGGTGGGCTGGTGAATCCCCGGCGGCTGGTGGACCTGTGCCTGATGGCCCTGATGGGGGTGCTGCTGGCAGTGTCCAAGGAGGCGCTGGCGTTTCTGCCCAATATTGAGCTGGTGAGCCTGCTGCTCATCGTCTTCACCAAGACCTTTGGCGGACGGACGGTGGGCGCGCTGGCGGTTTTTCTGCTGCTGGAAGGGCTTTTGTACGGATTTGGGCTGTGGTGGATCATGTATCTCTATGTGTGGCCCATCCTTTTCTTGCTGGTGTGGCTCTTTCGGAAGCTGGAAAAGCCCTGGCAGTGGGCGGTGCTTTCCGGCGCGTTCGGTTTTTCGTTTGGGACGCTGTGCGCGTTCACCTATCTGCCAATCGGCGGATTTCCCATGATGTTCGCCTGGATCGTCAGCGGCATCGCCTTTGATATCCCCCACGGGATCGGGAATTTTCTGCTGGCGCTGCTGCTGTACCGGCCGCTTTGTGCTGCGCTGGCCCGTTTGAGTGCACGTCTGCCCCGGGACGGATCTGCCCAGCCCTGAAAGTACGAAAAAGCCCTCCGGAAAAACCGGAGGGCTTTTGATCGATGGCTTATTCCTCTTCCTGCTGGGCGGGTTCGGGCAGGGGGTCACCCAACACGCTGATCTCTTCGGCACGGTTGTTTTCTGCCCGTGTCACGGTGAACTGCAGGCCCTCAAAGCTAAAGGAATCTCCCTTCTGGGGGATGCGGTCCAGGTTTTCGATGAGCCAGCCGTTGATGGTAGAGGCATCGGTCTCGCAGTGGATATGAAAATAATCGAACAGGTCGTCAATGTCGGTCGAGCAGTACACCCGATAGGTGCCGCCGGGGCCCTTCTGGAAGCTCTGATCCACGATCTCGTCGTGCTCGTCCCAGATCTCGCCCACCAGTTCCTCGATGACGTCCTCCAGAGTGACGATGCCCTCGGTACCGCCGAACTCGTCCACGATCACCGCCATGTGCTGCTTGTTGCGCTGCAGCTGTTTGAGCAGGACGCTGATCTTCATGGACGGAGGAATAAAGTTGGCCGGACGCAGGATGGTCTCGATGGACTGGTCAGTGCCCCAGACATAGGCATAGAAATTCTTTTCCAGGATCACGCCCACGATGCTGTCCACGGTGTCTTCGTACACCGGCAGCCGGGAATATCCGGTTTCTTTAAAGATCTGGGCGATCTCCTCTTGCGAGGCGTCTCGGGATACAGCTACCAGGTCCACTCGGGGGGTCATGATATCGATGGCCTCGATGTCGTCGAATTCGATGACATTGCGGAGCATGACGCTCTCGTCCTCATCGATCCCGCCCTCCTGCTCGGCTTCTTCCACGATGGTCAGCAGTTCGCTGTCCGTGACGGAGTGGTCCGAGCTGACCCGGAACAGCACTTTCAATCCCTTTTTCAACTGGGTGAACAGGTAATTGATGGGTTTGAGGACCACGATCAAGGCGCGGATCGGCGGAGCGGAGAACATGGCAAAGCCTTCTGCGTTTTCTTTTGCCAGGCTTTTGGGGCCGACCTCGCCGAAGATCAGCACCGCTACGGTCATGACAATGGTGGAAACGGTGGGCCCCAGCCCCTCGCCCAAAGCCTGGGTAAAAAGCACGGTGGCGATGGCCGTGGAGGCAATGTTCACCAGGTTGTTGCCCACCAGGATGGTGGAGAGCAGTTCGTCATAGTTTTCGGATAGCTTATAGGCCAGCTTCGCCCGGCGGTTCCCGCCCGTGGCCAGGTTTTTCAGCCGGATGCGGTTGAGGGACGAAAAGGCCGTCTCTGTTGCGGAAAAGTAAGCGGATAAGAGAAGGAGGATCGCCAGAGAAAAGATCATCCATGTACTGTGACTGCCCATATAGGGAAAAACCACGACCTTTCAAACCATAAATTTGAGTCAGTATATCATATTTTCTGTTCTTTTTCAAGAGAAACTTACACAATGACCGCGCGTCCAGGCTCAAAAAACGATGTTTTTGGCCTGCTGGGGCCGCCGGTCGCTGGGCAGCAGGGAGTAGAGGGTCAGGTCCACGATCCCCTTATCCGGCCAGAAAAAGCCCTCCCGCACGGTCCCCTCTTTGCGGAAACCGCAGCTTTCCAGAGCCAGCCCCGCCCGATAGTTGGTGGGCAGAATGGCCGCCTGCAGCCGGTGCACTCCAACAGTGTCCTGCAAATAGGCTGCAGCGGCGCGAATGGCCGAAGAAGCGTACCCCTGGCCGGTATATTCCCGGGCCAGCACCACGGAGAGAGAGGCGCTTTCCACCTGCGGATCCAGATGGAAGACGGTGAGCACGCCGATGAGCCGGTATTCCCCCTGGGCAGGATAGATCCCCAAGGTCACCTGGCGCCGCTGGGCAAAAAGCTGTTCTGCTTCTCGCAGGCGTTCGGTGCATTCCGCTGGGCTGCGCAGGGCCGCCGTAGGCAGGAACCGGAAATTCTCCTCGTCACCCCACACGGTCCAAAGGGACTTCAGGTCCAGTTCGGTGATGCGGCTGAGCGTGACTTTATCCCCGGCCAGAAAGGGATATCCCCCAAAAAGCAGATGGGTTTTCATGGGCCTGAGCTCTCCTTTCAGTTCGTTTTCAGTACAGAGATCAGTATGCCAAAATGTCCAGCAGTTCCAACGGATTTTGAATCTGGATGGGGCAGTCCACCTGGCCAAAGCCGTAAGCAGCGTGGATGAACGGGACCCCCGCCTTCTGGGCGGCTTGCAGGTCCAGGACCGTGTCACCCACATAGACCGGCGCTTTCAGACCGAGCCGCTGGGACACCAGCCGGATGTTCTCCCACTTTTGCAGGCCGCTGCGGCCGATGCACTCCCAATCGGCAAAGTAGACGCCCAGGCCGTGGGCCTCCAGAAAGCAGTCGATGTACCCCCGGTTGCAGTT
>CANRPD010000007.1 GCA_947632385.1 uncultured Clostridia bacterium | reverse complement strand
CCCTCGTGAGAAACTCCTCTCTTTCTTCTCTAATCCTTTCCCTTCCACTGTCCAATATCATTGACAAACCTACAATTCACACAAGAGGAAAGGCGGCGGAGACGCCCGCCGCCTGTTTGTCAGCCTATTTCAGTTCTACGACCGTCACACCGCTTTCCCCCTCACCAAACGAGCCCAACCGGAACGATTTGACTTGAGGACATCTGCGCAGATGCTGCTGCACAGCGGCCCGAAGAACGCCGGTACCCTTGCCGTGGATCACAGTCACCTGCGCCAGATTCATCCGGGAAGTGCGGTCCAGGAAGCTGTCCAGTTCCATCAAGGCCTCTTCACTGTTCATGCCCCGAAGATCCAGCGAAGTGGACGTTTCTGCGCTGGAAACAGATCGCGTCACAGTACGCATGGGCTTCTTGGCAGGATCGGGTCCTTCCCGCAACCGGAGATGATCGACATCGACACGGGTCTTGATGATACCCGCCTGAACCAGGACCTGTCCGTCTTTCGGTTCTTCCAGGACCACTGCATCCTTCCCGATATCGTAGATGGTCACATTGTCTCCCACCCGGAGCGGCCTGGGCAAGGTATAAGCTCCGGATTCCCGATCCAAAACCGGATCGGAGACTTGATCTAAGGCACGCATGCCAGAACGCAGTCGGGCCTTGTCCTCTGCAGAGAGCTCCTTATTCTTCCGTTTTCTCAAGTCTTCCAGCTCGTTGAGCAGGGCGTCCGCCTGACGGCGGGTCTGCTGTACGATCCGGGCGGCTTCCTTTTGCGCTTTTTCGATCTCTTTTCGGGCAGCCTGTTCCGCTTTTGCCAGGGCGTCTTCCGCTTTTGCGGCACGCAGCTGTGCCTCAGAGGAGGCCTGTTTTGCGATCTCCCGTTCGCCCTCCAGCCTGCGGCGGCTCTCCTCTAAGCGGTCGACGACCTCTTCAAACACGCCTCCCTCACGGTCCATCAGTTCACCTGCACGGTCTACAATGTGTTCCTCCATGCCCAAACGGCGAGAAATGGCAAATGCATTGGATCGTCCGGGGACACCGATCAACAACCGATAAGTGGGGCGCAGGGTTTCCACATTGAACTCACAGCATGCATTCTCCACCCCGGGCGTTTTCAACGCATACGCCTTCAGCTCCGCGTAATGCGTGGTGCAGGCCAAGCTGACTCCTTTGAAGCGCAGCTCTTCGATGATGGATGCCGCCAGAGCAGCCCCCTCGATGGGGTCGGTCCCCGCGCCCAGTTCATCCAGGAGGACCAGGCTCTCGTAGTCGGCAACCTGTAAAATCTGAATGATATTGGTCATATGAGCAGAAAAAGTAGACAAACTTTGCTCGATGCTCTGCTCATCGCCAATATCCACCAACACGTGTTGAAACACCGTGACACGGCTGCCGGTCTCCGCGGGGATCATGAGGCCGCACATCGCCATAAGCGTCAAGAGCCCGATGGTTTTCAAGACCACCGTCTTGCCACCCGTATTCGGGCCGGTAATGATCAGCGCATCAAACTCTTCACCCAAAGTGATCGTGACCGGCACCACTTTTTTCGGATCGATCAACGGATGCCTGGCCTCGATGAGTACGGTATGTCCACGGTCATCTAGGATGGGCGTGGTGGCTTTCATTCGGTATGCCAACTGGGCTTTGGCAAAGATCAAATTCAACTGTACAGCGTATTGATAGCTTGCAATGGTGGAATCGGCATATGTTCCCGCCTCGCCGGAAAGCTCCATGACGATGCGCTGGATCTCTTCCTGCTCCTGCGACTGCAGAACGCGGATCTCGTTATTGGCCTCCACCACGCTCATCGGTTCGATAAAAACCGTAGCCCCGCTGGAGGACGTGTCGTGGATCAGGCCGGGCACCTCCCCACGGAATTCCGCTTTTACGGGGACAACATACCTGCCTCCGCGCTGCGTGATGATATTTTCCTGCAAATGTTTTTGATGACCGGGAGACCGGATCAGCTTGTCCAATTGATCCCGTGCGTGGGCGGCAGCATTTCGGATCTTTCTGCGGATCGTCGCCAGAGCAGGGGAAGCGGTATCCGCCATCTCCTCTTCCGAGAGGATGCAACCGTATATTTTTTCTTCCAAGAATTTGTTGGGCGTCAAAATGGAGAACCGGTCGGCAAGCACGCTTTGGTCACCTGCATTCTTCCCTGCCCATTGGGTCAAGGCACGAATGGCACGCAGGGTCCCTGCCACATCCAGCAGTTCCCGAAAACTCAGGCCTCCGCCGGCCTGGGCCCGCCGCAGCGCACCGGTAACATTTTTCAAGCCATAAAAGGACGGTGCTCCGTATTGAGCGATCAAAACGAAAGCCGCATCCGTTTCTTCCAACAGATGACGGACTTCACTGGGATCGCTGCTCGGCTCCAGCTCCCTTGCCAGATCGGCGGCGTCTTCACAGGTTGTCTCTTTCGCCACCAATTCAAAAATCTTGTCGAGCTCTAGGGCTCGATAATGTTTATCCATAGTCACTCCTTATACGGAAAAGGACCATTCCTCACAGCAGGCTGTTGTAAAAGTCCAGGGTCTTCAGCCGCTTTTGCAGTACATGAACGGTGTACCGTTCGGCGGATTCCTCCAGTTCCTGGCGGGAAGGTCCAGTCAATTGAAACGAAAAGATCTTTTCAAACGTCGAGTAAATGATGTGCCGCATGGCCGCCAAAGCGCCCTTGGAGAGCGCCACCACAGGTTCCCCCGAGTTTACAAAGCAGTCCGAGCAATAGAGCGTCCCCCGGCTGATCTGGAAATACATGGTGGGTGCCTCGTAAGCACCGCACTGACTGCAGCAGATCAAGTCCGGCATATATCCCGCCAGGGAGAGGATCCGCAGCTCGACGATGGGCTTGAGCAGTTCTGGATCCCGGGTCCCTGTGGAGAGGAAATGCAGCGCGTTGAGGATCAATCGGAGATACTCCTGCGATTCCACGCCTTCTGGGACGGTCTCGACCGCCAGCTCACAAAAATATTGAGCCAAACTCAGGCGAACCAGATCCTGACGAAGGCCAAAAAACGTTTCTTCCGGGAAAGCATCGTTGATTATGTATTTGTCCCGCCCCTTGTAGAGATTCAGACGGGAAAAACACAGCAGACCGGTTGCAGAATTTTTACTGTCCTTTAGATTTTTGGCGCGCCGGGCAAACGCACGAATGACCCCTTCATCCCGCGTGAGGATCGTCACTAGGCGGTCGCTCTCCCCCACCGTCTGTTCGCGTATCACCAGGCCCTGGGTTTTGATCTGCAAAGGGCACCTCCCCGGATGCGTGTATCCCACGCTCCAGTTGATCTCTCACCTGAGCGTAGCGAATGTAATCCTCCACTTTTCCCGTTCGCGTAAACCGTCTCCATGCTTCACGGATCTCCACAAATACTTCCCTCCTCAGCGGACAAGTGCCTGCATAAGAAAAGTATTTGCATCCAAAAGACGGCTATGACAGGAAAATAATTGTTTGTTCAGCAAACTTCGACCATTTTTTCGTGCGTTTGTGCTTGTCCTACTGCAGGTCATCTGGAACAAAGCCTAAGTTCTGCAACGTTTGGGGACGCTGACGCCAATCCTCCTTGACCTTGACCCACAGCTGCAGATTCACCTGACACCCGAAAAAGCGTTCCAGATCCTCTCTGGCCGCCGCACCGATCCGTTTGAGCATCTCGCCGCCCTTGCCGATGAGGATCCCCTTGTGGCTGGCCTTCTCACAATAGATAGTCACGTGGATATCCAAGAGATCTCCACGGTCTGAAAGCTGCTCTGTGACCGCTGCGACCCCGTGGGGCACCTCTTGGGAAAGGGTACGGAGCACTTTTTCCCGCACCATCTCCGAGGCGATCACGCGTTCCGGTTGATCGGTGAGAAGATCCTCCGGGAACAAAAAGCCTCCCGGTTGGGCCATCGATTCCAGTTCCTGGAGCAGATCCTCTACCCCGCTGCCGTTGCGCGCAGAGATGGGCACCACGGCCGCAAACGGGAATCGATCCATATAGGCCTGGATCTGTCCCATCAGCTGGGTCTTGTCTGCCAACTGATCGATCTTGTTGATTGCTAGGATGGCTGGCAAATGTGCATCGTGAAAGCGTCGGATCAGCTCTTCGTCCGCTTTCGAGATCTCTCCGCCTGCTACCGTGACCAGGACGCACACATCTACGCTGTCCAAGGCAGACTGCACCGACTGGACCATAAAATCGCCCAAGGAATTTCGTGGTTTGAGCAGCCCAGGCGTATCCAAAAAGGCAAGCTGGCAGTCCTCCCGGGTCAACACGCCCAAAATACGGTTTCGGGTGGTTTGTGGCTTTCGAGAAACGATGGCTATTTTTTTTCCAACAAAGCGGTTGAGCAGGGTGGATTTGCCAACATTTGGCCGTCCCACAATGGCCACCATAGCTGACCGCTGCCGGTTCAACATCTCATTCATTCCGTTCCCTCAATTTCTTTTCAGATCATTTCAAACGAAGCTTGTCCCGGATGCCCTGGGGACCCAACACAACAAACAGGACAGCCACCACCGCAGAAAACACCAACAAGAGCAAAGACACCGGATGGCACACCAGATCGAGCAGGGTATCCCAAAAAGTCTGCCGCAGGAAGATCACCGCTCCCACCAAGGCGGCAAAAACAGAACACAAAAGCACTGCCCCCGCCGCAATATCCTTGATAACGCGGATATGGGGGTTCAGGTGCTTTTCACTGAAATCACACAGCTTCTCGACCGCCGTGTTGAAGAGCTCCGCGGCAAAAACGGACCCAACCGTTAGAAACAGGCAAGCCCATTGGGTACGGGACAAGTCCAGACGAGCCGCAAAGAAGAACACATAACATGCGGCTGTGATGTGCAGCCGCATGTTCCTTTCCGATTTGACCGCTGCCCATACGCCACGCAGTGCGTCCGAAAAACTCATGGCCAGGGTGCGGCGCTTGGGATCATTCACGGTCCAGCGTATAGCTGCTGCTGGCGGGCAGCCCCAGCTGACTCATTACCAGTTCTTCTTTCTCCCGCATTCGGACGCGATCCAGTCCGCCCTGCTCATGATCGTACCCCAGCAGGTGCAGCATGGAATGAGCGGTGAGATACCCGACCTCCCGTTCCAACGAATGGCCGTAGGTTTTGGCCTGCTCCACCGCCTTTGGGATAGACAGGACGATATCGCCCAGGATCTTTGCGCCCGTTTCATGATTGATATCGTACTCTCCATTCTCCCCCATTGGGAAGGAAAGCACATCCGTGGGCGCGTCTTTGCCCCGATACTGGCGATTCATCTGATGGATCTGGTCGTTGTCCACAAAGGACACACTGATCTCTGCCGGATCCTCAAAGCCCTCCATTCGCAAAACGGCATGGCAGCAGCGGCGAATGAGCATACGAAGTCCTGTGGGGATCTTCACCTGGTTTTGGCGATTGGCAATAATGACTCGAACCTTTTCCATTCTGCTTTCCATTCCTTTCTCTATTCTAGAAAATTCCTGCGGAATGCGGGCACTATTTCGTGCGATCGAACCGTTCATAGGCGCGGATGATATCCTGTACCAGCTTGTGTCGGACCACGTCTTTTTCCGTAAAACGGAAGATAGCGATATCTTCTACGCCCTTGAGGATGCGGATGGCATCCTTGAGACCCGACCGTTTCCCGTCGGGCAGGTCGATCTGTGTGATGTCTCCGGTAATGACCATTTTGGAATTGAACCCCAAACGGGTCAAGAACATTTTCATTTGCTCGCCTGTGGTGTTTTGCGCCTCATCCAGGATAATGAAGCTGTCATCCAAAGTGCGCCCACGCATATAGGCCAGCGGCGCTACTTCGATGCTGCCCCGCTCCAGGAGCCGCTGGTACGTCTCCGCGCCCAACATGTCGAACAGTGCGTCGTACAGCGGACGCAAATAAGGGTCCACCTTCTGTTGAAGGTCACCGGGAAGAAAGCCCAGTTTTTCGCCTGCTTCCACCGCCGGCCGTGTTAAAATGATCCGATTGACCTGTTGAGCGCGATACGCCGCCACAGCCATCGCCACAGCTAGATATGTCTTTCCTGTGCCGGCAGGGCCGACTCCGATGGTGATGGTATTGGATCGAATATCCTCACAATACGTGCGCTGCCCCACCGTTTTGGGCTTGACAGGCTTCCCTTTGCTGGTGATGCACACCACGTCTCCGGCCAGCTGCATCATCTGATCCTCGTGATCTTCAGCAGCCATACTCATGCAATACCGCACATTCTGCTCGGTCAAAGGTTCTCCACTGCCGATGAACGCCGCCAGACTTTTGATCACTCGAGCCGCCTTGTCCACAGCAGCGGGATCTTCTCCCGAAACTTTCAATTCCGAATCGCGAAAAAGGATCCGGACACCGTAGGCCTGCTCGATGAGCCGGATATTTTCATCAAAGCTGCCGAAGAGCTCAACGGCCTGATCGGCACTTTCCAAAAGAACGATCTGTTCCAAATACGCAACTTCCCTTTTGCTGAATTAACGGATTCTCCCCACCGGTTTGTAAACCAAAAAACAGGTGATCTTTGCAACTCGACCTATTTTTTCATGTTTATTATAGCACAAGCGTCCGTCCATCTTCAAGGGAAAATAATATACAGCTTCTACAAAAATTTTAACCATCTTTTTCCTATTTCACCAAAATTTCTCGATTCACTCCGATTTCCTCCAAACAATGGCATTGGGCGGTCAAAATGCAGATCCCATCCGAAAATGAAAACTGCAGATCTTCCCGCAAGATCTTGCCTCCCGGGGCGACCCAAGCTCGCTGCGCCTCGCGCAGTTTGAGGATCGCGGCAGACCGCTGCTCCTCTGCGGAGAGAGACACCGTCACTTGTTTGGTGAAAACCGTTGTCCGTTTTTCCAGGTAGACCGGAAGATCCTGTCCCAAAAGGTGCAATTGTGTGGTCTCGGTGTACTGCGTACCGGGGCGTTCGGTTTGCCATCCGAAACCCAAAGGAAGATTCAGGGAGAAAATGCGCAACGTTGAGAAAGCACGTCTCTGTCCGGTGGGGACGTTCCGTGTGCGCTTCGCGGGGACCTGCACGGCAAATTCGCGATAGGTTTCCGCCACGACGCTGCCCCGTGCCGGGCCAGCCACCTGAAGGGGCTCTTCCGGCTGCGGCCCATATGGATCTGAAACATCCTGATACAGCCCTGAAATCAGCAGGTCCCCGGCATCGACGGTCTGTCCAATCACGACTTCCGGTCTGCCCTGATGCGCTTCGATCGCTCGCACGACCCCTGCCTGAGACGCCACGATATTGGAGTATCCGGTTTCCATCTCCTGAAGGGGAGCTTCCTCTTTTTCTCCCAACAGGATATCCACGGTACACCCATGTGTATTGACGCTTACCCATTTGGCTTGCGGGAGCAGTTCCATGATCCGGTGGTCCGTCAGTTTTGGCTGTACGGCCCGTTTGGCCGTGCCGATCGCAACACCGCTTGCACGGGCTGCGGCAAGGACCTGCTGTTCCGAAAGCCTCTCTGTCCCCTCGACTTGGACTGACCAGATAAAACTGTTCAGGAAAGCGAACAGCAAGATCCCAAATACTGTTCCAAGGAGAAGACCCTTCCGCCGGGCCATCCTGCTCATGATAAAAGGGAGCCCGCTCTTTTTTCGGCAGTGCAAACAGACACGGCACCGCCGGACCGTTGGCAAAAGCAAACGATATTCCTGTACTCTGCACCGAGCTGTCGCCACACCTTCAGAGCGTGAAAAATCCCAAAAATCAAAACCTCGTTTGGCGCATACCGTAAAAAAACGAGCTGCGTCCCCGTGAACGGCAAACTCCGCGTATCCGCTGGCCCAGTGAAACAGTTTTTCGACCATATGTGCCCCCTACATCCCAAACTCGACGCTGGCAAGGTATCCCTCGACGATCGCGGAATGGTCTGTCAAACGTTTGAGCTGCAGCTGCGTGCCGATGATGTGGACCCGAAACCGTCCGGTCCGAAAGATCACTTGAGTCTCATCATAATCCACGATCCCATCGCATCCGTCCACCACAGCCTGCCGGTTCCCTGTCAGGGTGAGTACCGAACCACCCGTCCCTTTCTGTTCCAAATCCATCCCTCCCATCTCCTTATTTCTATGTTTTTTCCGGCACATGTATAACGAGCTGCATTCATAAGGATAGAGTAGAAAGGAGGGCAGATCTATGGCTGACAAAAAATCCCGGTCCCGTTCTAGGAATGGATGGTTGTCGGCAGGGCTGGGGATCATCCTTTGCGGCGCATGTGTGCTGTTTTCCACGCAGGTGCAGACTGCAGTGCGCCAAAGCATTACGTATTGCCTGACCAGTCTGGTCCCCTCATTATTCCCATTTATGGCGATCACTGGGCTGGTTGTTTCTTCAGGGAGTAGCGACCTGCTGGGCAGAATACTGGGCGGAGTGACCAGAATCATTTTTCGATTGCCACACACCTGCTCGGCGGTGATCCTGATGGGCTGTATCGGCGGATACCCGGCAGGGGCTAAGGGCATCGCTCTTCTTTTGGAACGAGGGGATATCAACAAGGAACAAGCCAGCCGAATGCTGCTGTTCTGTGTCAACCCGGGTCTTGCCTTTGTGGTGACTTTTCTTGGCGGCTCTGTGCTGGGAGATCTGCTCTCCGGATGGATCCTGTTTTTCGCCGTGACCCTCTCCAGCTTGATGTTGGGCGTCCTTTGCAGCCTCTCTGTGCCGATGCGACAAAGAACCGTTACCGAAAATGCCCCCGCAGTATCTAAGAACGCGTTGGTGAACAGCATCAACGGGGCCTGTCGGAGCACGCTGATGATGTGCGGCTGCATTTTGGCCTTTGCCGCCTTTTCGGCTCTCATCAAAGGGATCGGGCTGTTCCAAATCCTTTGCCAGATGCTGACTCGACTGGGACTGTTTACCGCTGCGGAAGCGGCAACGGTATTGTCTTTCCTGTTGGAAGTCACAGGCGGAGTCGGTGCTGCCACAGATCTGCAAGTCGATCCTTCGTTTTTTGCATTTGGGTTGGCTTTTGGCGGCTTATGCGTCCACCTGCAGATCTTTTCGCTCTTTCAGGAGTTCCCTTGCCGCATGTGGCGCTTTTTTGCCTTTCGGTTCCTGCACGGCCTGATGGCAGTGGGTGTCTATCAGGTGCTGGAGAAAACCTTACGTCCTCATCTCCCCGTGCTGCTGCCCGCTGCCGCCCAACCGATCCCCATTTCTCTTTCTGGGACCTGGGCTGGTGGGCTCTCCATGGTACTCATGTGTGCGGCATTCCTGTTGACGACCGAGAAAGCTCTAGAAAAGCGGAACACATGAAAAGGACATCGGCCAAGGCCGATGCTACGAAATAGGGCAGCTCTTTGAGGTCATCCTCCTTATACGTCCGGACAGTTCCCATCAAAAACAAAAGGCAGCACAGGATACGGTGCAGCTCCATTTCCGGTACTGCACCGTATCCTCTGCAAACGATCTGATGGATCTGGCCTCTTTCCAAGTAGCAAAGTCACTTTTTAAACCTGAGATTCCTGCTTCTTGAGTCGAATCACGTTCCAGCTTGCCGGTGCCAGGCGGCTCATCAGCACTCCCCCATCCTGTTCGTCCCGATCCAAGACAGTTTTGGGTGCGATCTTCTGTTCCGACACGGAATTCGTTGCAAACAGATCGGTGCTTTCCAAAACAATGTGCTCACAGAAGGTATAGCCTGCAAAATCTCGCAAATCGGTCTCCAGATCGACGCTTTCCTGTAGATCCCGGTTAACGGCAAAGATGGTTATCTCCTCACCTGCATCATTCCAGACTGCAGTGCAGTCCGCATCGGGCACATCCGTAAAATGCGCGGTATCATGCTTCGAGGAACGCAAAGCAGTATTCAATGCCACGCCTCGGCCATACCGGCTGGCATGGAGAAACGGATAATAAATCGTCTGGCGCCAGGCGGGGCCGTTCTCCTCGGTCATGATCGGCGCAATGACATTGATCAGCTGAGCCAGGCAGGCAATTTTCACTCTGTCGGCATGCCGAAGGAGCGTGATGAGCATCAAACCCACCACCAGCGCATCTTCAAAATCATAATGATCCTCCAGAAGATGCGGCGCGATGCCCCAAGGCCGGTTCTTCATGGTGTCGTCATCTGCTGCGTTGGCGTGGAACCACACGTTCCACTCATCGAAGCTGAGGCGGATATCCTTTTTCCCACGGCGCTTGGCCTTCACAAAATCACAGGTCGCCGCCACGGTCTGGATAAACTGATCCATCTCCACGGTCATGGCGAGGAAATCCCCAGTGTCGCCCGTATAGTTGCCATAGTATGTGTGCAGGGAGATATAGTCCGCCACGTCATAGGCTTCCTCCAGCACTGTGGCCTCCCACTGGGGGAAGGTAGGCATATGGATGTTGGAGCTGCCGCAGAGCACCAGCTCCAGGTCGGGGTCAATCTGTTTCATGGCCTTGGCAGTCTCATTGGCAAGCCTGGCATACTCCTCGGCGGTCTTGTGGCCGGTCTGCCATGGGCCATCCATCTCATTGCCCAAACACCAGACGCGGATATTATGGGGATCCTTCGTGCCGTTTTGAATTCGCATATCGCTGTATTTGCTGCCAGACGGATGATTGCAGTACTCCAACAGATTGCAGGCCGCTTCCAGGCCACGGGTCCCCAGGTTGACCGCCATCATCACTTGGGTATTCGCTTTTTTTGCCCAGGCGGCGAACTCATCGATACCGATCCAGTTTGGCTCTAAGCTGCGCCATGCTGCCTCCAGCCTGCGGGGCCGCAGCTCCCGGGGACCCACGCTGTCCTCCCAATAGAAATTGGAGACAAAATTTCCTCCGGGGTAGCGAACAATGGGCACCTGTAACTCACGGACCAGTTGAAGCACATCCGTGCGAAATCCATCGGAATCCGCAGACGGATGCCCGGGCTGGTATACGCCGCCATACACTGCTCTGCCCAAATGCTCGACAAAGGAGCCATAGATCCGCTCGTCGACCTTACTGATGATAAAGTTTCGATCCAATGTGATTCGTGCAAACTTTTTGTCCATAAAGGCAGTCCACCTTCTTTCAAATAGATCTCCGTTGCTGCTGAGATCAAGGTTATTCTATCAGGGCCACGAGCAGGTGTCAAGGCACATTTGCCCGGCTGTGTCGTTCGGAAATCCTTTCTCCAATTTTTTTGAATTTACACTTTCATTTTCGTCTGATTTGTTGTAAGATAGGAGATGGAGAACGGGTCTCCACGAAGAAAAAACCATACCGTTGCATAAAGGAGCAAACTGCCATGAAATTGCGAAATCTACGCACCAATCATTTCACAACACCTTTGGGAATGAATTTGGAGAAGCCTGTGTTCTCATGGGTGGCGGAGGAGACGCAGGATAAGCGCCAAGAGGCCGCTCAGATCACCGTTGCCGTACAAGGGGAACCCGTTTTCGACAGCGGGAAGCGGTCCGATATTTCCTCCTTGGGCTTTCTGGCAGATATGCCTCTGAAACCCCGTACTCGATACGATTGGACCGTCACCGTTTGGGGAGACGGCAGTGACTGTGCCACTGCCTCTTCCTGGTTCGAGACCGCCAAAGAGGACGAGCCCTGGCAGGCGAAGTGGATTGCTGCAGATTTTTCCGATCCGGAAACGCATCCGCTGCTTGCCAAGACCTTTTCAGTGGACGGTCCGGTGGTTTCAGCGCGCGCCTATGCCTTGGGCCTGGGCCTGTACGAGCTCTCGGTCAATGGGAAAAAAGCCGGAGAAGAATATTTGCTGCCGGGATACACCTGCTATGACAACAAGCTGGAGTACCAGACCTTTGATCTCACCGACCTGCTCGTTCCCGGAGAGAACACCCTAGGCATGGCGCTGGGAGAAGGCTGGTATAAGGGCGACCTGATCTTTGATCGCTATCACGACCTCTACGGCGATACCATGCAGGCCATCTGTGAGGTCCACATAACGCTGTCCGACGGCAGTGAGCAGGTGATCGGCACCGATGAGACTTGGGTCAGTTATCCCTCCCCTGTCCTTTTCAGCGGCATTTATGACGGTGAGCATCTGGACATGACCCAGGCGATCTCCGGCTGGGACCGACCGGGCTGCACCGCGCCTGCGCACGGGGTAGTTCTCCGGGATGAAAAGACGCCGTTGATTGCCCGAGTAGGCCCAAAGATCCTCAAAAAGCAGGAGTTACAGGTCGTTGAGGTCATTCACACCCCGATTGGAGAGACGGTTTTGGACTTTGGCCAGAACATGACCGGGTGGGTGGAGTTCACAGTCTCTGAGCCGACCGGGGCAACGATCACCCTCTCCTATGGAGAAGTGCTGCAGAACGGTTGTTTCTATCGAGAGAACCTGCGCACCGCAAAGGCGGAGTTCCTCTATGTTTCCGATGGGCAGTTGAGACACGTCCGTCCGCATTTTACCTTCTATGGTTTCCGTTATGTAAAGGTGGAGGGGATCCACGAGGTGCACCCGGAGGACTTCACGGCCTGCCATATCCGCTCGGACATCGACCCGATCGGCTCCATCGAAACAGATCACCCGCTGGTCAACCGCCTCTTCCAGAATGCCCTTTGGGGACAGTTCGACAATTTCCTGGATATCCCTACCGACTGCCCTCAGCGGGATGAACGGCTTGGGTGGACCGGCGATGCGGCGGTGATCAGCGGTACGGCCTGTAAAAACATTTACATGCCCGCCTTTTTCCATCACTTCATCCAGAATGTTGCCTTTGAGCAGGACCTGTTAGACGGTGCAGTCCCCGTGTTCGTCCCGGTACCCAAACCGGCTGACTTTATCCCCATCAAGCGTCTTGGATTCTCTCAAGAGGATACCTTTGCGCTGCTGGGTGCTCTGCGGGCTCCAGATGCCGATGTCCCGGGGAGCTATGCCAATTACGCTGCAAAATATCCAAAGCTGGCGGAGCTCATAGAAAAGACGCCGGCAGAAGAACGAAGCACCCTATACGATCGCATCA
Source organism: uncultured Clostridia bacterium (assembly GCA_947632385.1). Taxonomy (GTDB): domain Bacteria; phylum Bacillota; class Clostridia; order Oscillospirales; family Acutalibacteraceae; genus Acutalibacter. The sequence continues at coordinate 47,027 of CANRPD010000007.1, read as the reverse complement.
CGTCCAGCGCCGGAAACCTTTGGCTCAATGCGAACCCTCAAGGCACGGCCATCTGGAGCGATGTGGCCACTTTGATGCCATGGGCCGTATTTGAGAATTACGGAGATCTGCACCAATTGCGGTCCGAATATCCGGTGATGAAGCGCTGGGTGGAATTCATCCGGGCCCGTGACCAGGAGGACGGCGGCCAAGGCTTGTGGTTGTCCGGGATGCAGCTGGGAGACTGGCTATCTCTGGACACGGAGGATCCTCAGGCACCCATGGGCGCCACAGATACCGGCTATATTGCATCGGTTTTCTACTGGGTATCGACCCATCTCACCGGCAAATCGGCTGAATTCCTAGGGTATGCGGAAGACGCAGCGGACTATGCCGCACTGGCGGACAAGATCCGTGCTGCCATCATCGGGAAATTCTTCCATTGGGACGGGACCTTCACCATCGAAGGCACACAGACCGCCTGCGTCCTGGCGCTGATGTTCTCAATTTATCCTGAGGGTGGAAAGCAGACGGTATGCGACCAGCTCAAGGCCCGGATCGCCGCCAAGAATATGCACCTGGACACCGGCTTCTGCGGTTCCCCCTTCCTGTGCCGGGCTCTTTCGGAAAACGGCATGAACGATATTGCGTATACCTTGCTTTTGAACGAAAACTTCCCAAGCTGGCTCTATGAGGTCAAACTGGGCGCCACCACCATATGGGAACGCTGGAACTCTTTGCTGCCGGACGGTTCCATCAGCGGGACCGGTATGAACAGTCTCAACCACTATGCCTACGGATCCATCGTGGATTGGATGTACCGTCATCTCTGCGGCCTGAATCCCTCCGAAGAGAAACCTGGATACAAGAAAGTGCGGATCCAGCCTATGCCCGATCCGCGCATTCGCTGGGCCAACATGGAAATGGACTCCGCATCCGGTATCTATCGGGTCTCCTGGCGATACGAAGGAAACGACTTACACTATGAGATCTCTGTTCCCTTCGACTGTGAGGCACAGCTCATCCTGCCGGATGGCCGGCAAGAGACCTTGAGTGCGGGATCTTACGCGTTTTAACTCATTCCATTTACCAAAAAACCCGAGTCAAGACGTTCCATCGTTTCTCGAAGAAACAAATCTTTTGGAGGAATTCTCATGGCCAAAATTCAGGAATCTGCAGAAAACTATCTGGAGACCATACTCATCCTACATAACCGCAAAGGATCCGTGCGTGCAGTGGATATCGCCGCTGAACTGGACTTCAGCAAACCAAGCGTCAGTGTGGCCATGAAGAACCTGAGGGAGCAGGAATGCATCGTTGTAGGCCGGGATGGGACCATCCTCCTGACGGACAAGGGACGTTCCATCGCGGAACGGATCTATGAGCGTCACACTTCTTTCACCGATTGGCTCATTCGCCTGGGTGTTGATCCGGCCACCGCAGCAGAGGATGCGTGTCGGATCGAGCATGTGCTCAGTGACCAAAGCTTCCAGGCGATCAAAAACTTCGCCAATGAATTGCTGCTACAAAACCCATGAGCCATTGATTGTCAAAACGAACCGTCCGACGGGATCGAAACGATCTCATCGGACGGTTTATCTGTTGGCCGCATGCACGGATGATCCGAATGCGATATCGAAGGACATGCAACCGATACGGTCTCTAGTTCTTTATTCCAACGTCAGCCGGCCGTTTTTTTGAATCTTTTTCAACGCGACCCATAACGGCAGACCCAGAGCATAACAAACCACCAACTCTCCTGCACCTACAGAGAGCAATCCACTGAGAAAAGCAGGCCAAGAGAAACAGCTCAACGAAAAAGCACCGCTCTGCGAAAGGCAGGAAACCTCAAAACCCACGATGATCCCATTGGCAAGCACCGGAGGTAGAGGAACCAGCCAGGGGATACCTTTGATCTCCACATCTTTGAAAAGGTAAGACCCCAGTGCCGCCAGCAAAGTGGCCAGCGACCCGAAGATCCAGTCTACGATCCCCAATGGACTCGCCAGATTGGACAGAAAACAGCCCAGCGTCAACCCAGGGATGGCCGCTGGCGTCAATGCCGGCAGGACCGTAAGGACTTCGGAAAAACGGAATTGTACAGGCCCATAGGCCAGGTTGACTGCCGCGGCCACTGAGGTCAGCACCGCGTACAGTGCCGCGATCAGCGCAGCCAGCGCCAAAAAGCGGACTTTACTCTTTGCTTTCATTGTTCATTTTCCTTTCGGGGGCAATTTTCAAAAGAGAAAACACCCTAGTTTTGTTTTAGGTCTGGATATCGCGACAGACCGCGGCGCGAGCCGCATGTTCAAGAATATCATATTCGAAACAAAAAAGCAAGTTTTGGAACAAATACATGGTACCGAAGATACAAAAAGTCCCCTGCCGGCAGACAGGGGACATGGAAAGACCGAGACAATTACAGTTTTTCGACCAGGGCCTTGGTGTCACGGGCGATCACCAATTCTTCATTGGTCGGGATCACGTACACCGCGATGGAAGAATCTTCCGTAGAGATCTTGCCCTCCTTGCCCAGGCGCATCTCCTGGTTCAAGTCCGGATCGATCTTCACGCCCATATAGCCGAAATATTCCCCCACACCCTTCCGGTGGCGAGCCTGATTTTCACCGAGGCCGGCGGTAAAGACGATCCCATCGCAGCCACCCATCGCAGTGATATAGCCGCTGATATATTTCGCGATCTGGTACTGGAGGATCTGATGGGCCAACTGGGCACGCGGATTGCCCGAGTCGGCGGCAGCGCTGACATCCCGGTCATCGCTGGAGACACCGGAAATGCCGAGTAGCCCCGACTTCTTGTTGAGCAGCTGATCCATTTCAGCGGGACTCAGATGCTCCTGCTCCATAATAAAGGTCACGACGGAAGGATCCAGAGATCCGGTGCGGGTTCCCATGATAAAGCCATCCAAGGGTGTAAGGCCCATGGATGTATCGATGACTTTGCCATGATCTACCGCTGTGATGGAGGACCCATTGCCCAAGTGGCAGGTGACCAGCCTCAGTTCTTCCAGCGGACGACCCATCAGTTCGGCACAACGGGCACTGACGTAGCGATGAGAGGTCCCGTGGAAGCCATACCGGCGGACCGCATATTTTTCGTAATACTCATAGGGAACGCCAAAGATGTACGCTTTGGGCGGCATAGTGGAATGGAAAGCCGTATCAAAAACCACCACTTCCGGCACCTGTGTACCGAAAACCTCACGGCATGCGCGAATCCCCTGTACATGCGCCTTGTTGTGCAGCGGAGCCAGCGGGATCAGGCTTTCGATCCCTTCGATCACCTTTTCGTCTACCAGCACCGATTCGCTGAACAGAGAACCGCCCTGCACGATACGATGGCCAACCGCCGTCACCTCGTCCAGATGCTGGATCACGCCGACCTGTGCATCAATCAAAGCATCCTTCACCTGCGTAAACGCCGCAGTGTGGTCCGCCATCACCACATCTTTATGGAGTTCACGCCCATCGGCCGTTTTATGAGTAAAAATACCCATCTCCATCCCGATCCGCTCGCAGTTGCCCTTGCAAAGCATTTGCTCGGTATCCATATCGATGAACTGATACTTCAATGACGAGCTTCCGGCGTTGATCACGAGAATTTTCATACTAAGTTCCTTCTTTCTGCTGTATTCGATTCGTCCAGGGAGTCATCCGCCCAGGAAATACCCTCTTGTGCGCCGGCGGAGAATGGGGTAAAATAAAAGGGCCGCCTAAACACACTGACTATTTTAGTACATTCCGGAAATAAATTCAAGGAGTTTCGAGGAAAATGCAGGAGAAAATGAAAGTTTCCGCTGTAATATGCGAACTCAATCCGCTCCACTTCGGCCACAAGGCGCTTTTTGATTGCGCCCGTTCCGACAGTGAAGCGCTCATCTGCATCCTTTCCGGAAACTTCGTCCAGCGCGGAGACATCGCTATCGCGGACAAATGGGCGCGATGTGCGATGGCACTGGAAAACGGAGCCGACCTGGTGATCGAGCTCCCAATGCCCTGGGCACTGTCGGGGGCAGAACGGTTTGCCCATGGCGGCACCTTTTTGGCGAATGCGATCGGCTGCGTAGACAAACTCTATTTCGGCTGCGAATTTCCGGACCTGGAGATGCTCTGTACGATTGCAGATGCTCTCCGATCCCCCTTGTTTACCGAGGCTCTGAACAACACACCGGATACCGGGCTTCCTTTCGCAACTCGCCGTGAACAGGCACTGGCCTCCTTGTTGGGGCCCAATGTGGTCCCCTTCCTGCGCTCGCCCAACGCCATTTTGGGGATCGAATATGTGAAAGCTTTGCAGCAGACGGGATCCCCGATCCAACCGGTCCCTGTCCAGCGCATGGGGAACGGTCACGATACGGCCGCACGACCGAGCATGTTCGCATCCTCTATGGAGCTCCGAAAGGCGATTTTAACGGGACAAGACGTTTCTGCCCAAATCCCGAAAAGCGTGGAAACGATCCTGAACGTGCAAAGAGAGGCCGGTCAATTTCCTGCCAATGTGCAGTTGTTGGAACGCGCGATCCTGTGCCAGTTGCGTTCTCTCCCTCTGGAAGCCTTTGCCTCCCTGCCGGATGTGGGAGAAGGCCTGGAAAACCGGCTGATAGCGGCAGCCCGGCAAGCCACCTCTCTGCAGGAATTCTACCGGCTTGTCAAGACAAAGCGGTATACGCTTGCCCGCATTCGCAGGCTGACCTGGTACGCATTTCTGGGGATCCGAAGACCCGTACCGGACACACCCTCCTATCTGCGGATCCTGGGCATGAACCGCACAGGCGAAGCGCTTTTGGGACAGTGTGCGCCTGCCGTACCGGTGATCACCCGCGCCCGCGAGGTCGAGAAGCTCTCCCCGGAGGGAAAAGCCCTCTTCAGTTTGGAAGCCCAGGCAGATGACCTGTACGGGATGGCCTTGCCGGTTCCGGTCCCCTGCGGCAGAGAGTACACGGAAAAGCTCATTCGGCGCTAGGCTACTCCCAAGCGCGCAGGCCCTTTGGATAACGGTTTTTCAGGCGTCCGCCGCTGCCTTTTCCAAAACCGGCCGTGACCCCATGAACGCAGACCGCCGTATAGCCCGTACAGGGAGTCTCAATCTCCTCTCCACGGAAAAAAGCGGCTAAGGCGGGATCCTCGGGGGAAAAATCCATGCTCTGACGACAAATCGCTTTATTCGCACACATGAACAGACCGTGGGCAGGTTCGATCCGGCTGCCCCGATCTTCTCCCAGCAGCACCCCAGCCCGCAAAACGCCCAACCCAGCCAGCTCCGGCATATCCGGCGGCACCAGAAAGATCCGATCGCCCTGACGGCACACTCCGGCTTCCCAACGTTCCGTGAAGAGGAAATCGTAAAAGGCCCAGATCGGCTCCAAAGCCCGTCCCGAAAGATACCCGGAAAAAGCATGGACCCTGCAGGTGATCGCTCCGGTCCGACGGAAAAGTGCCACAAAATGGCCCTCTCCCCCATCCATGGGAAAAATACGCAACGAGCGGCCATCGGATCCCGGACGGCCAAAACCGACGCGTATGGGAAGCAACTCAAAGTCCAAATGGCCCTCCAGGAAAGCCTGGACCACCTCTTCGTTTTCTTCTCGGGAGAAGGTACAGGTCGAATACACCAGTACCCCGCCGGATCTCACCGCCTGGGCCGCACAGTCGAGGATCTTGAGCTGTCGGGCGGCGCAGGCAGCCGGGCTCTCCGCAGTCCATTCCCCAATGGCCTCTGGTTGCCGGCGAAACATACCCTCTCCCGAACAAGGGGCATCCACCAAAACGCGGTCAAAATATCCCTGCAGGGCGCTGCAGAGCTTTTCCGGATGGATGCTGGAAACCACCGAATTCACTGCACCCACCCGTTCCAGATTGGAAAGCAGCGCGCCAGTTCTCTCCCGGACGATCTCATTGGACCAGAGCAAGCCCTTTCGGTCCAGCAGGGCAGCGATTTGCGTAGATTTCCCGCCGGGGGCTGCGCAAAGGTCCAGGATCTTTTCACCCGGCTGCGGGTCCAACACCGTCACCGCAGACGCCGCAGACGGCTCCTGAGAATAAAACATACCCGCCCGATGAGCCGGTAAGGACCCGGGACGCTCCAATCCCGCCGCGTAAAAGGACAGCGGAGAAAACGGCGCCGGAGAAAGGGACACAGAGAGGCTGGCTGCAAGCGTCTCCTGGGTGCATTTGAGCGGATTCAACCGTACACCGCGAAAAGCGGGCTGTTCGTAACACGCCAAAAAAGCCGGATACTCCTCCCCCAGCAGCTCCTGCATCTGGCGCAAATACGCCTGAGGAAGATCCACTCTAGAGGCCCCCTTTCACGATCTTGAATCCAAACCCAAAATTCGGTCTCATTTGCTCGCATAATCGCATCGATTCTGCCCACAATATGGACATGAAAGGAGCGATCATTCATGTGCAGCAAGCAAGACCATAACAAGAACAGCCAGAACCAGAACGCCCAGAACCGTTCTCAGAGCGAAACGCAGAACAGCAAAAATCAGAACCGCTCTCAGAACAACGCGCAGAATTCCAAGAGCAAAGAGTTCGATTACGACAACAGCAAGTCAAACCAGAAAAACGAGCTGAACAGCAGCAACGAGCAGTATTGAGCTTCTGGCTGGAAAGGCCCGGCGTGCCCTGTGCCGCCGGGCTCTTTTCTTACCTTTTCTGGTTTTTCAGTCCCCTCAGAAGCTCCAGCAGAGACTGATCATCGGAACGGGCGGGGCGAAAGCCCTCTCCTGTGATGTCCCCTGCGTCACCGACGATGACGAAAGCGTCTCGATCCTCGGACCGGATGATGTTTTGAATGTGAAAGACCTCGAACCGGCGCACCACACAGAGCATGGTCTCCCCGGGCTGGTTGGAATACCCGCCCTTGGAATCCAAATACGTCACGGTGCGGTCCATCTCCTGGATAATGCGTTCGCCCATCCGCCGGACTTGGGGAGACATCACGAAAAACAGCCGCCCGGTCCCGGCATCCGTGCCATAGAGGATCGAATCGATGAGCTTGGTGGAAACAAAGATCACGATGCAGGCATACATGGCATTTTCGATGCTTCCGTAGACCACAGCCGACACCGCAACAATCACGCCGTCCAAAAGCAGCATCAGCTTGCCCATGGACAGGTGCGGAAAGCGTCTGCCCAACAGCCGGGCCAACATATCGGTGCCGCCGGTGGTCGCTCCCCGCACAAAGGTCAGGGCCAGCCCCACCCCTTCCGTCAAACCGGCGAACAGGGAGACCAGGATCATGTCCCCCTGATAGGCAGGCAAAACGGCCGAGCACAAGTCGATCATCAAAGACGTGAGGGCCACTGCGATCAACGAACGGACCACCAGCTTCCAGCCGATCTCCAGCACCGCCCAGATCACGATGGGAATGTTGATGAGAAACGAAAACAGCCCAATGGGCGTCCCGAAAAGGTAATTGAGCAGGGTCGCCACACCGGTGACGCCCCCCGGCGCGATGTTGTTCGGCGCCGTGAACACGCTGACTGATACCCCGTAAATGGCAGATCCCACCAGGATCAGAAGCATATCCAGCAACAGGTTCTTTGCTTTCCCGTTGATTTTCAAGCACACCCCTCCAAGATGGTTTTACCCTCAGCGTACGCAGATCCCCGTAAGAACGCTACTCGTTCTCCGCAATGGTCATAAAGAGCGCACGGATCCGATCAAACTCGCCCTGGATGTACAAAGCGCCAAACAGGGTCTCCAGAGCCGTGGCGCTGTGATAGTCTTCCAAAGAGGAATTTTTGGGGACGTGGTGCACATGTGCATTCCGCCCACGCTGTGCGATAGCCTGTTCTGCCTCGCTGAGCGCCGGCCAAAGCCTCCGCAACGCCTGTGCCTGCGCCTCGCATCGGACCCATTCCACCGACTGGGTATGGAGCCGGTTCACCGTGCAGTTTCCTCTCTGCAGCAGATGCTCTCGCACCAAGAGCCCATACACGCCGTCCCCCAGAAAAGCCAGGGCCAATGGACTCATCTCGCTCATGGGTGGAAACGCGCCCAGATTCAGCATATCCATAAAGCGGTCTCCTTACTACTCGACGAAATCAAATTCCAGATCGTACAGGTCCACGGTATCGCCTTCCGTGCAGCCCGCATCGCGCAGGGCCTGGATCACGCCCGTCTCGATCAGCACACGCTGAAAGTACGCCAGAGATTCGCTGTCATCGAAATGGACCGTTTCCATGATCTTGTAGAGCCACGGAGCCTTGACGAAGAAAACGCCATCTTCGCTGGTGATGTCGATTGTCCCCGCCTGAAGGTTCTCCACCGGCTCCAACACGGTCGGTTCGGGTTCATACCGCAGGATGGGCGGCAGCTGACTGAGCCGTTCCCAGATCTTCTGGACCAGTTCATCCACGCCGTGACGGATGGGCGCCATGATCGGGAAAAAGTCATAGCCCTGGGCCTCCACAAACCTCCGGAACGATTCCACCGTCTCATCGTCGGTCAAGTCGCATTTATTGCCCGCCACCAGCATAGGCCGCTCAGCCAGCTCGGGGTTGAACCGCCGAAGCTCCTCGTTGATGGTGACGAAATCTTCCTTGGGGTCCCTGCCCTCGCTGCCGGAAACATCCACCACATGGACCAGCAAACGGCAGCGCTCCACGTGACGCAAAAACTGGTGTCCCAGCCCCACGCCCTGCCATGCGCCCTCGATCAGACCGGGAATGTCCGCCATGACGAAGGAATTGCCCTCCCCCAGGCGCACCACGCCCAGGACTGGGGTGATGGTCGTGAAGTGATAGTTGGCAATGTTGGGCTTTGCCTCGCTGACCACAGACACCAGCGTGGACTTGCCCACATTGGGAAAGCCCACCAACCCCACATCCGCCAGCAGCTTGAGCTCCAGCTGCACCTCCAGCTCCTCTCCCGGCAGACCGGGCTTGGCAAAGCGCGGCGTCTGGCGGGTCGGCGTGGCAAAATGCGTATTGCCCCAGCCGCCTCGGCCGCCCTTGGCGATCACTTGGGGCACATCATCTGAAAGATCGGCCAGCAGGCGGCCGGTCGCAGCATCCTTCACCAAGGTCCCCCGGGGGACCCGAACGACCAAATCCGGGGCGCTTTTCCCTGCACAGCGTCCGCCCCGACCGTTTTCGCCCCGCTGGGCCACATATTTCCGCTTATACCGGAAATCCGCCAGCGTGGACAAACTGTCGTCCACCTGAAAGACCACGCTGCCCCCCCGGCCGCCGTCTCCCCCGTCCGGCCCGCCGGAAGCAACATACTTCTCGCGATGGAAAGCCACGGCGCCATCTCCGCCGTCCCCTGCCTTGATATGGATCTTGGCGATATCAATAAACATCCTGCTGTTCCTTCCTACCCACAGGTCACCCGCAGGTCGATCTCCTCGTCCGCCGGTTCTTCAAAACGCTGTAAAAACTTCTTTGCCAAATTGTCGTCCACGTAGTACGCCTGGACATCTCCCGCCAGCACAGCGGTGTTTCGCGCCAGGATCCGCTGTTTCCAGACCGTTTCCTCCACGGCAAGATACACCAGCCGGCTCACCACACCTCTTGCAGCAAAATAAACGCGCATCTGCTGACGTTCTGCACGGCTCCAAAAGCCCCAGTCCAGCACCACGGGCACGTTTTTGTCGGCCAGCTCCACCGCCTTGCCCAGCAGAAAACGCTTCGCCCCGGCCGCATACTCGTCATGCTTGTCCCCGGCGAACTGCCCGAAAATGCTGAGCATCACCTCGTCCACCGAGAGCAGCACCGCGCCCTGCTCCGCCGCCAGTTTGTGCGCATAGGTGGTCTTTCCGGAGCACAGCTTGCCGCAGATCAAAAACACTTCTCCCATGGATCATTCCCCGCTCGCCAGTCGATTGCCGAATTGATGCAGCGCCTCGCTGGGTTCATACTTGGTCCGATATCCCTGCTCATCGAGGACGAGAAATTGTCCATAGGCCTGCACCGTTTTGGTCGTTCCGTCCGTGAGGTGCAGGGTATACACCACCGCCTGTCCGTCATAAAGCGAAAAGCTCGGGTCCCAGTGATAGATCACCGTGTCCCGCAACAGAGGGACCAACTCCCCAATCTGCTCGGGGGTCAATTCCATCTCCACGTCCGGCGGGTACAGCCCCACTTGGGCTGAGACCACATCCTCGGCCTCCAGGGACCGGAGGGGACGTTTCGGACCGAAGAAAACAGCCAGACAGATCGCAGCGACGATAAATACACACGAAGTGACCAAAAACACCCGTTTTCGATGCATCAGGTTCCCTCCTTTGGCCTTTTCTGACAGAGATCGGACCCGCTCCGCACCGCTCAGTCCAGTCGACAGAAAAAGCTCCCGGGGATCGCCCAGGGAGCTGTCTGTTTTGCCAAAAACTTACTCGGCGGCGTAGACGCTGACCTTCTTACGGGTCGCGCCCATGCGTTCAAACTTCACCTTGCCGTCGATCAGCGCAAACAGGGTATCGTCGGAACCGCGGCCAACGTTGGTGCCGGGATGGATCTTGGTGCCGCGCTGCTTGACCAAAATATTGCCGGCCAAAACGAACTGACCGTCGGCACGCTTCACGCCCAGCCGCTTGGACTCGGAATCGCGGCCGTTCTTCGTGGAACCCATGCCTTTCTTATGGGCGAAAAGCTGGATATTAACCTTCAGCATGAGAATCTCTCCTTTTCAATCTCAAATCATAGACCTCCGAATACGCCACTTGAAGATACTCGGAGTATTGTTCCTCCAGCTGCAAGCAGTGGAGCTTCAGTCCGGTCAAAACATCCCGGCACACGGGGCCGTCCTTTTCAGCAATGCGGAAGAGCATGTTTCCTTCTTCGACCCGCAGCTGAACCGGAGAAACGTGGAGCACATCCATCACGGTGTTTGCCGTCAGATAAGCAGCGGACGAGACTGCGGCACAGACGATGTCCGAACCCGCCTCTGCATACCCGGAATGTCCCCGGATCTCGAACCCCAACAGATCGCCTTCCGGATGGACCAAAAACTGGATACAGATCATGGACTCAGGCGTTCACGGCCTCGATCTGCACTTTGGTATAGGGCTGCCGATGGCCCATCTTGCGCTTGACGTTTTTCTTGGCCTTGTAGGTGAACACCGTGATCTTCTTGCCTTTGCCGGTCTTCACCACTTTCCCCGTCACGCTGGCGCCCTCCACATAGGGGGTCCCGACCTTCGTTTCGTTCTCGCCAAAAACAGCCACCACGGGGAACGTGACTGTGCTGTCGTCTGCGGCATCCAGCTTCTCAACATAGATCACGTCTCCATACTGGACCTTGTACTGCTTGCCGCCCGTTTCAATGATCGCAAACATTTCCTTGCCTGCCTTTATGATAGTCTCGCTGTCGGAAGGCGGAGCTGAGCTCACTTTTCGACCGGAGGGCATACCTCTCCCGTCGGCCTTTCACATGCGGCATGACCAGTATAGCATACTGCCGGAAAAAAGTCAAGACATTTTCACGCGGATCAGCGCACCCAATGAGGCTTTCGGCATCTGGCAGCATCTACACAAGTCAACGAGATTCGCTCCCCAAATCGACCTGAGAGTCCCTCTCGAACCTACTTTTTTTATTATACCACAAATCGAGCGATTTGTCAAGAACTTTTTTTCGATTCCAAAGCATTCAGGGTTCTTTCGTTTCTTTCTGAGTGCGCAGAAGAACCTGCACATCTTCGTCGTTTTGAACGGCGTGGATGACCTCCAGCCGGTGAAACACCGCCAAAAGCAGCGACAGCAGCAGGTCGATGCAGGTCACCACGGCCAAAAACGCCTGACTCTTGGGGCTGGGTTTTTTCCGGCCTGCCCCGTTTCCCTTCTTTTTCATACCGTTTCTCCCTCCGCAGGGTCTTTTTTGTACTCCTGCTCACAGTATTTGCACCGATAGCGATGGGCTTTCTCATCGCAGAGGTAAAAGATCTGATCGACCTTCTCCACGCTGGTGATGCACCGGGGATTTTTGCACGAGATGATGTTGGTCAACACCTTGGGCAGCGGCGGGCGGCCTTTGCTCACCAATTTGCCTTCCCGAATGGTGCAGACCGTGGCGTTGGTATCGATAAAGCCCAGCACATCCAGATTGATGTTCTGGACGCCCTCGATCTTGATGATGTCTTTCTTGCCGTATTTCTCACTGCGGGCGTTTTTGATGATCGCCACACAGGTGTCCAGCTTGTCCAGCTCCAGCAGCTCGTACACCCGCATCCCCAGGCCTGCGGTGATGTGATCGATGACGATGCCGTTTTCAATACTGTCGATATTCAACATGTCAAGCCCCCCTTTCCTGCAATACCTCCGGCGCTAGGCCCAATAGAGCCAAGATCAGCGCCATCCGTACGAACACACCGTTCCTCGCCTGCTCAAAGTACTTTGCCCGGGGATCGTCGTCCACCTCCGGCGAGATCTCATTGACTCTGGGAAGGGGGTGCAGGATCGCCAGATCCGGCTTGGCGGTGCGGAGCTTATCCGCAGTGAGCACATAGGAATCCTTTAGCCGGACATAGTCTTCCTCGTTGAAGAAGCGCTCCCGTTGGACCCGGGTCATGTACAGGATATCCAACTGGGGCATCACGTCCTCCATGGCGCGGGTGCTCTCATAGGGATGACCGGACGGCCGGACGACCTCCTTCACGATGTATCCGGGGACCTTCAGCTCATCGGGAGAGATGAACACGAACCGCATGTCCTCGTAGCGAGCCAGCGCCTTGATCAGAGAATGCACCGTCCGGCCGAATTTCAGGTCTCCGCACAGGCCAATGGTGGTCCCGCCGATCTTCCCACGGCAGCGCAGGATCGTCAGAAGGTCTGTCAAGGTCTGGGTGGGATGCTGGTGGCCGCCGTCTCCGGCATTGATCACGGGGACTCCTGCATAGCGGGAAGCCACATAGGGCGCGCCCTCTTTGAAATGCCGCATGGCGATGATGTCCGCGTATCCAGAGACCATCCGGGCCGTATCGGCCACGCTTTCGCCCTTGGCGGCAGAGCTCATATCGGCGCCGGCAAATCCCAGCACCTTCCCGCCCAAGCGCATCATGGCGGATTCAAAGCTCAAGCGGGTGCGGGTGCTGGGCTCATAGAACAGCGTCGCCAGGATCCTTCCGTCACACAAATGCGCAAATCGGCCGGGTTCCCGGATGATGTCCGTGGCCAGCGCCAGCAGCCGGTCGGTCTCTTCCAGGGAAAAATCCAGCGGGTCGATCAGGTGTCTCATATCCCATCGTCCTTTCCACATAGGAAAGTCTCTCCGAACCATCGGAGAGACTTTTCGATTTGATTATTCCTCTTCGGCATCTTCCGGGGCATCCCAGTTGTGCCAGACATTCTGGACGTCGTCATTATCCTCCAGCAGGTCCAGCATTTTCTGCATCTTCTGGGCCACCTCGGGATCTTCGATGGACGTATAGGTGTCCGGGACCATCTCCAGCTCCGCAGAAACGAACGAATAGCCCTTATTTTCCAGCTCCTCACGGACCGCGCTGAAATCCAGCGGTTCGGTGGTCACTTCAAAAACGTCCTCATCCACGGAGAAGTCGGAAGCGCCGGCCTCCAGGGCATCCCCCATGACGTCGTCCTCTTCCAGGCCCTCCCGTTCGATCACGATCACACCTTTTTGCTTAAACATGAAGGAAACGCACCCGTTGGTGCCCAGATTGCCGCCGAACTTGTCAAAAGCATGCCGCACATCGGCAGCGGTACGGTTGCGGTTGTCGGTCAGGGTCTCCACGATGACAGCCACGCCGCTGGGACCGTAGCCCTCATAGGTGATATCCTCATAGGTGGCGGTGCTCCCCTCGCCGGCCGCCCGCTTGATGATCCGTTCGATGTTGTCGTTGGGCACATTGGCAGCCTTGGCCTTGGCGATGCAGTCCTTCAGCCGGGAGTTGGATGCGGGATCGGCGCTGCCGCCCTCTTTCACAGCCACCGCCAGTTCACGCCCCAGCTTGGTAAAGATCTTCGCCTTTGCGCCGTCGGCTTTTTCCTTCTTGCGCTTGATATTGTTCCACTTTGAATGTCCGGACATTTCTAAAACCTACCTTATGGTGTAATATCTTGAAAATCATATCACATTTGGGAGAGAATTTCAAGGGCTAAACGAGATGCTTTTTCCATCGCGTCCGTTTTTCCCCCCTCTCCCCGATCCAATCCGTTCCACACCGCCGTGCCCACCAGCCGCGTATTCATCACCGAAAACACCCGTTCCAACTGCCGCGTCGTCACCTCCACGGGGAACGGATCCGTGCTGCCCATGGTCAGCAGCAGGGCAGCCTTCCGGAAGGTTTGGATGGGCGGTCGAAGCCCCAGGGAAAAACGGGCCGAGTAATACCGCTGGGTCCGATCCAGCAGGGCTTTCAGCGGGGCCGGAAAAGAATCGTTGTACACTGGAGAGGCGATCACCAGCACCTGACTCTGACGCAGAGAGCGGTCCAACGGGTCCAGATCACGCTGGGCGCAGCCCTCTTCACGCCCGCAAAAACCGCAGTCCAGGCAGGGTTTTGCGCTCAATGCATAGGCGTCCACGGTTTCGATGCTCCAATCCTGAAGCCGAAACGGTTCCAAAAAGGGATCCAGCAGGCGCCGGGTGGGACCGTCCCGGTGGGGCGATCCAAAGACTGCCAGCAGCTTATTTTCATCCGTCATGTCCGTGAACGCCTCCTTTGTTACCCCAAAATGCCCAGGTGCTCCAGCAGGATCTTGGTCCCCAGCAGGATCAGAAGCACGCCTCCTGCCAGTTCCGCTCGGCTCTGGTACTTGCCGCCAAAAACGCTTCCCACCTTCACACCGACAGCAGACAACAGAAAGGTGATCACGCCGATCAGAGAAGCTGCGAACAGGATCTGCACGTTGAGAAACGCAAAGCTGACCCCCACTGCCAATGCGTCGATACTGGTGGCGACCGCCAGCAAAAACATGTTTTTCACAGACAGGGAAGCGCTTTCCGCTTCGTCCGGTCCGGAAACAGCTTCCCGGATCATCCCGATCCCGATGATCGCAAGCAACCCAAAGGCGATCCAATGGTCCACCGAGGCGATCGTATCCCGAAACTGAGCGCCCAATCCGAAGCCGATGACGGGCATCAGTGCTTGGAATCCGCCGAACCAAAGCCCAACCAGGGCCATTTGTCCCACGTTGACCTTTTTCAGTGCCAGTCCCTTGCACACGGCGACCGCAAACGCGTCCATGGAGAGCGCTACTGCCAGCAAGATCAGTTCAATCCATCCCATTTCGTTCCTCCCGAATCCTCTCTTTCGGGGGAACGACCTCCCCCAGCAAAAAACTCACAGCCGCCAGATCTCTTCATTATACTGGGCCACCGCCCGGTCGGAGGAGAAAAATCCCGCCTTGGCGATGTTTACCAGCATCCGCCGGGCCCAGGCCAAGCGGTCCTCGTATTCGTCCAACAATTTTTCTTTTGCAGCGATATATGTCTTCACATCCAGCAGGGCCATGAACCAATCCTTGCGAGTCATGTCCCGATACAGACGCCCGAGGTTCTCCGGGTCGCCCAGACGCATCATCTTCGGACTGATCAAAAAGTCCAGCAGTCGCTCGATCTCCGGATCGTCGGGGTAGAAATCCCCGGGCGAATAGCTCTCCTCGGCATACATCTCCATGACCTTTTCGCTCCGCTCTCCGAACAGCGCAATGTTTTCCTCCCCAACCAACTGGGAGATCTCCACATTGGCGCCGTCCAACGTGCCAAGAGTCACCGCGCCGTTGAGCATGAACTTCATGTTCCCGGTACCGCTGGCCTCCTTCGAGGCCAGCGAGATCTGCTCCGAGATATCGCAGGCCGGGATCAGCCGCTCCGCCCAGGAAACGTTGTAGTTCTCCACCATGAGCACCTGCATGTAAGGAGACACCTCCGGATCGTTGTTGACGATCTCCTGCAGGCACAGGATCAGATGGATGATGTCTTTGGCGATCACATAAGCGGGTGCTGCCTTGGCGCCAAAGATCAGCGTGAGGGGCCGTTTGGGCAGCCGTCCGGCTTTGATCTCAAAATACTTCCAGATGATATACAGAGCGTTCATCTGCTGGCGCTTGTACTCGTGCAGCCGTTTGATCTGCACATCGAACACCGAATCCGCTGGGATCTCCACTCCGGCATTTTCTTTCAGGTATTCCGCTAAAGCATCTTTCTTCCCCTGCTTGAGGTCCAGCAGCTGTTGCAGGACCTGGGGATCGTCCCGGAATGCGAGCAGCTTTTCCAGCTCGTTGGCATCCCGTTTCCAGCCTTCCCCGATCAGCGAGGTGACGAACCCGGCCAGCTCGGGGTTACAGTGCATCAGCCAGCGGCGGAAGGTGATGCCGTTGGTCTTGTTGGTAAATTTATTCGGGTACAGCCGGGCAAATGCCTTTAGCTCCGAGGTCCGAAGGATCTCCGTGTGCAAGGCGGCCACACCGTTCACCGAGAATCCGTAATGGATGTCCATCCGGGCCATGTGCACCAGGTCGTCCTCGTCGATTATGGCAACGTCCTCGTCCACGCAGCGTTGTTTGACCCGCTCGTCCAGCTCGCGGATCACCGGCACCAATGCGGGCACCGCTTCCTCCAAATAATCCAGAGGCCACTTCTCCAGCGCCTCGGCCAAAATGGTATGATTGGTATAGGCGCAGGTCTGTTCCACCGCGGCCACCGCATCGTCAAAGGCGACGCCCTGTTCCACCATCAAGCGGATCAGTTCCGGAATGATCATCGAAGGATGGGTATCGTTGATCTGGATCACCGCGTACTTGGGCAGGTCCGTCAGGGCGTGCCCCGCCTGGGTCAGATCCTGGAGGATCAACTGAGCCGCTGCGCTCACCATGAAGTACTGCTGATAGACCCGCAGCAGCCGACCGTCCCGATCCGAATCGTCGGGGTAGAGGAACAGGGTAAGGTTCTTGTCAATGGCTGTTTTGTCAAAGTCGATCCCATCGCCCACAAGCGTTTCGTCAACGGTCTCAAGATCAAACAGGCGCAACCGGCTGACCTGTCCCCCGTAACCGGGCACATCCAACTCGTAGAGCACAGCTTCCACGGTCCCTTGGGGGAACGTGACCGGGAACGAAAGGCCCGCCTTGCGCAGCCATTGCTGTTGCGAAAGCCATTCATCCGGGGACTCGCTCTGCTTCAGGTTTTCAAAGCTCTGCCGAAACAGTCCAAAATGGTAGAGCAGGCCCACGCCGTCTGCCGGCAAGCCCAGCGTCGCAGCTGAATCCAAATAACACGCAGCCAGGCGGCCCAGGCCGCCGTTTCCCAAGGAAGGTTCGGGCTCCAGCTCTTCGATGGCGGTCAGGTCTTTACCGGCCTCCTGCAGAACGTCCCGCACCGCATCGAAAAGGCCCAAATTGATCAGATTGTTGGAGAGCAGCTTTCCCAGCAGGAATTCGGCTGAGACATAGTACAACTTCCTCGGCCCCTCGATCCTGGGGGCTTCCGCCAGCCGCTGCTGCACCAAAGTCATCAGCGCCGCATAGATCTCTTCGTTTTCCGCAGCCTCCAGGTCCTTTTTCAAAAGGAGCTCCAGCTCCGCTCGCAGTTCAGTCAAGATGGTTTCCTCCCCCGCTTTTTTGCTTTTGGCGGGTCCTTCCGGTCCCGCCCGTACAGGGCCGCCCAAGCGGCCATCCGCACGGCAAGCTCAGGCGTCAGCTGTTTTTTCCGCAGTCTCCACCGCCAGTTCGCTTCACTGAGCGTCGAAGGGGTGTTGATCCGCGCTTCGCTTCCCAGTTCCAGGTAGTCCTGGATGGGGATCACCGCCAGATCGGACACACTGGAAAGGGCCAGCCGAACCAGACCCTCCGTTGCCTGCTTGGAATGCTGCACCCCCGCGTAGGCCATAGCCTTCTCCACCGTCTTCGGGTCCGCAGCGCGTACCCATCCCGCAGTCGTATCGTTGTCGTGGGTCCCGGTGTACACCACACAGTTGGGAGCATACCGATGGGGCATATAGTCGCTCTCTCCGGTCCCGTCAAAGGCAAACTGCAGCACTTTCATGCCTGGAAAGCCGGAGGTCCTTAACAACCTATGCACTGCAGGCGTGAGATAGCCCAGATCCTCTGCGATGATGGGTGCACCCGGAAATGCCGCCTTCACTGCTTTGATGAAAGCCCGGCCCGGTCCCTTTTTCCAGCGCCCGTTGCGGGCCGTTTCCTCTCCGTAGGGAATGGCATAATAGCTCTCCAGGCCCCGGAAATGGTCGATCCGCAGCACGTCCACCAGGGTCAGATTGGCCTTGAGCCGCCGCATCCACCATCGGAAGCCGTCCTGTTCCATCACGTCCCACCGGTACAGCGGGTTGCCCCACAGCTGGCCGTCCTCGGAGAAGGCATCTGGCGGGCAGCCGGCCACCTCGGTGGGAAGGTACTGCTCGCCCAGCTGAAACAGTTCGGGACTCGCCCATACATCCGCGCTGTCCATGGCGACATAGATGGGCGCGTCCCCGATGATCTTCACGCCCTTTCGGTTGGCATACCGCTTCAGTGCCTTCCACTGGGTGTAGAAAAGGTACTGTACGAACACGTGGAAACCCATATCCTGCCGGCATTCCTCCCGCCAGGCCTCCATCGCCTCCGGCCTGCGCAGTCGGATCCCTTCTTCCCACTGGGTCCAGGGCTTCCCGCCCATGCGGGCCTTCACAGCCACGAAAAGGGCGTAATCCTCGACCCAGTCCCGTTGTACCCTGCGGAATTTCTCCAAACCCTCCCAGTCGGTAAACCGGGCATAGGCTTTTCGCAGCAGAGCCTCCCGGTTTCGCTCCAGCGCCGGGTAATCCACCTGGTTCGCGGGCGCATCTCCCCGGGCCGCTCGGATCTCCTCTTTCTCCAGCAGCCCGTCCCGGCACAGCAGACCGGGATCGACAAAATAAGGGTTCCCCGCAAACGCCGACACGCTTTGATAGGGGCTGTTGCCATATCCGGTGGGCCCCAGAGGCAGCACCTGCCAGTATTTCTGCTTGGCAGCTTTTAGAAAATCCACCCACTGATAAGCGGCCTTTCCCAGACTGCCGATCCCATCCTTGCCGGGCAGGCTGCTCACCGGTAGCAGCACGCCCGCCGCACGTTTCATCCAAGTTTCCTTCTGGGGCATATCGAATCTCCTTTTTCCCGGCGCACCGCGCCGTTCGCTCACGAACCCGACAGACTCAGTATATCACCTTTTCCCGGTTCCCTCAAGTCTTTTTCCAGAACAAAAAGGAGAGAGGCGCATGCCTCTCCCTTTTTTTGTATAATCACCATTCCAAAGCTCTCCGGAAAAGCAGGGACCGTTTTCTGCGGTCTCAGGCGACTTTGCTGCCGCCTGCTGTCCAAAGCAGCTCACTGACGATACACAAAATGCACCACGCCCCGGGTGTCGCCCAAAATCACCGGAACGATCTCCGGCGGATAGACCAAAGCGCCCTGCCGCAGCTCCTCAAAGGGGACCCAGCAGAAGTCCAGATCGAACCGCTCCCCGCCCAGCTCATCGAAGCCGTGGAACGTCCCTGTAAGCGGGATGGCGGATTCGTCGGTGAGCCTTAACCGGTAGCAGGGGAAGATCTGGTGGCAGGGCCCGTTCCACGGGAAGAAGATCTCTCCCAGGGCCAGAAGTTTCCTCACTTCGATGGGCGCATGGATCTCCTCCAGAAACTCCCGTTTGAGCGTCTCGGCGTTGGTTTCAAAGAAGGCTGCGTGGCCGCCGATCACGGCGTAGCCCTCCTCCCCCACGGCCCTTTGGAGCAGCACCTGATCCTCCCGGATGAGCAGCCCGCCCACCCGGTAGGAGAAGCGCCCGTCCTCCGTGTCGAAGAGAATGTCCCGGGACATCAGGCGTTCACCTGCACCGTCCAGCCGAATTCATCGGGCAATGTGCCGGTCTGGATGCCGGTGACGGTGTCGTAGAGCCGCTGGCTCACCGGACCGATGCCGCCGTCGCCGATGGTCATCACCTGATTTTCAAACCGCAGGGCCCCCACAGGAGAGATCACCGCAGCAGTACCGCTGCCCCAGCATTCCTCCAGCGCCCCAGTTTGAGCGGCTTCCACCAGCTCCTGAGCGCTGATACGCCGCTCCTCCACAGGCAGTCCCCAGTGTTTGCACAGGTCGATGCAGGAAGCCCGCGTCACGCCAGGCAGGATGCTGCCAGAGAGCTGGGGCGTCACCACGGTGCCGTTGATCTTAAAGAAGATATTCATGGAGCCCACTTCCTCGATGTACTTGCGCTCCACACCGTCCAGCCACAGGACCTGATCGTACCCGTCCTCATGGGCCTTCACCTGAGCCGCCAGGCTGGCCACATAGTTGCCGCCGGTCTTGGCCTCGCCGATGCCGCCCCGCACGGCCCGAACATAATCGTCCTCGATCCAGATCTTCACCGGATCCAGCCCGTGCTCATAGTACGCACCGGAGGGAGAGAGGATGATCATAAACAGGTAGGTGTCCGAAGGCCGCACCCCCAAAAACGCATCCGTGGCGATGACGAAGGGCCGAATGTACAGCGATGTCCCCGGCTGGGTGGGAATCCAATCCTTGTCCACATCCACCAGGGTCTTGAGCCCATTCAAAAAGTCGTCCGCAGGGATCTCCGGGATGCACAGCCGGCGGTTGGAACGGTTCGCCCGCTGGATGTTCTTGTCCGGCCGGAACAGCAGGACCCGGCCGTCCTCGGTGCGATACGCCTTCAAGCCCTCGAACATCTCCTGGCCGTAGTGGAAGACCATGGATGCGGGCTCCAGGGAGACAGGCTGATAGGGTACGATCTTCGGGTCGTGCCAACCCTGTTCCCGATCAAAGGGCATGATGTACATGTGGTCGGTAAAGATCTTGCCAAACCCCAGCTTGGACTGGTCCTGCGGTTTGGACCGGGGATGTTTTGTCCGTTCAACAGTGATTTTCTGCATCTGTGTTTCCTCCTCTGGCCATCGTTCCCGCCCCGGGTGCAGTGCCTGAACAAGGCGGGCAGAATGATATTTCGTCTATTATAGCACTTGTGTCAAAAAAAGCAAGTCTGCCCTGCGCCGAGCATTGGTCCCCAATGGAATAAATTCACTTGCTTTTTCCCTCGTTTTTTGGTATCCTTATAACAAAGGAGGTCATACTATGGCAATTATTCAGTGTAATTTTGTTTCTTCTTCCCTCATGCGCAGCGTCCCCATCCACGTCATCCTGCCCACCGATAAATTCGCTCCCGGCGCTGCGGTCCGGGAAAAGCCCTTTAAGACCCTATACCTGCTCCACGGCATTCTGGGCAACTATACCGACTGGGTCAACGGAACCCGCATCCAGCGCTGGGCGGAGGACCGGGATCTGGCGGTGGTGATGCCTTCCGGCGACAACAGCTTTTACGTGGACAACAAAAAAAGCGGCAACTTCTACGGCAACTTCATCGGCAAGGAGCTGGTAGAATTCACCCGCCGCACCTTCCCCCTGTCCCGCAAACGGGAGGACACCTTTATCGGCGGGCTCTCCATGGGCGGCTACGGCTCCATCGTCAATGCCCTCCAGCACCCGGAGACCTTCGGCGCCGTGTGCGCTCTGTCCTCCGCGCTGATCATCCCCGAGGTCCCCACCCACACCGAGTATACCGACAACCCCTTCACCAACCGTGGCTACTATGAGGCCATCTTCGGGGACATCGACCAGGTGGTGGGCGGACCCAACGACCCCGACGCTCTGGCGGAGCAGCTGAAGGAGAGCCCTGTCAAGCCCAAATTCTTCATGGCCTGCGGCACCGAGGACAACCTGATCCATCCCAACCGCGCCTTCCGGGACCATCTCCAGTCCTTGGGCTACGACGTCACATGGCTGGAAGGCCCCGGCGCTCACGAGTGGGATTTCTGGGATACCTACATCCACAAGGCGCTGGATTGGCTCCCGCTGGGCGACGTCAAGCAGGGCATCAGCTCCGGTCACATCTCTGCGTGAGGGATGCCCATGAAAAAGATACAGACCCTTCTCTATGGCATCGCCCTCATTCTGGCGGGCATCGCCTGCCTCCTGATGGAGTCTCTGGAACGCTCCGGCATCTTCGAGCTGGCGGGGGCCATCCTACCCATTTTAGGTCTGGGCGTTGCCTCGGTTGGTTTTTTCTCTCAAGAGGGATCCTCAAAACCGGAGCCGAAGGACGAATCGAGCCACAAACGAGAATGACCCGGTAAACCTGACTTTCACGACATGCCCCATGGTTTAAGCGCTTGGGCGCGGCAGTGCAAACGACTGCCGCGCCCTTTTGCGTTCTTTTTGAGCAGAAAATGCACCGTTACGGACCGTTATACGCCGGAATAGGCCGAGAAGCCGCCGTCTACGGGAAGCACCACCCCGGTGATGAACCCGGCAGCCTCCCGGTTCACCAGGAACAGCAGCGCCCCTGCCAGTTCCTCCGCTTCGCCGAAACGCCCCATGGGCGTCGCCGCCAGGATCTTCCCGGTCCGTGCGGTGGGGGTCCCGTCGGGATTCCACAGCAGGGCGGCATTCTGGGCGGTGGAGAAGAAACCCGGGGCGATGGCGTTGACCCGGATCCCCACCTTGGAGAAGTGTACCGCCAGCCACTGGGTGAAGTTGCTCACGGCTGCCTTGGCTCCGGAATAGGCGGGGATCTTGGTCAGCGGAGTATACGCGTTCATAGAGCTGATGTTCACGATGCAGCAGTCCTCCCGCCCCACCATCTGGGCGGCAAAGGCCTGGGTGGGGATCAGCGTCCCCAAAAAGTTGAGATTGAACACAAAGGACACGCCCTTGGCGTCCAGGTCGAAAAAGCTCTTGAAAGTCCCTTCCAGGTCGCCGGGCTCGAAATACTCCTTGTCCGTGGTGGCGGCCGGGTTGTTGCCCCCCGCGCCGTTGACCAGCACATCACAGGGCCCCAGGTCCGCCTGGACCTGGGCGGCCACCGCCTGGCAGGTCTCCTTTTCCAGCACATTGCAGGCATAGGCCCGGGCCATGCCTCCTGCGGCATTGATCTCCTCCGCCACCTGTTGGGCAGCCTCCAGGTTCAAGTCCAGCAGCGCCACCCGGGCACCTGCGCGGGCCAGCACCCGGGAAAACCCGCTGCACAGCACGCCGCCTGCGCCGGTGACCACCGCCACCTTCCCGGTCAGATCGGTATTCAACACGTTCTTTTCCATGACGAACACTCCTTTCGCTGTATCACAGCACCCTTTTCAGCTTCCCGCCGCAGGAACAGCGGTACCGCCAGGGGGCCTTCACCAATTTGCACATCCGAACCCGCAGGTACTCCCGCCCGCAGCGTTCACACCGGATCTTGTACTTCACTTCCTCGTGCCGCAGCGGTCCCACCGGGCCTTCCTCCCGGGCCAGCCGGGCAATGCCCGTCCCCATCTCCCGGTTGACCAGCTCCGCCCAGGCCTTCCACCGTGCCCCGTGGTCCCGGCATCCGGGACAGGTATGCAGCAGCTCATGCAGCAAAGTCTCCCGCAGCTGCTCCGGCCTTTCCAACAGGCGCTCTGCCACCTCAATGGAAAATGTCCCGTTCTGATACCGGCAGCAGCCCAGCCGCCGCTTGGCCCGTCGGTTCACCGTCACATGCGGGTCCAGCCGTCCGGAGACCGGAACGCCCCGGTCCAGCAGAGCCTGCCGCAGGGCGGCCAGCTGCCCGTCCAGTGCCGCGCCCTCACAGCAGGTCCGGGTTTCGTCGGTACACATAGACTCTCCCCTTCTTTCCCGCCAGATGCAGCACATCCAGCGCCCGCAGCACATTGACCGCCGCCCGTGCTCCGGACAGGGACATCCGGGCGGCCTTGCTGAACTCTCGTGCGCCGAACTCCTCCGGCAGGCTCTCCGGCACCAGCTTCAGAAAATCCCGGGGCTCCTCCAGCCACACCTCGTCCAGCAGCGATACCGGCAGCCGGTCGAATTTGGTCGCGCCCTTCTTCCGGTCCTCCCCGTCGCCGTCCTTCAGGCGGTAGTCCTCCACCTCCAGCACCGTTACCCAAAACCGCAGGCCGGGCTTGGGTAGCATGGCTTTGAGCTTGTACAGCTCCGGCAGGATCGCCGCTGCGGTGGGGCTTTTGGGGCTCCTTCTCCTGGGCGAAAGGCTGCCGTCCGCCTCCACCCAGATCACCCACTTCCTCCCCGCCACCGGGTACACCACCGTGACCGGCGCCTTCTCCAGCAAAAAGTCCAGCTTCTCCCTCAACCGGGCAAAGTCCCGGGTCTGGATCTCAAAAAAACCCTCCTCGTTGCACACGTCCGCTACATAGGGCCCCACGGGCACTTCATGGCACAGCGGCCGGGGATCGATGTACTCCTTGAGCACCGCGTGCACGCTTTTTTCACCCAGAGTCCCGATCCCCTGCCGGGCCCGGCCCGCGTCCATCACCCGTCCGCAGGCTGCCAGGAAATCCCCACCCTCCATCAGGGCTCTCCCACGCCGAACAGCCGGGCAAAGTTCCCGTAGAGGATGGCCCGGTTCTCTGCCGGGCTCATACCCAGCTCCAGGAACCGCCGCACTTCCTCGGCCGGGTCCCACATGGGAAAATCGGTGCCGAACAGGGTGTGCTCCACCCCAAAATGCCCGATGCTCTCCAGCGCCCGCTCCCGGCTCAGTGCAAACAGCGAGCTGGAGGTGTCCACGAACACGTTGGTCCCGTGCAGGGACTTGAGGGCCGCATCCCATTCGGTGTAGCCGCCCAGGTGGGCCGCGATGCAGGTGAGCTCCGGCAGCCGGTCCAGCACATGCATCAGCCGTTTGGGGGAAGAATACTCCGTCCGGTAGTCCCCCATGTGGAACAGGATCACCAACCCCCGGCGCTGCGCCTCGGCGTACACCGGCAGCATCCTATTGTCGTCGATGAGAAACTCCTGAAAATCCGGGTGCAGCTTGATGCCCTTGAGGCCCCGCCGCTGCAGATCGTCCATCTCCCCGGCGATGTCCTCCACCTCGGGGTGCCAGGCGCCCAGCCCCACGAACTGCGGGTATTCCCGGCACTTGCGCTCAATGAACGCGTTGATGGACCGCACCTGGGCCACCTTAGTGGCCACCGAGCACACCACGAACCGATCGATCCCCGCCTCCTGGCCCCGTTGGGCCAGCACGTGGGGCAGGCCCACGTTTTTCATCCGGGTGTGATAAAATTCTCCCACCGAGGCCGTGGCCTTTTCCGCGATCTTTCCCGGATAGATGTGGGCATGGGTGTCCGCCACCCAATAGGAGACCCCCTCATGCGTCACCGCCACGGGCAGCCGCCTCCTCTCTCTTTTTCCGTTCTCTCTCCTGTTTGGAGTACACGCACCCGCAGTAATCCTGGCGGTAGAGCCCATACTCCCGGGACAGCAGGATGGACCGCCGGTAGCCGTCCCGCTTTTTCAGATCCGACGGCAGGAAGCGCACGCCGTACCGCTCCCCCATCTCCGCACCGATGCGGTTGAGCAGCGCCGCATCCTTCAACGGACTGATGGTCAGCGTGGTCCCGAACCAAGCAAAGCCGCCGTCCCGAGCGGCCCGGGCGGTCTGCTCCAGCCGCAGGGCAAAGCACCGGGCACACCGGGCGCCGCCCTCCGGCGCATCCTCCAGTCCCCGGGCGATCCGTTCAAAGGCTCCCCCGTCATAGGCACATTCCAAAAAATCCACGTCCCGGGCAGCCGGCAGCAAGCGCACCAGGCGCTGCAGCTCCTCCAGCCGCTTCCGGTACTCTGCTTCGGGAGAGATATTCGGGTTATAATCGTACAGCGTCACCTGGAACGCCCCGCACAGCCGCTCCAGCGTGGAACTGGAACAGGGCGCGCAGCAGGCGTGGAGCAGCAGCCGGGGCTTTTCCCCAGGCGTCAATCCCGCCAACACTTCCTGCATCTCCCGGTCGTAATTCCGTTTGCCGTCCATCTGCTCCCCCTTGTTCGCTCCGCTTTTTTCGGGTCCCATTTAGGAGTTCCGGCCTTCTCCCTGCTCCGTCCGTTCCCGCAGCTGCCGGAGGAACCCCTTCTTCAGCGTCGCCTCACCCGAGGCAAACGCCTCTTCCCTGCCGTCCGCCCGGCGCAGCACCAGCCGGGCCTCGTTGTCCACGCCCAGCACCTGCCCGGTGACCTCCCTCGCACCTTGGACCACGGTGACCGTGAGCCCCGTGAGCACGCTTCGGGCGCGGTATTCTTCCAAAAATGCCGTGTCCGGCAACGCCCTGTACATCCTGGAGAATCGGTTGAGGATCTCCGCCGCCAGCCGGCAGATCACGTCCTCGGGGGGCGCCTCCGAAAAGACCGCCCCGGCCACCGACCGCAATTCCTCCGGAAAGCCTCCCGGGGGCGGGGCCAGGTTCACGCCGATGCCCAGCACCGCGTACCTGAGCCGCCCTTGGGCAAAGTCCATAGCCCCCTCCGTCAGGATCCCGCAGATCTTCCGGCAGTCCAAATACACGTCGTTAACCCACTTGATGCCCGCTTTCCGCCCGGTGACGGCCTCCACCGCGCCGGCCACCGCCACCGCAGCCGCCGTGGTGATAAACAAGGTGTGCTCCGGGGCCAGCGCCGGCCGCAGCAGGACGCTCATGTACAGGCCCGTCCCCTTGGGGGAGAAAAAGCTCCGGCCCAGCCGGCCCTTGCCCGCCGTCTGCCGTCGGGCGATGAGCACTTCGCCCTCCCGGCCCCCGGCCTCTGCCAGGCTTTTGAGCACCGTGTTGGTGGAATCCACGCAGTCCTCCACTGTGACCCACAGCCCTCGGGCCGCTGGCTCCAGCAGGCTCTGCACCTCTCCGGCGGTAAAATCGTTCATGTCTGGTCCCTCACACAAAGAGAAGGCGGCGTGCCGCCTCCCCTTCCCTTTTCGTTCGAATCAAGGCTTAAAGCTGTCCTTGAGCTTCACCGACCGGTTGAACACCAGGTGTCCTGGCGCGCTGTCCCGGCTGTCCGCGCAGAAGTACCCCTGCCGCATGAACTGCCAGCTCTCTCCGGGCCGGGCAGCCCCCAGGGCCTGCTCCACCTTGCAGCCGGTCAGCACCGTGAGGGACTCCGGGTTCAAATAGTCCAGGAAATCTCCCTCCTCAGGGTTCGGCACGGTGAACAGGTCGTCATACAGCCGTACCTCGGCGTCCACAGCGGTCCCGGCGTCCACCCAGTGCAGGGTCGCTCCCTTCACCTTCCGGCCGTCGGCAGGGTCGCCGCCCCGGCTGTCGGGGTCGTACTCCGCCAACACTTCTGTCACGTTCCCTGCCTCGTCGGTGTTGTACCCCACGCACCGGACGAGATACGCCCCCTTTAGGCGGCATTCCGGCCCCTCCGGATAGAGACGCTTGTACTTCGGCACGGGCTCGGCCAGAAAATCCTCCGCCTCGATCCAAAGCTCCCGGGAAAAGCTCACCTGCCGGGTCCCGTCCTCGGGCCGGTTGGGGTTGTTCTCCACGGTGACGGTCTCCGTCTGCCCCGCAGGGTAGTTGACGATGGTGAGCTTCACCGGGTGCAGCACGGCCATGGCCCGCCGAGCGGTCTCATTTAAGTCCTCCCGCAGGCAGTGCTCCAAAAAGGCATATTCCACCGTGGAGGATGCCTTGGCCACGCCGATGCGCTCGCTGAAATTCCGAATGGCACGGGGCGTGTATCCCCGGCGGCGCAGGCCGCAGAGAGTGGGCATCCTCGGGTCGTCCCAGCCGTTTACGGAACCGCCCTCCACCAGCGCGCGCAGCTTCCGCTTGCTCATCACGGTGTTGTTGATGCCCAGCCGGGCAAACTCGATCTGCCGGGGCTTACTGGGCACATCGGTATTCTGGATCACCCAGTCGTACAGCGGCCGGTGGTCCTCATATTCCAAGGAGCACAGGCTGTGGGTGATCCCCTCCAGCGCGTCCTGGATGGGATGGGCGAAATCGTACATGGGGAAAATGCACCACTTAGTGCCCTGCCGGTGGTGCTCGATGTACCGGATGCGGTAGAGCGCCGGGTCCCGCATGTTGAAATTGCCGCTGGCCAGGTCGATCTTGGCCCGCAGGGTATACTTGCCCTCGGGGAATTCCCCGTTCTTCATCCGCTCAAAGAGGTCCAGGCTCTCCTCGATGGGCCGGTCCCGCCAGGGGGATCGGGCCGGGGTGGTGATGTCGCCCCGGTATTCCTTCAGCTGCTCGGGGGTCAGCTCGCACACATAGGCCAGCCCTTTTTTGATGAGCCCCACCGCCAGCTCGTAGGTCTTCTGGAAATAGTCGGAGCCGTAGTACAGCCGGTCGCCCCAGTCGAAGCCCAGCCAGTGGATGTCCTCTTTGATGGCCTCCACATACTCCGTGTCCTCTTTGGCAGGATTGGTGTCGTCGAACCGCAGGTTGCAGATGCCGCCAAACTTTTCCGCCGTGCGGAAATCGATATACAGGGCCTTGCAGTGGCCGATGTGCAGATAGCCGTTGGGCTCCGGCGGGAACCGGGTGTGCACCTGCATCCCCTCGCACCGCCCGCCGGGGGCCAGGTCCTCTTTCACGAAATCATCGATAAAACTGGTGCTCTCCACCTCTGCGGGATCGATCTCCAAAATGTCCATATCATGAACTCCTCCTGTTCGATTTTATGCGCTTACCAGCTTGTCCAGGCCCAGATGCAGCCGCCGCAGGGCCTCTTCCCGGCCCAGCAGCGCCAGGATCTCCATGGCCCCGCCAGGGGTCACCAGGGTGCCCGCCGCAGCGATGCGCACCGGCCACAGCAGGGTGCCGTTTTTGACGCCCAGCTGCTCCGCCAGCCCGATGAGGCACTGGTGGATGGCGTCCAGCTCCCAGGTGTCCAGGCCCTCCAGGGCCCCGATGGCGGCCTTCAGCATCTGGGGGGAATTTTCCAGCGTGGTCTTGCTCTTCTTGTTGACGAAAAACTCCGCCGGATAGTCGGGCAGCTCCTTGAAAAACGCCAGCAGCCCGGGGATCTCGTTGAACCGGCTGATGCGGGCCTGCAAAATGCTTTGCAGTACGGGAGCGGGCTTGTCCTGCTCCCCGAACACCTCCCGGTAGTACGGCGCGGCATGGTCCCAAAAAGCCGCCGCGTCCATGGCCTTGATATACTCCCCGTTGAACCAGGTGAGCTTGTCATAGTCGAACACCGCCGGGGATTTGCTGATCCGGCCGATGTCGAAGTCCTGGGTAATCTCCGCGAGGCTCAGCACCTCCCGGTTGTCGCTGGGGCTCCAGCCCAGCAGGGCCACATAGTTCACGATGGCCTCCCCCAGGTAGCCCTCCTCCACCAGTCCCTCAAAGCTCACGGAGCCGTGGCGCTTGGAGAGCTTGCTCACCGTGCCGTCGTCATTTTTGCCCATGATCAGCGGCAGGTGCACATAGGTGGGGATCTCCCACCCGAATGCCTCGTACAGCAGGTTGTACTTGGGGGTGGAGGTCAGATACTCGCTGCCCCGGACCACATGGGTGATGTGCATCAGGTGGTCGTCGATGACGTTTGCGAAGTTGTAGGTGGGGTATCCGTCCGCCTTGATGAGGATCTGATCCTCGATCTCCCGGTTCTCGATGGTGATCTCCCCGAACACCGCGTCGGTGAAGGTGGTGGACCCAGTGAGGGGCACCTTCTGCCGGATCACAAAGGGCGTGCCGGCGTCCAGCAGACGCTGCACCTCCTCGGCGGGCAGGTCCCGGCAGTGGCGGTCGTATCCGGCAAAGCCGTCCTCGGTCTTCAGCGACTCCAGCCGCTCCTTGGAGCAGAAGCAGTAGTAGGCCTGTCCGGCCTCCACCAGCTGTTTGGCATAGGGCAGATACAGGTCCTTGCGCTGGCTCTGGACATAGGGGCCGTAGGGGCCGCCCACGTCGGGCCCCTCGTCGTGGGAGAGCCCCACCTGCTCCAGTGTTTTATAGATCACGTCCTCGGCGCCTTCCACCAGCCGCTCCCGGTCGGTGTCCTCGATGCGCAGCACGAACCGGCCGCCCTGGCTCTTTGCCACCAAATACTCATACAATGCGGTGCGCAGATTGCCCACATGCATGAACCCCGTGGGGCTGGGTGCGTACCGTGTGCGAATTTCCGTCATATAGCTCCTCCTCGCAGACTCCAAGCCTTGCAAATCCCAGACTTTTCCTGTATATTATTATAGCAGAGTTAAGGGGTTTGGCAAGCAAAAAAGCGCCCGGCTTTTCCACAGACTTTGACGAAATCGTTCTCCGAAAACCGGTCATTTTGCCAAAGCTGCCGGGCAGAAGCCCGCCCCGGAAAGGGATCCCCATGAAAAAAATCTTCCTCTACGGCGAAGCCGAAAAGCTCTCCAACTACACCGTCGCGCTGTCCGGCTGCGGCGCACAGCCCGTGGTCTCCCGGGACCTGGATCTCTCCCACGGGTGCGATGGGCTGCTGCTGCCCGGCGGCGCGGACCTGGACCCCGCGCTGTACGGACAGGAAAACACCGCCAGTGCCGGCATCGACCGGCAGCGGGACGAGGCGGAGCTGGAGCTGGTGCGCCGGTTCCAGACGGCGGGCAGGCCCATTTTGGGCATCTGCAAGGGGTTTCAGGTGCTCAACGTGGCCTTGGGCGGCACCCTGGTGCAGGATCTTGCCCACCCGGAGACCCACCGCTGGAGCGAAGCCAGCGGCGACCGGGTCCACTCCATCCGCACGGCGGCGGAGAGCTTCCTTCGGCCGCTCTACGGAGCCGCCTTTGCCGTGAATTCCGCCCACCACCAGGCCCTGGACCGGGTGGCCCCGGTCCTCACCGTCACTGCCTGGGCCGAAGACGGCATCCCCGAGGCCCTCCAGGCGCCGGAGCTGGGCATTTTTGCGGTGCAGTTCCACCCGGAACGCATGGCCTTTGCCCACCGCCGACCCGACACCGTGGACGGCGAAGCGGTCTTCCGTTTTTTCCTGGAACGGGTATAATTTTCGTTTTTTCGGCTTGACAACCGAAAAGGCCGGTGCTATAATCTTGTCTGTTAGCTGCGCGAGTGCTGGAACTGGCAGACAGGCACGTTTGAGGTGCGTGTGTCGACGACGTACGGGTTCAAGTCCCGTCTCGCGCACCAGCGGAAAGTCCCGAGTTTTCGGGACTTTTTCATTTTTACGGATCGGGAGGTACCCATGAACACAGAATCGAAACGAGACCCGGAGGGGGCCGCTGCTGCCGGGCTGCAGGTGGCGCCGGTGGACTGGGCGGATCTGGACAGCCTGGAGGACACCCAGTACGCCGGACCGGCGGAGCAGCTGCGGGAAATGATCCGGGAATCCCGGGCACAGCGGCACCAGGGGCGGTATTTTGAGCTGCTGAAGGTGACGCTGGCGGGCGAGATCGTGGGGTTCATGAACCTCTACGCCCACGGCGCGGACATCCTCAGCTGCGGGCCGGAGATCCGGCCGGCCTTTCGGCGGCGGGGCCTGGGGTTTGCCGCAGAGCAGCTGGCCCTGGACTACGCCCGGGAGCAGGGGTACCGGGTGGCGGTGGCCCAGGTCGCGGACGACAACCGGGCCAGCATCGCGCTGCACGAGAAGCTGGGGTTCGTGCTGGAGGGCCGGTTTCTCCGGGAAAACGGGAAACGCGTCCGGCTCTACCTGCGGTCTCTGTGACCGCCGCGCGGGCCGGGCGGAGCCTGGCCTACTTTGCCGGAGGCAAAGGCTGCGCCGACAGGTGCAGCGACGCGGCGGGGGCCGGGGTGCGGCTCGGTTGAGGCGGAAAATCGGCTGCGGCTGGGCCGGTTGAGCTGCCGGGCCGGGCGGTTGTGGCTCGCTAAGAAAACCGCCGCGCGGGCCGGGCGGAGCTTGGCCCGGCTTGCCGAAGGCCAAGGCTGCGCCGGAGGTGCAGCGCGCGGCGGGGGTCGGGGTGCGGCTGAGTTGTGGCGGCAAAACGGCTGCGGACGGCGGGCCGGGTGAGCTGCCGGGCGGGGCGGGTTTGGCTCGCTGAGAAAACCGCCGCGCGGGCCGGCTGGGGCCGGGCCCGGTTTGCCGGAGGCAAAGGCTGCGCCGGAGGTGCAGCGGCGCGGCGGGGGCCGGAATATGTCTCAGTTGAGGCAAAATAGTGGCTGCGGGCAGGCTGGGGTGTGGCGGAGGCGGGAGGCGCGAAAAAGTCCCCCCATAAATACCCTGTGAAAAGGGCAAAAGTTTCCCTCTATGGGGAAACAAATGAGAATTGTTTACAAAAAATTTACAATTTGGCATTTTCGGGTGCTTTGCGCCGGGCGGCCGGAAACCGGCTGCGGGCGGGCTGGGGTACGGCGGAGGCGGGAGGCGCGAAAAAGTCCCCCCATAAATACCCTATTAAAAGGGCAAAAGTTTCCCTCTATGGGGAAACAAATGGGAATTGTTTACAAAAAATTTACAATTTGGCATTTTCGGGTGCTTTGCGCCGGGTGACCGGAAACCGGCTGCAGGCGGCCAAAACTCCGTCCAAAGGAGCGTGAACCATGAAAAAAGCGGAGTTTCTGCGCATTGCGCGGACCCTGGACCGGACGCTGCAGGTGACGCCGCTGCTGTTCGGGTCCCTGGGGCTGGAACAGCGGCTGGGCACCGATCTGCAGGCGGACGACATCGACATCCTGGTGCCGGAGGAGCTGCTGCACCGCCGCTGGGAGGCGCTGCAGGAGCTGATGGCGGCGCTGGGGTACGGTTTGGTGGACGAGCACGAGCACGAATTTGCCCGGGAGGGGCTGCACGCGGCCTATGCCGGGCTGGAGAGCTTGAAGCCCTTTGCCGGGGTGGAGATCGGGCAGATCCCCCAGGTGGAGGAGGACGGGGCGCGGTACCTGCTGCTGACGTTGGAGCAGTACCTGCGGGTGTACCGGGCCTCGGCCCAGGACGGCTACCGGCGGGACCGCAAACACAAGCAGGACGGGGACAAGATCCGGCGGATCCGGGAGGCGCTGGGCGAGGGACCGGACGGGGCGTTGTAGGGCACGAACGGGACGCGAAGGGGCAAAAAAGCGGGTCGAAAGCGTCTGAAAGGAACCAAAAAGGCGTTGAAGCCGGCTCCGGGCGGTTCCGGGGGCAGTTTTGTTGGGCTGCGGACGGGTTGCGGCGGGGTTCAGGCCGGGTACGGGCCAGTGGACGGCTGCCAAGTTTGAGCGGATACCGGACGGAGAGACCGCCGAAAACGGGAAGCGACCCCCGGAAGCGGACCAGGAGAGCGGGTCGAAGTGGAGAAAGGCGGGCCGGGAAGGGCACGTGAACCGGCAAAAAAGCGGGTCGAAAGCGTCTGAAAGGAACAAAAAATGGCGTTGAAGCCGGCTTCGGGTCGTTCCGGGGCCGGTTTTGTTGGGGTGCGGACGGGTTGCGGCGGGGTTCAGGCCGGGTACGGGCCTTGACGCGCCGACGCCTGTGGGATATAATCGGGAACATCCCAAGCAGAAAGGATGAGGGACATGATCGACGCACACGTCCATTTGGAACGGGGCCCCTACACGCTGGAATGGGTGGACCGGTTCGTCCAGACGGCGGTCTCCCGGGGGATCCAGGAGTTGTGCCTGCTGGAGCACTGCTACATGTTCCCGGAATTCCTGCCCATGTACGATGGGATCCTGGGCCAATCGGCGTATATGGACCAGTGGTTTGCGCGGACCAACGGGCACCGGGACTTGCAGGAATACCTGGGGCTTGTGGAACAGGCCCGGGGGACCCAGTGGCCCATTCAGCTACGGTTCGGGCTGGAGGTCTGCTATTTCCCGGAGCACGAGGGCATGATCCGGCGGCTCACCGAAAAGCTGGGGCTGGACTTTCTGGTGGGCAGCGTCCACTATGTGGACGGCTTCGCCTTTGACCACCGGGCCGAGCACTGGGCGGGGCGGGATGTGGACGCCCTGTACCGCCGGTACTTTGCGCTGTCCGTGCAATTGGCCCAGTCGAGGCTGTTCGATGGCATTGCCCACCCGGACTGTATCAAGCTGTTCGGCCACGCGCCCTCCTTTTCCCGATCTCCCTGGTATGAGGCGCTGGCCCAGGCCGTGGCGGAAAACGGGCTGTATGCCGAGCAGAGCACCGGGATCGCCCGGCGAACGGGAGCGCCCATAGGCATGGCCCCGGACCTTTTGACCGCCATGCAGCGTCGGGGCGTGCGGCTCCTCACCGCCTCCGACGCCCATGCCCCGGAGGATGTGGGGCTGTGGATCCCCCAGGCGCAGGCGCTTTTGGGATCATGAGGTGTTTTTGTATTGCTTCTCGAATGGGGACAGAAAGGCAGCCGGGCCCTAGATGAAAAACTCCCTCCTGCGCGTGCAGGAGGGAGTTTTTGGTTAAAAATTGGGAGAATGGATCACTTGCCGGCGATGGTCAGGCCCTCCACCAGGACGGCGGGGGAACCCACGGCGGAGATGCCGCCGAAGCCGGGGAGCTCCACCTTGTCGCTGATGGCGGTGATCTGCTGGAGCAGGGTGTAGAAGTTGCCGGCCACCGTGAAGGACTTGACGGAGCGGGTCTTCTCGCCGTTTTCGATCAGGAAGCCGGCGCTCTGGAGGGAGAAGTCGCCGGAGACCACGTTGGCGCCGGCGTGCATGCCGCCCAGAGAGTTGATGTACACGCCGTTGCCGGCCTTCTTCAGCAGATCCTCCTCGGTGAGGTCGCCGGGAGCCAGGTAGAAGGTGAAGGGCTGGACGGTGACGGTGGCATTGTAAGAGGCCTTGGCGGCGTTGCCGGTGGTCTCCTTCCCGGCCGCTGCGGCGGTCTTGAGGTTGTAGAGCAGGGTGACCAGCTTGCCGTTCTCCACCACGTTCTTCTTGTGGGCGGGAGAGCCCTCGGCGTCAAAGTTGATGGGCATTTGGCTCTCGGGATAGAAGGGGTCGTCCACCAGGGTGACGATGGGCGCGGCCACGGTCTCCCCCTCCTTGCCGCCCATGCGGGACAGGCCCCGCTGGACGGTCTCGCCGGAGAACACCGTGGAGAAGGTCCGCAGGAGGCCCGCCATGGCCTTGGGCGCGAACACCACCGGGTAGCTGCCCGTGGGGGCCACCCCGGCGCCCAGCTGGGCCTTGGCGCCCTCCACGGGCTCCTTCACCAACTCGGCGAGGTCCAGCTCGGCAAAGGGGCCGGACTTGGACTTGTAGTCGTTGGCCATTTCGGTGCCGTCGGTGACCACGGCCTCCACGGAGAAGGTGGCGGTGTTGTTCTCATAGTGCAGGTCCAGGCCCTTGGAATTGGCGATGGCGATGACCCGCTTGGAGGTGCGGGCAGAGGCAGAGGAGCCCTCGGCCACAGCGGGGTCGGCGGACAGCACCGCCTGCTCCCCCTTGAGGACGGTATCCACCAGCTCCTCGGTGGTGGGGAGCTCGTAGGGATGGAGGTCCAGGGGCTCGTAGGTCTTGCCGCCCTCCCCCAGGAACTCCTGCTCGGAGGTCTCCAGCACGGCCGCGTTGGCGGCGGCCCGGGCCACCAGGCTCTGGGCGGAGGCCTCGCTGAGGTCCTCGGTGGAGGCGTAGCCCATGTGGCCGCCCACGATGCAGCGGAAGCACACGCCGCCGCTGACGGAGCTGGAAAACTCATTGATCTCGTGGTTGAAAACGCCCACACTGGTGGTCTCGCCGGACTGGTAATACAGCTCGTACTCGTCCACGCCCTGGGCCTTCGCCGCGGCGATCACCGCTTGCTTGAAAGCGTTAAAATCCATGATATTCTCTCCTTTTCGGTTGATTGCGCAGGGGGCGGACCATCAGCGGCCGCCCACGGTGATGGAGGACACGCGGATCAGGGGCTGGCCCACGTTGGTGGGGATAGAGCCGCTGGAGGAACCGCACATGCCCTGGCCCATATCCAGCTGGGTGCCCACCATGTCGATGTTCTGGATGACCTCGGAGCCGGTGCCCACCAGGGCCGCGCCGCGGACGGGCTCGCAGATCTTGCCGTTGCGGATCATGTAGCCCTCGTTGACGGCGAAGTTGAACGCGCCGGTGACGGGGTTCACGGAACCGCCGCCCATCTCCTTGGCAAAGAGGCCGTACTCGATAGAGGCGATGATGTCGTCGTTGTTGTCCTCGCCCTCGGCGATGTAGGTATTGGTCATGCGGGAGGTAGTGGTGAAGGCGTAGCTCTGCCGACGGGCGTTGCCGGTGGAGGGCATGCCCATGCGGCGGCCATTGAATTTGTCGATCATGTAGGACTTGAGGATGCCCTTTTCGATGAGGATGTTCTTCTGGGCAGGGGTGCCTTCGTCGTCGATGTTGATGGAGCCCCAGGCGTTGGGGATGGTGCCGTCGTCCACCGCAGTGACCTTGGGATTGGCGATCTGCTGGCCCAGCTTGCCGGTGAACTGCGACATGCCGTAGGCCACGCTGGTGGCCTCCAGGGAATGGCCGCAGGCCTCGTGGAAAATGACGCCGCCGAAGCCGTTGCCGATGGCCACGGGCATGACGCCTGCCGGGCAGTAGCCCGCGCCGGCCATGGTGATGGCCTGCTTGGCGGCATGGATGCCGGCCTCCCGGGCGTTGACCTCGTGCTCGAACATCTCCATGCCCATGCGGCGGCCGGGACGGGCCGCGCCGGTCTGTGTCTCGCCGTTCTTCTCCGCCACGGCCTGGATCATCAGGCGGGTGCGGATCTGGCGGTCCTGGGCATAGAGCCCCTCGCTGGAAGCGATGAGGATGTTGTGGTCCACGTCCAGCAGGGTGCCGGTGACCTGCTTGATGGCGTCGGAATATTCCTTGGCGGCAAAGCAGCCCTCCTTGAGGACATCGATCTTGCTCTGGTTGGACACGGTGGAGGGGACGATGCGCACGGGATGGATGTCCCCGTAGAGGCGCTCGTGCAGGCAGATGTCGATCTCGGCAGCGCCCTGGCCCAGGGCCTCGGCGGCCCGCTGGGCGCAGCGCAGCAGACCGGACTCCGTGGTGTCGGTGGTGGTGGCCATTACGCTCCTGAGGCCCTTATAGACCCGGATGCCCGCGCCGGCGATCACGGCGTCGTTGACGGATTCCACCTTGCCCGCCACCATGTTGATGGAATGGTCCAAGGTGTTTTCGGCGAAGATCTCGGCGTAATCCGCGCCGGTGGAGACCGCCTTGTGCAGGACGGCCTCACAAATTGCTCGTGAAATCATGGTTGCACTCCTTTGCTGAAAAATGATGGAGAATAAACTTGCCCTTTCATTTTACTCCCCTTTTTTCCGTTTTGCAATCCTTTCCTGCATGATCGCGGCATGAATATTTCTCTTTTCCCGAAAAAAGAAAACTGCCGGCCCAAAAGGGCCGGCAGAGCGAGCTGTGCACCGGGGTCACAGGTAGCAGAAGTACACGGTGGTGCGGAGGATGGGGTCAAAATAGCTGGTGTAGACGCCGCTGCCGGTGACGATGGAATTCTGGCCGATGACGTTTTCCGGGCAGATGCTGCCGTTTTCCAGCAGATAGCGGGCATTGGAGACGGTGCGGGCATCGGGGGTCTTGGAAAGAGAGCCGTCCCAGGTGGGGGCATACTGCCCGGGCTGGTAGACCACCTCCCGGATGGTGTCGGGATAGTAAGTGCTGTGCACCCGGTTGAGCACCACGCTGCCCACCATGCGCTGGACCCAGTCGGGGATCCAGGTGCAGCCCGCCTCGGCATAGATGATCCGGGAGAGCAGGTCCAGGTCCGCTGCGGTGTAGGCGTTGGGCTGGGGGCCGTCCAGGGCGGCCAGGACCTCCGCCGGGGTCTTACAGACGGAGAAATAGTCAGTGGTGGCGTAGGGCAGGCCGAGGGTGGTGATCTTCAGGTTGCGCATCCCTTCGTACAGGGCGCCCAGCTCCATGGCATAGGGCCCGCCCTGCTCCATGGCCTGCCGGATGGCCATACTGTAATCGGTATCGGCATCGAAGCCGGTGACCGTCACGTGGCCGGTGAGGCCCATATCCTGGGCAAAGGCCGTTTGAGTGACGCCAACGGTGAGCAGCAGCGCCAGAGACAGTGCACAAATTCGTTTCATGGGGTTCCCTCCTTTGGTGGTACTGGAGGGAGCATACCCAGAAAATGGCGCTTTATGCAGGCAGAGACAAAAAAGCGGGATCAGGCCGGCTCCACGGGGAGGGTCATGATGAAGTCATCCATGACGTAGCCCCCGCCGATGTCGGTGCAGACCTGTTCACTGACCGTAAAGCCCAGGTGCCGGTAGACGGCCACGGCGTGGTCGTTGTGCTTATTGACGGTGAGGCACACCCGCCCCAGGCCTTCCTCCCGGGCGCGGCGCAGCACATGCCCCAGAGCCGCCCGAACGCCCCCCTGGCCCCGGAAGGCAGGGAGAAAGTAGAGCTTGCTGAGGAACATCTCTTCCCGGCCGGCGTACCGGGGGGCAAAGCCCACGAAGCCGCCAGGGATGCCGTCGAACAGGACCAGGACGTACTCGTAGTGCTCCTGGGCCTGCTGGGCCCGAATGGCCACAGGGGACTGGTACTTTTCCAGCATATAGTCCACCTGGCCGGGAGGCAGCAGGGGATCATAGGTGGCGTGCCAGACGGTCCGGGCGATCTCCGCCACGGTGGCGATCTGCGCCTGGGTGGTGACAGGCTGAAGGGTGAGCTGCATAAAACGGCCTCCTTTCAGGGTTCGGCGTAGTTGCCCAGGAAGGAGAACCGGGGCAGCTCGTCGTGCAGGGAACAGATGAGCTCCAGAGTAGGGGGATCGTGGATGTTACCGGTAAAGTCCAGGTAAAAATCGTATTCGAAATCGCTGCCGGGGATGGGGCGGGATTCGATCTTGGTCATGTTGAGGCCGCAGGCGGCGAACCGCTGGAGCACGCCGTACAGGGAGCCGGGCTCGTGGGGCAGCGAAAAGCAGAGACTGATCTTGTTGGCTTCCGCCGGGAGAATGGGGTCCCGGGAGATCACCACGAAGCGGGTGCGGTTGTTTTTCTCGTCCTGGATCTGGTCTTCCAGCACCGTGAGGCCGTACTGCCGGGCGGCCTCCTGGGAACAGATGGCGGCCAGCCCGGGCTGACGGACCGTAGAGACGTACTCCGCCGCGGCGGCGGTGTTGGAATATTCCCGGGTCCCATAGCCGTGGGCAGCAAGATACCGCCGGCACTGAGAAAGGGCCTGGGGGTGGGAGACCACGGTATCCACCGGGCCGGGGGCCGCAGCCGCCAGGCAGTGCTCCACCCGAATGGCCTGGGCGCCCACGATGTAGAACCGGTAGCGGAGGATCAGGTCATAGACGCCGGTGACCGAGCCGGCGGCGGAATTCTCCACCGGCAGGACACCGAACTGGGCCTTTTGCTCCCGGATCTCCTCGAAGACCTGCTGCCACGTGGGGGCGAAGCGGATCTCCGCCGGGCCGAACCAATCCAGCGCGGCCTGGTGGGAATAGGCGCCCCCCACCCCCTGGCACAGCACGCCGTTGGGCCGGGCGGGCATGCGGCGGGCAGCAGTGCGCTCCAGCTGGCGCAGGGGCTCTCCCCCACCCAGCAAGCGGTGCTGACAGTCCCGGCTGACGGCCAACAGTGCCGACCAAAGGGCACGGATCTCTCCGCTGTACGGGCCGGCCAGGGCGCTGACCCGGTCCAGGATCTCCCGCTCCCGGGCGGGAGCGTAGACCGGGAGGCCCTGGGCCTTCTTTTCCTCAGCCACCCATGTGGAACAGTCCATGCGGCGCAGCAGCAGGGGCAGCAGCTGGCCGTCAATGGCGTCGATCTCCCGGCGGATGTCTGCTAAGGTCCGAGCATATCCATCATTCTCCACGGGGTCCCCTCCTCTGTGTCAACAGGCCCTGCCGGGCCATGAGTTCCAGCGCCGCCAGGCAGGCGGCGGCCTCCACCACCGGGGCCGCCCGAGGCACGATGCAGGGATCGTGCCGGCCGGAGACCGTCAGGCGGGCAGACTCCCCGGTGGAAAGATCCACGGTCTCCTGCTCCTGGGCGATGGACGGGGTGGGTTTGAACGCCACCCGGAAGACCACGGGCATCCCCGTGGTGATGCCCCCCAGGCTGCCCCCTGCGTGATTGCCGCGGGTGCGCACGCAACCGGAACCGTCTGTGTAAAAGGGATCGTTGTTCTGACTGCCGGTCATCCCGGCGGCGGCAAACCCGGCTCCGAATTCCACGCCCTTGACGGCGGGGATGCCGAACAGCAGCGATGCGAACAGGTTCTCCACGCCGTCGAACATGGGGTCACCCAAGCCGGCGGGCAGGCCAGCTACTATAGCCTCCACCACACCGCCCAGGCTGTCTCCCTGGGCCCGGGCCGAGGCGATGGCTTCTTCCATCCAGGTGCGGACCGCGGGATCGAGGACGGGGAAGGTCTCCTGGGAGAGGCGCTCCAGGAGGGCGGGCTCCGGCTGTACGGGATCCAGGGAACGGTCCGTCACGGGGCCCACAGAGAGCACATGAGACGCCGCAAAGACGCCCCGCCGGGCCAGGATCTGCCGGGCAACGGCACCGGCAAAGACCAGGGGCGCTGTGAGTCTGCCGGAAAAGTGTCCGCCGCCGCGAATGTCATTGAAGCCGCCGTAGCGGACGAACGCGGTGTAATCCGCGTGACCGGGACGGGGATGGCGTTTGAGGTCGCTGTAGTCTTTGGAGCGGGTGTCGCGGTTTTCGAGGACGGCGGTGAGAGGTGCGCCGGTGAGCACACCGTCCAGCAGCCCGCAGAGGATCTGGGGACGGTCGGACTCCCGGCGGGCTGTTGCGGTGGGCGTGGTCCCCGGAGCCCGGCGGGCCATCTGACGAGCGACTGCTTCCAGGTCGATGGGCTCGCCTGCAGGCAGGCCGTCCACCGTGACGCCAATGGCGGCCGTATGGCTGCCGCCGAAAATAGAAATGCGGATGCGTTCACCCCACATGGATGACATGGGCGTTTCCTCCTAACCTTCGGAAATCTTCAAAAAAGCCGGGATAGCTTTTGCGGATGCTGTAGGCGTCTGTGACCTCCACCGGTCCGCTGGCCCGCAGCGCCAAGGCCGCCAGAGCCATGACGACCCGGTGATCCTGCATGCCCAGGGCCCGGCCGCCGGGGAAGGTGGTCTGTCCGATGAGGAGCAGGGCGTCCTCCGTGGCACGGGCCTGCCCGCCCAAGGCCAAAATGGCCTGCTCCATGGCGGCCAGGCGGTCGCTTTCCTTCAGTCGCAGGCGGGCTGCATTGATCAGACGGGTCTCTCCCCGGGCAAAAGCGCCACATACCGCCAGGGCAGGGGCCAGGTCCGGGATCTGGGACACGTCGATGACCTGACCGGAAAGGCCCCCATGAGGCTCCTGGGCCCGGGTATTTTGCGCGGTTAGGACGCTGTTTTCCCAGGTGATCGAGACCCCAAAAGCCCCAAAGAGGTCAGCGCAGGCCCGGTCGCCCTGGGTGGAATCAGGCCGGAGCCCCACCAGGTGGACCGGGTGACCAGCGGGATCCAGCGCGGCCATGCAGAGGAAGAACGCCGCCTGGGACCAATCGCCCTCCACGGTGTACGACCCGGCGGAAAATGCCTGCTGCCCGGGAACGGTCCAGCCGCCGGGCACGGAGAGGGTGGTGACCCCGAACTCTTCTAGGACCCTACAGGTCAGATCCACGTATCCGGCGGACTCCAGCGGGGAGGTCAGCTGGAGGGTGCTGTCCGCCTCCAGGAGGGGCAGCGCCAGCAGCAAACCGGTAATAAACTGGGAGCTGACATCTCCGGGGAGACGGAAGGCGCCCGGGAGCAGCCTGCCGGAGATCTCCAGCGGAAGGCCGCCCTGGGAACGCACGGCGACCCCATGGAGGGGCAGCAAGTCCCGGTACACGCCGAGAGGCCGCTGGGGCAGCCGGCCTCGGCCCACAAAGCGGTAATCGCCGCCCAGAGCCGCTGCAATGGGGATGAGAAAACGCAGGGTGGAACCGGATTCCAGGCAGTCGATCTCTCCCCCTCCGGGTCTGCCCAGTCCGGAAGCATCCAGTCGAACAGTCTGCTGGGTGGGATCGTACTGAACGAGAACGCCCAATGCTTCCATCGCCCTCAAGGTCGCCTGCATGTCGTCGCTGTCGATGATGGGGCGCACCGTGCACCGGCCCCGGGAAAGGGCGGCACACAGCAGGGCCCGGTGGGCGGCGCTTTTGCTAGGTGGAAGGGTCACGGTGCCGCCGGAAAAGCCCGGGGTATACACCACCATGGGAACCGTCTCCTTTCGTCTAAAAGAGTGCGGCCAGCGTTTCCCGGCGCACGGGATAGATCACGCTTTCGCCGATGTTCCGGAGCAGGATCAGCCGCAGCTCATACCCGGCGCTCTTCTTGTCGAGAGCGGTGGCTGCCACCAGTTCCTCCCACGGGAAGGCGGTCTGGGTAGGGAGGCTGTATCGGGACAGCACCTGGGCGATCCGATCTTCCAATCCCGGAGGCGTGATCCCCAGACGCGCGCCCACCCGGCAGGCCAGCACCATGCCGATCCCCACCGCTTCGCCGTGAGTGAGGCCGGAAAAGCCGTGGAGTTTTTCCAGGGCATGGCCAAAGGTGTGGCCGAAATTGAGCTTCATGCGTTCGCCGCGGTCCAGGGTATCCGCTTCCACGAACCGGCGTTTGCACTGGATGTTTCGGCCCAACAGTGCTTCCAAGTCATCCAGAGCCGTGCCCGCTTCCAAAGCGGCAAAGAGCTCGGGATCGCCGATGCACCCGTGCTTGATGACCTCCCCCATCCCATCGCACAGGTGACGGGATGGCAGCGTCTGCAGGGTATCGGGGTCCACCAGCACCGCAGCGGGCTGATGGAACGCACCCACCAGGTT
Source organism: uncultured Clostridia bacterium (assembly GCA_947632385.1). GTDB lineage: Bacteria > Bacillota > Clostridia > Oscillospirales > Acutalibacteraceae > Acutalibacter. The sequence continues at coordinate 4,589 of CANRPD010000007.1, read as the reverse complement.
TTTCCCAAAGGGCAGGTCCACGGCCGTCTTGCCCCCCACGCTGGCGTCCACCTGCGCCACCAGCGAGGTGGGGACCTGCACGAAGGAAACGCCCCGCAGGAAGGTGGCTGCGGCAAAGCCGCCCATATCCCCCACCACGCCGCCGCCTAATGTCAGCACCAGGTCGGTGCGGGTCAAGCCGGCTTCGCTGAGGGCGCGGTACATTTCCAGCACCGTGGAAAGCTGTTTGTGGCTCTCTCCTGCGGGGAAAACGTAGGAAAACGGCACGAGGCCTGCTGCTTGAAGGCTTTTCCGGACACGTTCCCCGTAGAGGGGATACACGTTGTTATCGCTGAAGATCATGACACGGGTGCCAGACTTGCGGAGGGCAGCGACCTGCTCTCCGGTACGGTCCAACAGGCCGTGTTCGATGGACACCGAATAGGCTGGTGCAGTATGCACTTGGATCTCCATGGGCTCTCCTCCCTATCCCTGCGTCGTTTTGATGGCCCGAGCCTTCTCCAACAGGCTGCGCAGAGCGGGCTCGTCTCCCGCTGCCACGGCATCCCGGAACAGGCCCAGGTTGCGGGTGAGCTCGTCCAATTCCTCCACCAATGCGCCCCGGTTCATGAGGAACAGGCGGGTCCAGAGGGCGCTGTTGATATCAGCTACGCGGGACACGTCCCGGTAGCTGCCGGCGGAAAAACCGTGGTGCTCCGGGCAGCGCGGGCTCATCACATAGGCGCAGGCCAGCACATGGGGCGTCTGACTGGTAAAGGCAATGGCACGGTCGTGGCGCTCTGGGGTGGTGGTGACGAATTTGCCAAAGCCCATTCGTCTGGCGTAGCTCAGGACCTTTTCCACGGCCCAGTCCGGCGCGCCGCAGGGCGTGACGATATAGGACGCACCGGCAAACAGACCTCCGTCGCTGGCGGCAAAGCCGCTGTGCTCTTTGCCGGCCATGGGATGTCCGCCCACAAAGACATATTTTCCGGTGCCCTGCAGGGAAGACAATCCCGCACAGATCTCGGCCTTGACGCCGCAGGTGTCGGTGAGGACGCAGCCCTCCTTGAGCAAGGGACCGTATTTTTGCGCAAACTCCAGCGCCTCTTTGGGGTAGAGGCAGAGGTAAACTAGGTCTGCGGACTTCAAGTCCTCCACGCCGGCCTTTTCGGCGATGGCCCCGCAGGAAATGGCATCCAACAGAACGTCTTCGTCCAGATCCATGCCCAAAACCCGGCAGCTGCCGGCCCCACGGAGCGCTTTTGCAATGGACCCGCCGATCAGGCCCAGGCCCACGATGACGATCGTCTCATTCATAGGGTCTGTACCAGGCTGGAGACCGCTCTCACCTTGCCGGCCAGCACGTCGAACTGGGCAGGGGTGATGGACTGGGCTCCGTCACACAGGGCATGGCTGGGATCATTGTGTACTTCGATGATCAGCCCGTCGGCGCTGACCGCCGCGGCCGCCAGGGCCAGGGGCTCGATGAGCCAGTTGAGTCCGGACGCATGACTGGGATCCACCACCACAGGCAGATGCGTCAAGCGCTTGAGCACCGGCACCGCCGAGATATCCAGGGTGTTGCGCGTGATGGTCTCATAGGTGCGGATGCCCCGTTCGCACAGGATGACCTGCTCGTTGCCGCCTGCCATGATGTACTCCGCGCTCATGAGCAGCTCCTCGATGGTGTTGGCGAGACCCCGCTTCAGGAGGATGGGTTTGCGGATCTTGCCCAGCTCCTTTAAAAGCTCAAAATTCTGCATATTCCGGGCGCCTACCTGGACCACGTCCACATCCTCGAACAGGGGCAGATGGTCGATGCTCATGATCTCTGTAACGATGGGCAGACCGGTGCGCCGCTTGGCCTCGGAAAGGAGTCGGAGGCCTTCTCCCTGCATGCCCTGGAAGGAATAGGGCGAGGTCCGGGGCTTGAATGCACCGCCCCGCAGGAACGAGGCGCCGCTTTCCTTGACCTTTTCAGCGACAAAGCAGATCTGTTCCTCGCTCTCCACCGAGCAGGGCCCTGCGATGAGGGCCAGGCCCCCGCCGCCGATGCGCTGCCCGCCCGGCAGAGTGATGACCGTATCCTCAGGATGGAACTTCCGGTTGGCCTTCTTATACGGCTCCTGGACGCGCTTTACGCTTTCCACAAAATCCTGGGCCTCGATGTATTCGCTGTCGATGGAAACGGTATCGCCAATGAGGCCCAGCACGGTGCTCTGGGTGCCCACCCAGGTGTTCACCTTTACATCGTAGCGGCTGGTGAGCTTTTGGACGAATTGGTCGATGACCTCCTGCTTTTGATTCGGTTTCAGAACGATGATCATAGGATCGTTCTCCTTTCGTTTTTTTTGCAAAAATAAAGCGGAGCCATGGACTGCTCCGCTAAAATCTGCTTGTTGGGTCCAGATCCCGATGGGAAAGGCGGATCCGTTTATCCGGCAAAGAGCGCAGCCACCATGTTTTTTCCAGCATAAAAAGCCCGAGCGAAGGGAAATCGCGGGCGGTAATAGTAGCTGTAAAATCGGGAAATGCGCTGCATGGACATAAACGAAAGACCTTTCCGACGGGATCAATCCCGTTTATGGGGCAAAGTTTAGCACAATTCGTGCCGATTGTCAAGTAGTATCTGATTGTTCCAGCGCTCGATCCGGGCTGCGGACCAATTCGACCAACAGCGCGGCCGTCTTTTCCGGCACCCCAGTGATGCGCACCACGGCATCCGAAGCTGCGCGGTACAGGGGCATCCGCTGCGCAAAAAGCTGGTTGATGAAGGTTTCCCGATCCGGACGCTGGAGCAGTGGGCGCTGCGTATCTCTGCGCAGCCGGCGCTGCAAAACGGGCAACGGGGCATCCAACAGGACGATCCGTGCGCCGGAACGGTGAAGGACCGCTATATTGTTCTGGAACAGGACCGTGCCGCCGCCCAGGGCCAGTACGGCGTCCTCCGTGCTCAGGATCTCCTGCAGGGCACGGTTCTCCCGCTGACGAAATCCGGATTCGCCGTATTTAGAGAAGATCTCCGAAATGGTCATTCCTTCCCGTTCCTCAATGAAATCGTCCAGGTCGAGGAAACGCCAGCCCAGCTGGCGGGCTGCCTCTTTCCCCACCGTTGTTTTTCCGCAGCCCATAAACCCGCAAAGGGCCAATGTATGGATCATCGGTGCCGTTCCTCCTCAAAAAGCAAATCCATTTGTGCCTTGCCCTCCCGGCAGAGGTCCCGGAGCGCTTCCTCATCGAACTGAGAGCCGAACCAGAAACGATGGGAAGCCGCTGCCTGATACACCAGCATGTCAAAGCCCTCTCCATACGGCAGACCTAGATCTGCTGCCAAACACAAAAAGCGGGTGCGCCTGGGATTAAACACCGCATCAAAAGCACCGCCGCACCGGGCCAGGGTCTTCCGACTGAGCGGACACCCATCCACATGGGGGTACATCCCCAGACTGGTGGTGTTGACGGCCAGCGAGTACCGATCGGAGCCTGCCTCCAGCTGGGTGTAGGTCATGAGCTCCACTTGGTCGACCGAGCCGCCTTCCGAGACGGCAAAGGTCTGCGCCTCCCGGCAAAGAGCGCCGGCTTTTTCCAGGGAGACATCCCGGCAGACCACGGTGACAGAGATCCCTGGATGCCGGGACAGCAGCTCAAACAGGATCGCGCGAGCGGCCCCGCCGTTGCCCAAGAGCAGCACGCTCTCCCCCACTGCAAGGCCATTGGCGGCCAGCGCGCGGGAGAAGCCCTCCCCGTCTGTGGTGGTTCCGTACAGCTTTCCGTTCTCCACCTTCACGGTATTGACCGAACCGCAGAGACGGGCCTGCCGAGTGATGTCATCGAGGAACGGGATCAAAGCAGTCTTGTGGGGAATCGTCACGTTGAAGCAGTCCAGCGCCCGAAGCTGCGGCAGCGCCGCAGAAAGCTGCGGAACATCCAACACATGGTACTCCATGGGGAGAGAAGAGAGTTCAAAAAGCCGCCGCTGCAAAAAAGGCGACATGGTATGACCGATGGGATGGCCGATCACGGCCGCCTGCAGTGGGCGCATGGCTGTCCCTCCAAAAAACAGCGGATCCAAAAAATTTTTTCCGCTGGGTAGTTGACAAAGGCACAGGCAGTCAATACAATAGGGATAACACCGGCGGCAAACTTCGCCGCGGGGAGACTGCCGGTCCCCTGGGATAGACACATTGTACCACGCTGGGGGCCGTTTGTCCAGATACGGGTAGGAATTCTGAAGGTAAGGAGGTTATGATATGGTATTCGAGAAGATCCGGGATATCCTGTGCAATCAGCTGGATCTGGATCCCGAAAACGTCACAATGGAAAGCACCTTGGCAGATGACCTGGGGGCCGATTCGCTGGATGTGGTAGATCTGGTGATGTCCATTGAGGATACGTTTGGTGTGGAGTTCCCCGACGAGGAGATCGAGAACATGAAGACCGTGGGCGATGTGGTGGAGTTTATCGAGTCCAATACCGACGGCGAGTAAGACGACAACCTCAATAAAAAAGGAAAACGCCCGGATGGCGGCGTCCAATAAAACAAGTTCAGATTGTTTTCGGAGTGCGGCATGGTTTCGGTCATGCCGCAGTTCCGTTTATGAGGTCGT
>CANRPD010000006.1 GCA_947632385.1 uncultured Clostridia bacterium | reverse complement strand
CTGCACCACCGCCTGGGCGTTGTGGCAGGGCCGGTAGCCCCACAGGGTGCAGCTCAGCCGCCCCCGTCCCCGGGTGTAGGCCGTGACCTCGCTGAAATACCCCCGCATCTCGCTCACCGGCGCCGTGCCGATGAGCACCGTCAGGGCCCCCGCGGTCTCCGGCGGGCTGGCCTGCCCGCCCATGCGCTCCAGGTCGTTGAGGGCCCGCCCCAGGTTCTCCGGGGGCAGCTCCAGCCGGAAGGCATACCAGGGCTCCAGCAGCACGCTCTGGGCGGTCATCAGCCCCTGGCGCACTGCCCGGTAGGTGGCCTGGCGGAAGTCCCCGCCCTCCGTGTGCTTCAGGTGGGCCCGCCCGGCGATGAGCGTGATCTTCATGTCCGTGATGGGCGACCCCGTCAGCACCCCCAGGTGCTGTTTTTCCGCCAAGTGGGTGAGGATCAGCCGCTGCCAGCTGCGCTCCAGCACGTCCTCGCTCACCGCCGAGGCGAACTGCAGCCCGCTTCCGGGCTTTCCGGGCTCCAGCAGCAGCCGCACCTCGGCATAGTGCCGCAGGGGCTCATAGTGGCCCACGCCCTCTGCCGGTCCGGCAATGGTCTCCCGGTACACGATCCCCCCGGGCCCAAAGTCCACCGCCCACCCGAACCGCTGGGCGATGATCCGCTGCAGCACCTCCAGCTGCACCTGGCCCATCAGCTGCACCCGGATCTCCTTCAGCCGCTCGTTCCACAGGATGTGCAGCTGGGGGTCCTCCTCGCTGAGCTCCCGCAGCCGTCCCAGGGCCGTCAGGGGGTCCACCTCCGGGGGCAGCAGCACCTTGTAATGGAGCACCGGCTCCAGCGCCGGCGGCTGGGCGGCCCGTTCGGCCCCCAGCCCCTCCCCGGCATAGGTGTGATCCAGCCCCGCCACGGCGCACACCGTCCCTGCGGGGGCGGCGTCCACCGCCCGGTACTTTTCCCCGGAGTAGATCCGCAGCTGCTCCGCCTTCTCGGTCCAGGGCTCTCCGTTTCGGCCCACGCCGGTCAAACTGTCCTTCACCCGCAGGGTCCCGCCGGTGACCTTCAGATATGTCAGCCGCCGGTCCTGCCCGTCCCGGCCGATCTTGAACACCTTGGCCCCGAAGGCCTCTCCATACCGGGGCCGGGGCCCCCAGTCCGCCAGCCCCTGCAGCAGGGCGTCCACCCCCTGCACCTTCAGCGCCGAGCCGAACCAGCAGGGGAACACCGCCCGCTGGGCGATGAGCTCCACCACCGTTTCCCGCACCAGCTTTCCCGTCTCCAGATATTCCCCCAGGGCCGCCTCGCTGCCCGTGGCCGCCTCCTCCATCCAGGCCGCCTCCGGCAGAGTGAAATCCACGCACCCGGGGGAGAGCCCCTCCCGCAGCTGCCCCATCAGGTCCTCCCGCTGGGTGCCCGGCAGGTCCATTTTGTTGATGAACAGGAAGGTGGGCACGCCGTGGGCCCGCAGCAGCTCCCACAGCGTCCGGGTGTGGGACTGCACCCCGTCCGTCCCGCTGATGACCAGCACGGCGCAGTCCAGCACCTGCAGCACCCGCTCCGCCTCCGCGGAAAAGTCCACATGCCCCGGGGTGTCCAGCAGGGTGATCTCCACCCCGCCGCAGGAAAGCACCGCCTGCTTGGAAAAAATGGTGATCCCCCGCTGCCGCTCCTGCTCGTCCGTGTCCAGAAACGCGTCCCGGTGATCCACCCGACCCAGCCGCCGGATGGCCCCGGCGGTGTACAGCAGCGCCTCGGAGAGCGTGGTCTTCCCGGCGTCCACGTGGGCCAGGATCCCCACCGCCAGCCGCCGATCGTCCCTTTGCGTCCTGTTTTCCATGCCATCCCGCCCCGTTCGTTTTTGCTCCCTCTATTGTACCACGAACGGCCCTCCAAGGAAAGCGCTATTTTCATTTTTTCAAAAAATTTCGAAAAGTATTATTACTTTACAGAAGCTGGTTTTTCCCGCCCTGACTCACTTTTCCTGCAAAGCTTTATTCCTTTACAAACAATTCCCGCAGCCAGTCCCGGGCCTCCTCGTACCACTCCACGGTCTTCAGCCGCACCCGGTACTGCTCCGGGTGCCCGGCGATGTCCCGCTGCACGTCCCCCAGCAGGTCCAGCTCCTCCCGGTCGGCGGCGGCGGGCAGGCACAGCCCGGGGAACACCACGCACCACCAGTTGTGCCCCTGCCCGCTGCCCAGGGTCACCCGCAGCGTCCGGTACCGCCCCGCCGGCAGCGTGAAATCTGCATATTCCCGGGTGGGGAAGAACATCTCCGTCACCTCCACCCGCACCGCCTGGCCCCGGGCCGCCCCCGCCGCAGCGCGTTCCACCGCCTGCAGGTGCAGGCACAGGGCCGTGTTGGCCTCCTCCAGAGTCTGCGCCCCGGCGAGCACCTCTCCCGCCATCCCCAGCACGGCGTCCCGCACGTCCCGCTTCACCGCCTGGTCCGCCTCCCCGTCGGAATTGGCCACCACGTGCAGCCGCAGCACCTGTTCCGGCAGGGTCTGGCACCCCGCCGCGCACCGAAACCAGCTGGCCAGCACCGCCAGCCCGAACGCCCCCAAAAACAACCGCACTTTCCCGTGCATTTTTCGCGCCTCCTTTGCTGCCGGGAGGATGCCCCCTTTTCCCCGGATTATGCCATTTTTTCCAGCTTTTCCCACCCGCCCGCCCTCCGCCGCGCTGCCCGCCCCCGCGGCCGGGCCCTTTTCGCCTGGGGCGAAAAGGGCCCGGAGCCCCGTCCCGCCTGGCCTTTCCCCCTCTCCACACCCCTCCCGGCGGCGCGGCGGCCGCTCCACCGCACCCCTCCTGCGGCCTTCCAATTGCCGGAACGCTACCGCTGCCCCCCAAAAACGCCCCGGAACCCTGCCGCATCCGCCCAAAAACCGCCTCCGACCCGCTTCGTGCCCGAAAACCCCCTGTTTGGGTGGGGTTCCGGTACACTTCCGGCCCGTTTTTGTCCGCTGGTGACCGCTTTTCCCTCTTTTTTTCCCACCCGCCCGCCCTCCGCCGCGCTGCCCGCCCCTGCGGGCCGGGCCCTTTTCGCCTGGGGCGAAAAGCGCCGGGAGCCCCATCTCGCCTGGCTTTTCTCCCCCTCCACACCCCTCCCGGCGGCGCGGCGGCCGCCTCCCGAAAAAACTGCACAAAAAACCCACTGAAATTTCTCCGAACATTTTTTCGATTTCCTCTGGACAAATCCCTCATTTTGTGCTATAATAAAACACAGTGAAAAGTCTGCCCTGGGCAGAAAAAGGGGGGGAACACCCGTGCTGCAGTTCGTGCTGGGCCGCGCCGGCAGCGGCAAAACGGAATACGCCCGGCGGAGCCTGTCCGCCCTGGCCCGGGAGGGGCGCAACAAGCTCTTCCTCCTGGTGCCGGAGCAGTACTCCTTCGCCACGGAAAAGGCCATGCTGGGCCTGTGCGGGCCCCGTCTGGCCGGGGAGGTGGGGGTGTTCAGCTTCACCCGTTTGGCGGAGGAGGTCTTCCGGGTCACCGGGGGGGCCGCGGGCCGCCGCCTCTCCGACGGCGGCCGCCGGATCCTCATGAGTTTGGCCCTCTCCGCCTGCGAGGACCAGCTGGAGGTCTACAAAAACGCCGCCGGGGCGGGCCGCGTCACCGACGTGATGCTCACGGCCGTCAACGAGATGAAGCTGTGCGGCGTCACCCCCCAGCAGCTCACCGAGACCGCCCAAAAGCTGCCCAAAGGGGGCCTGAAGGCCAAGCTCCGGGAGATCGCGCTGCTCTACGGCGCCTACGAGGCCCTGGTGGCCGCCTCCTACCTGGATCCCCGGGACGACCTGACCCGGCTGGCGGCGGCTTTGGAGACCAGCGATTTCTTTGCCGGGGCCACGGTGTTCGTGGACTCCTTCGAGGGGTTCACGGCCCAGGAAACGGCGGTCTTGACCCAGATCCTGCGGCGGGCGGACCGGCTGGTGGTGACTTTGTGCACCGATGGGCTGGACCGGGGCGCCACGGGGCTGTTTGCCCTGGTGGAGCGCACCCGGGCCCGGCTCACCCGCGCCGCGGCGGACTGGGGGGTGCCGGTGGAGCGGCCGGTGGTGCTCACCGGCAGCCCCAGGTTCCAAAACCAGGACCTCAAGCTCCTGGAAGCCCAGCTGTTTTCGCCGGGAGAGCGCCTGCCCGGGGAGACCTGCCAGGCGGTGGGGCTCTTCGCCGCCCGGGACGTGTTCGAGGAGGCGGCCTTCGCCGCCGCCGCCATCCGCCGGCTGGTGATGGAAAAGGGCTGGCATTACCGGGATTTCACCCTGGTGTGCCGCAGCCCGGAGCCCTACTACGGTTGCCTGGACGTGGCCCTGGCCCAGCGGGACGTGCCCTGTTTCGTCTCCGAGCCCCAGCAGGTGGACGCGGAGCCCGTGCCCCGGTTCATCCTGGGGGCCTTCGACGCGGTGCAGAAGGGCTTTGACACCCAGGCCCTGCTGGAGATGCTGAAGACCGGGGTCTCCGGGTTCACCGCCGAGGAGATCGCCGACCTGGAAAATTACGCGTTTTTGTGGCGGGTGCAGGGGGCGGCCTGGCGGCAGCCCTTTGTCCGGCACCCCCGGGGCTTCGGGCAGGAGGAGACCGAGGCGGACCGGGCGTTTCTGGAGGTCCTCAACGACCTGCGCACCCGGCTCGTCCGGCCGCTGGAGCGCTTTGCCGCCGCCACCCGGGATGCCACCGGCGCCCAGATCTCCCAGGCGGTGTACGACCTGCTGACGGCCTTCGGCATGGAGGAGAACCTGCCGGCCTACTGCCGGGCGCTGGAGGATGCCGGGGACCCGGGGCTCGCTCAAAAGCAGCTGCGCATCTGGGACCGGGTGATGGAGCTGCTGGACCAGTTCCACAGCCTGGTGGGGGACCGGCCCCTCTCCCGGGAGCGGTATGTCCGGCTGCTGCGGGAGGTGCTGGCGGCGGAGGACGTCTCCGAGATCCCCCAGACCGCCGACGAGGTGCTGTTCGGCACCGTGGAGCAGGTGCGCCAGTCCACCCCCCGGGCGGTGTTCCTGCTGGGGGCGGCCCAGGGGGACTTCCCCCTGACGCCCAAGACCTCCGGGGTCTTCTCCGACGTGGAGCGCCGGGCCCTCATCGCCCTGGACCTGCCCCTGGGGGACCCCCTGGAGCAGCGGGCTTTGGAGGAGCGGTATCTGGCGTATTCCGCGGCGTGCCTGCCCAGCGAGCTGCTGTTCGTCTCCTGGCCCCGGAGCCTGGGCGGGGAGGACCGGGTCCCCAGCGAGCTGGTGGAGGACATCCGGGCGGTGTTCCCGGGGCTGGAGACCCGTTCGGACCCGCCGGAGGAGCTGCTGGCCAACTCCTGGGAGGCGGCTTTTTCCCGCATGGCGGCCCATTTCCGGGAGGACACCCCCCAGGCGGCGGCGCTGCGGGCGCTGTTCGCCGGGGAGGAGGCCTATGCCGGGCGGCTGGAGGCCCTGGAGCGGGCGGCGGGGCAGCGGAGCTTTTCCCTCACCGCGCCGGGGCTGGCGGAGCGGCTGTACGGGAAAAACCCGTATCTCTCGCCCACCCAGATCGAGACGTTCCACGCCTGCCCGTTCAAGTATTTCTGTCGGTTCGGCCTGGGGGTGCAGGAGCGGCGCAGCGCCCAGGTGGACGTGATGGAATACGGCACGCTGATGCACTACCTCTTCGAGCAGGTGTTCCAGTGGCCGGCGGAAGAGCGGGCCGGGCTCTCGGAGGCGGCGCTGCTGGAGCGGGTGCAGGACCTCATCCGGCGGTATGCGGACGGGAATCTGGGGGGCTTCGGGCTGCTCTCCGGCCGGGAAAAGTACCGCCTGGACCGGATGGCCCGGTCGGCGGTGGTGCTCATCCGCCACGTGGAGGCGGAGCTGGCCCAGAGCCGGTTCCAGCCTGCTGCCTTCGAGCTGGGGCTGGGCCGCACCCCGGGGTTCCCGGCGCTCAAGGTGGAGACCGGGGACGGCCGGTGGGTCACCGTGGGGGGGACCATCGACCGGGCGGACACGGTGGTGCTGGACGGGCAGGAGTACGTCCGGGTGGTGGACTACAAGACCGGGAAAAAGCAGTTCCAGCTGGTGGACGTGCTGTATGGGCTGAACATGCAGATGCTGGTGTACCTGGCGGCCCTGGTGGAGAACGGGCAGCGGCTGCCGGCGGGGATCCTCTACATGCCGGCGGCGGAGCCCAGCGTCACCGGGGGCCGGGGGGAGGACGGCGAAAAGCTGGAGCAGGCGGCCCAGCGGCAGCTGCGCATGAGCGGCCTGGTGCTGGAGAGCCCGGAGATCATCCAGGCCATGGAGGCGGCGGCCAAGGGGCAGTTCATCCCCGCCAGCCTGAACCGGGACGGCCGGGTGAGCGGCCGCAGCGCGGTGCTCTCCCCGGAGGACCTGACCGCGGTGCTGGGGTGGTGCCGGCGGCTCATCGCCACCATGGGGGCGGCCCTGGCCCGGGGCAGCGCCCAGGCCAAGCCCTGCCTGGTGAACCAGAACAGCTGCCGGTTCTGCCCGTATCGGGCGGTGTGCGGGCAGGAATTCGACGACAAGGACACGGTGCCGGACAAGGCCGGCGCCGACGAGGTGCTGCGGCGGATCCGAGAAAGCGGCGCGGCGGAAGGAGGGGAGCGCGGATGAGCACACGGACATGGACCGACAGCCAGCAGGACGCCATCGACGCCCGGGCGGGGACGCTGCTGGTGGCGGCGGCTGCGGGGTCCGGGAAGACGGCGGTGCTGGTGCAGCGGGCGGTGGAACGGCTCACCGACCCCGAGCGCCCCACCCCCGCCGACCGGCTGCTGGTGGTGACCTTCACCAAGGCGGCGGCCGCGGAGATGCGGGCCCGGCTGGAGAAGGCGCTGTTCCAGCTGCAGCTGGAGCGCCCGGGCGACGCCAGCCTGCGGCGGCAGAGCCTGCTGCTGGGGCAGGCGCACATCGGCACGGTGGACAGCTTTTGCGCGGAGACGGTGCGGGAGTTCTTCCACCTGCTGGACCTGAGCCCGGATTTCCGGATCCTCTCCGACAAGCAGGAGGAGGAGATGACCGCCCAGGCGGTGAGCGAGGCCCTGGGGGAGGCCTTTGAGCAGGGGACCGTCCGGGAGCTGGCGGATGCGTTCTCCGGGGAGCGGGACGACCGGCGGCTGGGGGAGATGGTGCTGCAGCTGTACCGGTTCATGCAGTCCCACCCCTTCCCGGAGCGGTGGCTGCAGGAGAAGACGGAGCTGTATGTGCGCGGAGACCCCGCCCCCTGGGAGCGGGTGCTGCTGGAATATGCCCGGGAAAGCGCGGAATACTGCGCCCGGCTGTGTGTGCGGGGCGGCGCCCAGGCCGCAGAGGCGGCGGGGCCCCTGGGAGAGAGCTATCTGGAGGCGTTCGGCGGGGACGGGGCGTTTTTCGCCGAGCTGGAGACCCTGTGCGCCCGGGGGGACTGGGACGCGGCCGCCGCCCGGATGGGGAGCTTTGCCCCGGTGCACCGGAAGGCGGTGCGGGGCGCGGGGGACGAGGCCCTCAAGGAGCGGCTGGAGGCGGTGCGCCGGGAGGTGAAGGCCGTGGCGGAGAGCCTGGGGAAGCTGCTCACCGGCACCCGGGCGGACGCCGCCCGGGAGCTGCGGCTGGCGGCCCCGCTGGTGGAGAGCCTGGCCCGGCTGACGCTGGACTTTGCCCGGCGGTATGCGGCGCGCAAGCGGGAGGAGAACGTGCTGGATTACAGCGACCTGGAGCACTTTGCGGTGGGGCTGTTCCTCACCCCGGAGGGGACCCCTACCCCCACGGCCCGGGAGGTGGCCCAGCGGTTCGACGAGGTGATGATCGACGAGTACCAGGACATCAACGAGGTGCAGGACGCGCTGTTCCGGGCCATCAGCCGGGACGGGAAGAACCTGTTCATGGTAGGGGACGTGAAGCAGAGCATCTACAGCTTCCGCCGGGCCATGCCGGAGATCTTCCTGCGGTGTCGGCGGGGGTATGCCAAATACGACCGGGACCGGAAAAATCACCCGGCGTACCTGGTGCTGGACCGGAACTTCCGCTCCCGGCGGGAGGTGGTGGACACGGTGAACTTCGTGTTCTCCCGGCTGATGACCCGGGAGGCGGGGGACATCGCCTATATCGGGGAGGAGCGGCTGACCTATGGGGCGGAGTGCCCGGAGGGGACGGGCTATGAGACGGAGCTGGTGCTGCTGGACCGGCCCGCCGGGACCCCCGGGGAGGACGCGGAGGCGCGGTTCCTGGCGGGGCGGATCCGGGAGCTGGTGGCAAGCGGGCTGCCGGTGCGGGACGGGAATGGGACCCGGCCGGTGGGCTACGGCGACGTGTGCATCCTGCTGCGGTCCGCCAACGCCTATGCCCACCGCTATGCCCAGGTGCTGACCCGGCTGGGGGTGCCGGCCCGGGCCACGGTGTCGGGCGGGTTCTTCACCGCGGCGGAGATCGGCGTGATGACGGCGCTGCTGCGGGTCATCGACAACCCGAACCAGGACATCGAGCTGCTGGCGGTGCTGATGAGCCCGCTGTACGGGTTCTCGGCGGATGACGCGGCCCGGCTGCGGGCGGAGGACAAGACGGTGTCGGTGTATGTGTCCCTGACCCGGGCGGCCCAGACGGACCCCCGGTGCGCCCAGGTGGCGGAGGACCTGGCGAAGATGCGGTCCCTGGCGGCCACGCTGCCCGCGGATGCGTTCCTCAGCTGGGTGTACCGGCGGACGGGCTATGACGACCTGGTGCTGGCCATGGAGGGCGGCGAAGGACGGCTGGGGAACCTGCGGCTGCTGCAGGCCTATGCCCGGGAATACGAGACGGCGGGATACCGGGGGGTGTCCGGATTCGTGCGGTTTTTGGACCGGCTGCGGGAGAGCGGGTCCGACCTGCAGGGGGCCCAGACCCGGCCCGACGGGATGGATGCGGTGTCCGTGATGAGCATCCACCGGTCCAAGGGGCTGGAGTTCCCGGTGTGCATCGTGGCGGGACTGGGCCGGGGCTTTGCCACGGACCGGGCCAACGAGGTGCTGCTGCACCCGGAGCTGGGCCTGGGGGTGCGGGTGAAGGCTCCCGGCAGCCCCGCCCGGCTGAGCACCGCGGCCCGGGAGGCCATCGCCCTGGAGACGGCCCGGGGAGAAGCGGCAGAGGAGCTGCGGGTGCTGTATGTGGCCATGACCCGGGCCCGGGAAAAGCTGATCCTGTTGGGGTGCGGGGAGGACCTGGGCCGGACGGTGGAGAAGCTGGGGATGCAGGTGAGCGAGGAGGGGATCGCCCCCTACACGGTGCGGGGGGCCCGCACCGCCCTGCAGTGGCTGATCCTGTGCGGGCTGCTGCACCCGGACGGCGCCGCTCTGCGGGAACGGGCCGGCGTACCGGAGCACTGGGCGGTGGCGGAGGACTACACCCCCTGGCGGATCCGGCAGGAGAGGGACCGGCCGGAGCCGGAAGCGGCGCCGGAGAGGACCGGGCCCCGGCAGGCGGCGGACCCCGCGCTGCTGGAGCGGCTGCGGCGGCAGGTGGAGTTCGTCTATCCCTATGCCGGGGGACTGGGGCTGCCGGTGAAGGTGGCGGCCTCCCGGCTGACGGCGGCCCAGGACCCAGACCGGGGAGAGAGCCTCTCCCGGCCGGCGTGGATGGGCCGGCAGGGCATGACCCCGGCGGAACGGGGCACGGCCCTGCACGATTTCATGCAGTATGCGGACCTGCACCGGGCGCTGGAGGATCCCCGTGGGGAGCTGGAGCGGCTGGTGGGACAGGCGTTCCTGACGGCGGAGCAGGCCGCAGCGGTGGACCTGGGCAAGGTGCGGGCCTATCTGGAGAGCGACCTGGGGCGGCGGGTGCTGGCCTCGGGAGACGTGCGCCGGGAGCGGCGGTTCACGGCGGTGATCCCCGCGGCGCTGGCCCAGCCGGACCGGGCAGACGCGGGCGAGGAGACGGTGATCCTGCAGGGGGCCGTGGACTGCACCTTCGTGGAGGACGGCGTGCTGCACATCGTGGACTTCAAGACGGACCGGGTGCGGGACATGGCGGCGCTGTGGGAGCGGTATCTGCCCCAGGTGCGGCTGTACGCGGCGGCCATGGAGGCCGTGACCGGGATGCCGGTGGGGGAGCTGTTCCTCTACTCCACGGCGCTGAACCGGGGGGAGAGCCGGCGGTATCGGGAAACGGGGGTCATCGGGGAAAAAAAGGCTTGACAAACGGAAAACGAGGCTTTATAATAGGGTACGGTGAAAACAAAGCGGGGCGTGCGCGCCCCCACCCGTGCGGCTTCGGGTCCGGCACAGGTCAATAGGATCGGGCGGCGCGGTGCAGGGCACGGCGCGGTCTTCGGTCGGTTGATCTGGTGCGGACGGGAGCGATCCCGTTCGTTTTTTGTTTCGGAGAAGGGCCGCGACACCGTATTTTCCAGGAACATTTGTGATGGAGGTGCTACCAATCAGCAGCAAGGATACCGGCAAGGAAATGCAGATCAACGAACAGATCCGCGACAGAGAAGTCCGCGTGGTGGACAGCGACGGCTCTCAGCTGGGGGTGATGCCCATCCGCCAGGCCATGGAGCTGGCGGAACAGCGGAACCTGGACCTGGTGAAGATCGCGCCGCAGGCCAAGCCCCCGGTGTGCAAGGTCATCGACTACGGGAAATTCCGGTTCGAGCAGTCGAAGCGGGAGAAGGAGCAGCGCAAGAACCAGCGGATCGTGGAGATCAAGGAGGTCCGGCTTTCCCTCAACATCGACACCCACGATTTTGAGACGAAGAAGAACAATGCCCTGCGCTTCCTCTCCGGGGGAGACAAGGTGAAGGTGTCCATCCGTTTCCGGGGCAGAGAGCTGGGTCATCCCGAGCTGGGCAAAGAGGTGATGGACCGGTTTGCCCAGAGCGTGGCCGACGCTGCCAACGTGGAACGGCCGGCGAAGCTGGAGGGACGCACCATGCTGATGTTCCTGAGCCCCAAGCCAGTCAAGTAAACCCAAACTTCTGAGAATATCAAGGAGGACTGCAACATGCCGAAGCTCAAGACCCACAGCGGCGCGAAAAAGCGCTTTAAGCTGACGAAGACCGGAAAGGTGATCCGGGGCCATGCCAATTCCAGCCACCTGTTCAACGGTCACGGAAAGACCCCGAAGGTGAAAAGGGGCATCCGCGGGACCACAGTGGCCGACAAGACCAATGTGGCGGCCGTGAAGAAGATGCTGCCCTACCAATAAGCGGCGGGGACGGATCCGAACCCCCGGCGGACGGGGGCCAACCAACGAAAAAGGGACCAGAAAGGATTGAAAATAAATGGCCAGAGTCAAAGGCGCCATGATGACGCGCAAGAGAAGGAAAAAGGTATTAAAGCTCGCCAAGGGATATTGGGGTGCCAAGAGCCGGCACTTTAAAATGGCCAAACAGGCCGTCATGAAGTCCGGCAACTACGCCTATGTGGGCCGCAGACAGCGCAAGCGGGATTTCCGCCGGCTGTGGATCACCCGGATCTCCGCCGGGTGCCATGCCAACGGCATCAACTATTCCACCTTCATGAACGGGCTGAAGAAGGCGGGCGTCACCCTGAACCGGAAGATGCTCTCCGAGATCGCCATCGCCGACGGGGCAGCCTTCACCGCCCTTGTGGAGAAAGCAAAAGCGGCTCTTTGAGGAGCCGGATCGCGCCTGAGGCACACGCTGCCTTGGGCGTTGCTTTATGTTTCGTATTGAAAGGAAGTCTGGAAAGGAGGCGGGCACGGTGGAGGTCTTGACCAGCCGGAAGAATCCCCTGGTGCGGCAGGCGGCGGCGCTGAAGGAAGCGGCCGCCCGGCGCCGGGAAGGGCTGTTCCTGTGCGAAGGCGCCCGCCTGTGCCGGGACGCCGCCCTGTCCGGGGTGGAGATCCGGCGGTGCTTTTTCACCCGGCGGGCCCAGGAGCGGTACGGGGGGTATCTGGAGCCGGTGCTGGCAGCGTGCCGGGAGGGGTATCTGGTGGAGGAGCACGTGGCCCAGGTGCTCTCCGACACGAAAAACGGCCAGGAGCTGTTTTGCGTGTGCGTGCTGCCCCGGCGGGACCCCCGGGAAGCCCCAGAAGGGCCGTGCCTGGTGCTGGAGGACGTGCAGGACCCGGGGAACCTGGGCACTGTGCTGCGCACGGCGGAGGCCTTTGGCATCGGGGAGATGGTGCTGGCGGGGAGCTGCTGCGATCCCTATTCCCCCAAGGCCCTGCGGGCCGGCATGGGGGCGGCGTTTCGGGCGGTGCCCCGGGTGGCCGGGGACGCCGGAGAGGCGGCGGACTGGCTGCGGGGGCACGGGTACCGGTGCCACGGGGCCGTGCCCGACGCCGGGGCTTTGCCCATTGACCAGGTGGAGCTCTCTTGGGGCAGGCACGCGGTGTTCGTGGGCAACGAGGGCAACGGGCTGCGGGCCCAGACCCTGGCCCGGATGGACGACCGGGTGACCATCCCCATGGCGGGACGGGCGGAATCGCTGAATGCTTCGGCGGCCGCCACGGTGCTGCTGTGGGAGATGTGCCGGAAGCACGGGGAGGAGAACCATGGATAAACGGGTGGTTTGGATCCGGATGCAGCAGGCCTTTGGGCCCGGCAGCCCCAAGCCGGTGTATCTGGCCCGGCGGTTCCCCGGCGGGGCGGAGGAATTCCTGGCGGGGGGACCGTCGCTGTGGTTCCGGATGGGCCTGAGCGAGCGGGAGCTGGGGGTGCTGCGGGCCTTTACCGATGAACAGGCCCAGGCCCGGCTGGACTATGCCCTGCGGCTGGGCTGGCGGGTGCTGTGCTGGGAGGACCCGGGATATCCCGAGAAGCTGCGGAATATATTTGACCCGCCGGCGGTGCTGTACCTGCAGGGGACCCTGCCGCCGGTGGACACCCAGCTGACCCTGGCCGTGGTGGGGGCCCGCAAGGCCCAGGATGTCTCCCGGGACAAGGCCCGAGTGCTGGGGTATCAGCTGGCCCTGGGAGGCGCCGGGGTGGTCTCCGGCGGAGCGGTGGGCGTAGACGCGGCCGCCTTGACCGGGGCCCTGGAGGTGCCCGGCGGGCGGGTCATCAGTGTGCTGCCGGTCTCTCTGGACAGCGGCTACGTGCAGAAGAATGCCCGGCTGCGCAGGCGCATCCTGGAAAAGCAGGGGGCGCTGGTCACGGAGTATTTTTCCCAGCAGAACCCGGACTACGGGACCTTTCCCGTCCGGAACCGGCTGATCACCGGGCTGTCCGACGGGGTGGTGCTGGTGCAGGCGGCGGCCAAGAGCGGGAGCATCATGTACGCCCGGCTGGCCTTGGAGCAGGACCGGGACGTGTTCGTGGTGCCCGGCCCCCAGGACGACCCGGCCTTTGCCGGGGGCAACGCCCTGCTGCTGGAGGGCGCAAAGGCCATTCGGGACTCGGAGGACATTTTCCCCGAGTACCGGGCGGCGCTGCGCAGACGGCCGACCCTGTCGGACCCGGCAGCCGGCGCCCCGGCCCGGGAGACCGCCCCGAGCCAGGCCCTTTCCGACCCGGGGGCCCAAGTCTCGCCCCAGGCTGCGGCAGTGTGGCAGGCGCTCCTCAGCGAGCCCCTTTCCGTGGCGCAGCTGGAGGACCGCACCGGGATGCCCGCTTCCCGGCTGCTGGGGCTGCTCACCGAGCTGGAGCTGGAGGGGCTGGCGGAATCCCTGCCGGGAAAGCGGTACCGGCGGAGCCCGTGAGCGAAAAAACGGCCGTTGAGGGAAATTTTCCCAGGGAGAATTATATTTGCCTCCGGGCAGTGTACAATAAGACCGTTTGCATGAAAACAGGGGAGGGCCGGGCCTGCGGGCCGCCCTTTGGAAAGGAAGTGTGTATCCGTGGCAAAGCTGGTGATCGTGGAATCGCCGTCCAAAGCCAAGACGATCCAGAAATATCTGGGCAAGGGATACGAAGTGATCGCCTCCATGGGCCATGTGCGGGATCTGCCCTCCGCGCGGCTGAGCGTGGATGTGAAGGATCACTTTAAGCCCAAATACAGCATCATCAAGGGCAAAGAGAAGCTGGTGAAGGAGCTGAAGGCGGCCGCCGCCAAGTCGGAGGGCGTGCTGCTGGCCACCGACCCGGACCGGGAAGGGGAGGCCATCTCCTGGCACCTGGCCTATATCCTGGACCTGGACAAGGACGCGCCCAACCGGGTGACCTTCAACGAGATCACGCCCACAGGCATCCAAGAGGGCATGGCGCACCCCAGGACCATCGATCAGGACCTGGTGGACGCCCAGCAGGCGCGGCGGATCCTGGACCGGCTGGTGGGCTACACCCTGAGCCCGTTTTTGGCCAAGACCGTGCGGCGGGGGCTTTCTGCCGGACGGGTGCAGTCGGTGGCGGTGCGCATGGTGGTGGACCGGGAGGAGGAGATCCGGGCCTTCCAGCCCCAGGAATACTGGTCGCTGGATGCGAAGCTCACCGCGCCGCCCGCCCGGGCGCAGTTCGCTGCGGCCTTTTACGGCGACGAGTCCGGGGAGATCAAGATCACTTCCAAGGAGCAGGCGGATGGGATCCTGGCCCAGCTGGACGGGGCTGCCTTTACCGTGGGCAGCGTGAAAAAAGGCCGGAAGTTGCGGGCACCGGCTCCGCCCTTCAATACCTCGACGCTGCAGCAGGAGGCCTCCAAGAAGCTGGGGTTCCAGGCGCGGCGGACCATGAAGGCCGCCCAGGAGCTGTATGAGGGCGTGGAGGTGCCCGGGCAGGGGAGCATGGGTCTGATCACCTACATGCGGACCGACTCCCTGCGTATCTCCGAGGATGCGATCCGGGACGTGACCGGATATATCCACGACCGGTGGGGCAGCAAGTATCTGCCGGGCAAGCCCCGGGTGTACAAATCCCGGGCCAATGCCCAGGACGGGCATGAGGCCATTCGGCCCTCTTCGGTGTTCATCACCCCGGACCAGGTGCAGAGCACGCTGACCGCCGATCAGTACAAGCTGTATAAGCTCATTTGGGAGCGCTTTGTGGCCTGCCAGATGGCCAACTGCACCATGAACACCACCCAGGCGGTGATCCACGCGGGACCGTACCGGTTCCGGGCCTCGGGATATTCCGTGGCCTTTGAGGGCTTCACCGTGCTCTATGAGGAGACGGTGGAGGACGAGGAAAAGCTGGGCAAGCCCCTGCCGGAGCTGACGGAGGGCGCTGTGCTGAAGGTCCACAGCCTGGAGGGCAACCAGCACTTTACCCAGCCGCCCCCGCGCTATACCGAGGCGTCGCTCATCAAGACCCTGGAGGAGAACGGCATCGGCCGGCCCTCCACCTACGCGGCCACCATCTCCACCATCACGTCCCGGGAGTATGTCACCCGGGAGGGCAAGGCGTTCAAGCCCACCGAGCTGGGGGAGGTGACCACCAAGCTGATGAAGGAGCGGTTCCCGCGGATCGTGAACCTGAAGTTCACCGCCCAGGTGGAGGACGAGCTGGATGCGGTCCAGCGGGGCGAGGAACAGTGGGTGGACACCCTGCAGCGCTTCTGGGACGACTTTGACAAGACGGTGCAGAAGGCCAAAAGCGAGATGGACGGGGTGAAGATCCGCCTGAAGGCGGACGAGACCGACGAGATCTGCGAAAAGTGCGGCCGACCCATGGTGGTCAAGATCGGCCGGTACGGGAAATTCCTGGCGTGCTCCGGGTATCCGGAGTGCAAGAACGTGCGAAAGATCATCGTGGACACCGGCGCGGTGTGCCCCAAGTGCGGGGGAAAGATCGTGGAACGCAAATCCA
The DNA here is from genome assembly GCA_947632385.1 of uncultured Clostridia bacterium. Lineage (GTDB taxonomy): Bacteria > Bacillota > Clostridia > Oscillospirales > Acutalibacteraceae > Acutalibacter. The sequence continues at coordinate 44,753 of CANRPD010000006.1, read as the reverse complement.
AGCGGGGACGGGTCTTCTACGGCTGCAGCAACTACCCCAAATGCGATTTCGTCTCCTGGGATCCCCCCAGCAAGGAGCTTTGTCCCGTGTGCGGCAAGACCCTGATGCAGAAGAAGACCCGGGACAAGACCCTGTACTGCGTGACGCCGGGATGCACTTTTTCCGGGAAAAAGCCCGCCGACGGGGAGTAAAGTCCCTTTGACCCAGCGAAGGAGGAAGGATATGGCCCAGAACGTCACCGTGGTGGGCGCCGGTCTGGCCGGGTGCGAAGCGGCCTGGCAGCTGGCCCGGCGGGGCGTGCCGGTGACCCTGGTGGAGATGAAGCCCCAGCGGTATTCCCCGGCGCACCGGTCCGCGGACCTGGCCGAGCTGGTGTGCTCCAATTCCCTCAAGGCGGCGCGGCTGGACAGCGCGGCCGGCCTGCTGAAGGAGGAGATGCGCCGGATGGGGTCGCTGCTCATCCCCTGCGCGCTGGAGGCCCGTGTGCCTGCGGGCGGCGCCCTGGCGGTGGACCGGGAGGTTTTTTCCGGACTGGTCACCCAAGCCATTGCCCGGGCGCCGAGGATCACCCTGGAGCACCGGGAGCAGGCGGACTTGCCGGAGGGACCGGCGATCATCGCCACAGGGCCGCTGACGGCCCCGGCGCTCTCGGAAAAGATCCAGGTCCTGTGCGGCGGCACTCTGCGCTTTTTTGACGCCGCCGCGCCCATCGTGACCCGGGAGAGCCTGGACCTGAGCCGGTGCTTCTTCGCCTCCCGGTATGGGACGGAGGGAGAAGGAGATTATGTAAACTGTCCCTTCGACAAGGCTGGGTATGAAGCGTTCATCCAGGCGCTGACCCAGGCGGAACGGGCGCCGGTGCACAGCTTTGACCGGCAGGACCCACAGGTGTACGAGGGGTGCATGCCCATCGAGGTGCTGGCGGGCCGGGGGAAGGACGCCGCCCGGTTCGGACCCATGAAGCCGGTGGGGCTGGTAGACCCCAGGACCGGGCACCGGCCCTGGGCCGTGGTGCAGCTGCGCACGGAGAACCGGGAAAACACGCTGTACAATCTGGTGGGGTTTCAGACCAACCTCAAGTTCTCGGAGCAGAAGCGGGTGTTCTCCATGATCCCGGGACTGGAGCACGCGGAATTCACCCGATACGGGGTGATGCACCGGAACACCTTTTTGCGTTCCCCCGGGCTGCTGGGCCCGGATTTCAGCGTTCTGCGCCGGCCGGAGCTGTACTTTGCGGGACAGATCACCGGGGTGGAGGGCTATATGGAGTCGGCCGCTTCGGGTTTACTGGCGGGGATCCAGCTGGCCAGGCGGCTGGCGGGGAAGGAGCCGCTGGTGCTGCCGGAGACCACCATGACCGGGGCGCTGGCACGGTATGTTTCCGGGTACACCGGCAAGGATTTTCAGCCCATGGGGGCGAATTTCGGCATCCTGCCGGCCCTTGAGGAAACGATCCGGGACAAGCGGAAACGGTATGGGGCGCTGGCTGCCCGGGCCATGCGGGACCTGACGGCGGCGTTCCGGGCCGCAGAGGAACCCATTGCAGAGGAAGGAGAAGCACTGTGAAGATCATCGTGGACGGTTTTGGCGGAGACAACGCTCCGGGAGAGATCCTGCTGGGCTGCGCCCAAGCCAGAAAAGAGCTGGGGGTGGAGATCCTGCTCACCGGGGACCGGGCCCGGCTGGAAGCGGCCGCCCGGGAGCTGGGGATCGAACAGGACCTGGCGGGGATGGAGATCCTACCCTGCGGGGACGTGCTGACCATGGAAGACGAGGCCACCAGCGTCATTCGGGAGAAGAGCGACAGCTCCATGGCCGTGGGCCTGCGCGCCCTGGCCGAGGGACGGGGCGACGCCTTTGCCAGCGCCGGGAACAGCGGTGCGCTGGTGGTGGGGGCAACGGCCATCGTCAAACGTATTCGGGGCGTGAAGCGGGTGTCTTTTGCACCGGTCCTGCCCACCAGCACCGGGTTCGTGATGCTCAACGACGCCGGGGCCAATGTGGACTGCCGGCCGGAGATGCTGCTGCAGTTCGGGCTGCTGGGTGCGGAATATATGAAGCGGGTCATGGGGGTGCAGGATCCCCGGGTGGGGCTCCTCAACGTGGGCACCGAGAGCCACAAGGGCGACGACCTGCGGCGGGAGGCCTATGGGCTGCTGTCCGCCTGCGAAGATGTGCACTTCGTGGGCAATATCGAAGCCCGGGACATCCCCACCGGCGGGTGCGACGTGGCGGTGGCGGACGGATTCACCGGGAATGTGGCGTTGAAGCTCTTTGAGGGCGTCTCGCTGACCCTGCTGGGCATGGTGAAGGACGTGTTTAAGAAGAACCTCAAGACCAAGCTGGGCGCGGCGCTGGTGCTGAAGGAAATGCAGGAAATGAAAAAGCGCGTGGATTACAACGAGTATGGCGGAGCCCCCATCATGGGAGCGTCCAAGCCGATCTACAAGATCCACGGGAACGCCAAGGCGGTCACGGTGAAAAACGCCCTGCGGCTGACCAAGAGCTATGTGGAGTCCGGGTTTCAGGAGCGGGTGGTGCAGCTGGTCCGCGGGACGGACCGGGCATGAATCTGGGACCCATCGGACCGGAGAAGGGAGGGACGGTCATGCATTCGCTGGAAGACTTTGAAAAGCGCATCGGATACCATTTTCGGGACCGCTCTCTGCTGCAGAAGGCGTTGACACACGCCTCCTATGCCAACGAGCACCACTGTGACAGCTATGAGCGGCTGGAATTCCTGGGCGATGCGGTCCTGGGGTTCGTCACGGCGGAATTCCTCTTTGAGAAATTTTCAGACCTGCCGGAGGGCAGTCTGACCAAAGCGCGGGCACAGCTGGTGTGCGAGCGGTCCCTGTGCTCTTTTTCTCAGGCGCTGCAGGTGGGCGAGTATTTGCGGCTGAGCCATGGAGAGATGGGTTCCGGCGGCCGGGAGCGGCCCAGCATCCTGGCGGATGTGTTCGAGTCCACTCTGGCGGCCATCTACCTGGACAGCGGGTCTCTGGAGGAGGCCAGACGGTTCATCCTGCGGTTCGTGGAGCCGGCTGCCCGGGAGCAGAGCCGCCGGGGCTTTCGGGACTATAAGACCCAGCTGCAGGAGATCGTCCAGCAGAACCCCGGGGAAAAGCTGGAATATGCAGTGGTCAAGGAGACCGGACCGGACCACGACAAGCACTTTGTGGTGGAGGTGCATCTCAACTCCAATGTGATCGGCCGCGGCGGAGGCCGCAGCAAGAAGGATGCGGAACAGCAGGCTGCCCGGGAGGCACTGGAGCTGATGGGGTACTGATCCGGATCCGATGAGACGAGCGAGGGAATGACCATGATACTGAAATCCTTGGAGCTGCAGGGGTTCAAGACTTTTCCGGACAAGACCGTGCTCACCTTTGAGCAGGGGATCACGTCGGTGGTGGGTCCCAACGGCAGCGGCAAAAGCAATATCAGCGACGCCATTCGGTGGGTGCTGGGAGAGCAGTCCGTGCGCGCTCTGCGGTGCTCCAAGATGGAGGATGTGATCTTCAGCGGCACCCCCCAGCGCAGGGCGCTGGGTTACGCCGAGGTCACGCTGTCCATCGACAACAGCGACCGGCGGCTGCCCTTTGACGACGATACCGTGGCCGTTACCCGGCGGTACTACCGCTCGGGAGAGAGCGAGTACCTGCTCAACAAAACGACGGTGCGGCTGAAGGACATCAACGAGCTGTTTATGGACACGGGCCTGGGAAGAGACGGCTATTCGATCATCGGTCAGGGCAAGATCGACAGTATCGTGGCCGCCCGTTCCGAGGACCGCCGGGAGATCTTTGAAGAGGCTGCGGGGATCTCCCGCTATCGCTACCGGAAGGAAGAAGCCGAGCGCCGGCTTGCCAAGGCAGAGGAAAACCTGGTGCGTCTGCGGGATATCCTCACCGAGCTGGAGAGCCGGGTGGGGCCCCTGAAGGAGCAGGCGGAAAAGGCTGAGAAATTCATTGCCCTGGACGGGGAGAAGAAGGAGCTGGAGATCGGGGTCTGGCTGGCCACGCTGGAGCGCTCCGGAAAGGTCCTTCGGGAGCACGGCGAGCGCACGGAGCTGGCCCGGGCCCAGCTGGAAGACTCGGCTCGGCAGCTGGAGGAGCTGAGCCTGCGCACAGAGGAGAATCGCCGCCAGACCGGCGCCTGCACCGCCCGCATGGACGAATTGCGGGAACGGGCCGTGGCATTCGATCAGGAGGCCGTGCGCAGCGAGGGAGAGATCGAACTCCTGAAAAATGACATCCAGCACAGCGAACGGGACCGGGAGCGGCTGTTGGGACAGATGGAGGCCGCCCGGCAATCCGGCGAGGCGGTGGACCGGGAGATTGCGGAAAAGAAGGCGCAGGCCGCGGCGAAGGACGGGGAGATCGCGGCGCGCAGCCAGGAACTGCTGCAGTTTACCCAGAGCCTGGAAGCCCTGCGCCAGGATGCAGACGAGGCCACCCGGCAGATCGAGCGGGCGGCGGCGCAAGCCGCTGATCTGGCGGCACTGCTGTCCCAGGAGCGGGTGACACTGTCCTCGGCGCAGTCCGCTATGGGGGAGATCCGCCTGCGGGAGGAGGCCATCGCCCAGCGGCTGGCTTCCGCTGAGGAACAGATGCAGACCGCCCGGCAGGAACGGGAAGAACTCGCAGCCTTGCAGACCCAGACCGAAGCGGGCATTCGGGCCGGAGAAAACGCAGTGAAGGGCTATGAAATGCGGGTGGAATCCCGGGGAAAACGGCTGCAGGCCGCCAAGGATGAGCTGGACAAACTGACCCTGGACGTCAACGAGCAGCTGCGGCGGGCCCGCCTGCTGGAAGAATTGGAACGCAATCTGGAAGGCTTTGCCCAAAGCGTCAAGGCCGTGATGAAGGAAGCCGGCAGAGGGATCCTGACCGGCGTGTGTGGGCCGGTCTCCCGCATTCTGCAGGTGCCGGGCGAGTATGCCGTGGCCTTGGAGACCGCATTGGGCGCCGCCATGCAGAACGTGGTGGTGGAAACCGAGCAGGACGCGAAAAATGCCATCCAGCTTTTGAAGCAGCGGGACCTGGGCCGAGCGACTTTCTTGCCGGTGAATACCATCCGCGGTTCCAGGCTGAACCGGAAGGAGCTGGAGGAGCTGCCCGGGTTCGTGGGGGTCGCCGCGGAGCTGTGCGGCTGTGAAGCCAAGTATCAGCAGATCCGGGATTCTCTATTGGGCCGGGTGGCCGTGGCGGAGACTTTGGATGACGCAGTGGCCATCGCCCGACGCACGGGATACCGGTACCGCGTGGTGAGCCTGGACGGACAGATCGTCAATGCGGGCGGCTCTCTGACCGGCGGTTCCCGAGGCCGCAATTCCGGCCTGTTGAGCCGTGCGGCAGAGATCCAGCGTGCCCGAGCGGAAGCGGCCCGGCTGCAGGAGCAGCAGGCCCAGGCCCAAGCGCGCCTTAAGGAACATCAGACCGAGCTTTCCGCCGCCCAGGGAGAGCTTTCCGCCGCCCAGGGAGAGCTGAGCGCTTTGCAGGAGGACCGCATTCGGGTGGATGCGGAACGGACCCGTGTGGATCGTGAGCTGGAAACGCTTGCCGCAGAGCAGTCCCGTCTGCAGGCGGAACACGCGGCGGCAGGTCAGCGAGTGGAAGAACTTGCCGCACAGGAAAAGGCGGCGCAGGAGAAGATCTCCACCCTGGAGCAGGAGGCGGAACAGGCTGTTCAGCGCAGCCGGGAGCTGGCGGGCAGCCGGGAGGAACAGCTTGCCCGCAGCGAAGAGGTCTCCAAAAAGGTGGGTGAGCTGCGGATGGGCGTGTTTTCCGCCCAGACCGAGAAGAACGCACTGCTGTCCAGCGTGGAAGAACTGCTGGCGCGGAAGGAAAATGCAGGCGGCGAGCTGGAGCGTCTTTCTCGGGAGGTCGAGGCCCTGGATGCCCAAAAGCAAGCCCTGGAGGAGCAGATCGCGGCCTGTACGGAAAAGGCCAGTCGGTTTCGGCAGCAGGCGGAGGAAAAGCGGGGCGAGGTCGCCCGGACCGCCGAGGAACGCAACCGTTTGGAGCAGCAGGCTGCCGATCTGAGGAACCAGGAACGGGAACTCAGTCAGACCCGGGAAAATGCTTCCGGGGAGCTGGCCCGGCTGCAGGAGCGCAGTGAAAATCTGCAAAAAGAATATGACAGCATCCTCACCCGGCTCTGGGAGGAGTATGAGCTCACCCGCCGAGAAGCGGAGGAGACCGCACAGCCGGTGGAAGACATTCCAGCGGCCCAGCGGAAGCTGACGGAGCTCAAAAACCGGATCCGGGCCCTCGGCAGCGTCAACGTGGGTGCGGTGGTGGAATACAAGGAAGTGTCGGAACGGTACCGGTTCATGAACGAGCAGGTCTCGGATGTGGAGAAATCCAAGGCAGAGCTGTTGTCGCTGATCAACGACCTCACCGGACACATGCGGGAGCAGTTCACTCAGCGTTTTGCCCAGATCAACCGCAACTTCGGTGCGATCTTCCGGGAGCTGTTCGGCGGGGGCGCGGCGGAGCTTTCCTTCACCCAGGGAGAGGACGTGCTCACCTCCGGTATCGAGATCAAGGTCCATCCCCCCGGGAAGATCGTCACCCACATCGACTCCCTGTCGGGAGGGGAAAAGGCGCTGGTGGCCATCTGCATCTATTTTGCCATCATGCGGGTCAATCCGCCGCCCTTCTGCGTGCTGGATGAGATCGAAGCCGCCCTGGACGACGTGAACGTGGCCCGGTATGCCGGGTATTTGCGGCGCATGAGCGGCGCCACCCAGTTCATCAGCATCACCCACCGCCGGGGCACCATGGAGGGCTCCGATATGCTCTACGGCGTCACCATGCAGGACGAGGGCATTTCCAAGCTGCTGGCGCTGAAAACCGGGGAAGGCGCGGACCTGACCGCCTGACCTGAAACAGAGAGGAAGAGAATCATGGGACTGTTTGAAAAGATCCGTGCGGGCCTGCAAAAGACCCGGGACAGCTTGAGCGGGCGCCTTTCCCAGCTGATGGGCGGGTTCACCCGCATCGACGAGGAGCTGTTTGAGGAGCTGGAGGAGCTGCTGGTCATGGCGGACGTGGGGGCCACGGCCTCCGTGGAGATCGTGGACCTGCTGCGGGAGCAGGTCAAAGAGCAGGGCGTTTCCGATCCCAATGAGATTGCCGGGATGCTGAAGGGCATCGTCAGCCAGCAACTGGCCGGGGACGACGCCATGCACCTCTCCACCCAGCCCTCGGTGATCCTGATGATCGGCGTCAACGGCGTGGGCAAGACCACAGCTATCGGCAAACTGGCGGCGCTCTATAAGGCCCAGGGCCGGTCGGTGATCCTGGCCGCTGCAGATACCTTCCGGGCAGCGGCGGTGGAGCAGCTGCAGGTCTGGGCCGACCGGGCTGGTGTCCCGCTGATCAAGCACGGCGAAGGGGCCGACCCGGCCGCAGTGGTCTTCGACACCATCTCCGCCGCCAAGGCTCGGGGCTGTGACCTCATCATCGTGGATACGGCCGGGCGGCTGCACAACAAGAAAAACCTGATGGACGAGCTGGGCAAGATCTCCCGTATCATCGATCGTGAGCTGCCCGGATGCGATCGGGAAACGCTGCTGGTGCTGGACGCCGCTACGGGACAGAATGCCGTGAATCAGGCGAAGGAATTCCAGAACGCCGTGGGGATCACGGGGATCGTGCTCACCAAGCTGGACGGGACCCCCAAGGGCGGCGTGGTACTGCCCATCAAGATGAACCTGGGGCTTTCCGTGAAATTCATCGGCGTGGGGGAGCAGATCGACGATCTGCAGCCCTTTGACGCCGCCGCTTTTGCCGATGCCCTCTTCGATCTGGCTCCTGAAGAGGCGGAGGAAGAGATCACCGTCTTGCCGGAGGAGGAAATGCAGCCGGAGCACGTCATCGCGCCGGAAGAGCCTCCGGTAGAGGAATGGCCTGCGGCCCCGACAGCCCAGGAGGAGAGCTATGCTGACGCACCGGCGTTCGTGCCGGTGGAGGAATCGACCCGACACAGGATCTGGCCCTTTGGCCGAAAAAAGGAGAGAGAAGAATGAAATTCGTGATCGCCACCCACAACCCGGGGAAAGTGGTGGAATTCAAACGTCTTTTGGAGCCTATGGGCATCCAAGCGGTCATGGTGGAGGATCTGTCCGAGCCCGATGAGACCGGAACGACCTTTGCTGAAAATGCCTATATCAAAGCGGCCGCTGCCTGCCGGGAGACCGGTCTGCCTGCCGTGGCAGACGATTCCGGCCTGTGTGTGGACTATCTGGACGGGGCGCCGGGCATCTATTCCGCGCGGTTTGCCCAGCCCGGCAAACGCCGGCTCACCGTGCTGGAGAAGCTGGAGGGCGTGCCTATGGACCGCCGGGGCGCCCATTTTGTCAGTGCGGTGTGCTGCGTTTTCCCCACCGGAGACAAGGTGGAAGCCGAGGGCCGCTGTTATGGGACCATCGCCTTATCTTCCCGGGGCGAAAACGGCTTTGGCTATGATTCCATTTTCCAGCAGGACGGTGTCACCTTTGGGGAGCTGCCTGCGGCGGAGAAGGACGCCCGCAGCCATCGGGGCCATGCCTTTGCCGCATTTGAACAGAAGCTCCGGGCCTACCTCACGGCTCAGGGCCACTTTGACGACCATCGGGAGGACTGATATGGAGCTTACCAGCAAACAGCGGGCGTATCTGCGTGCCCTGGCGGTCCATGAGGAGACGATCCTCACTTTGGGCAAATCCGGGCTCTCTCCGGAAGCGGTGAAGCAGGCAGACGATGCGCTGGAAAAACGGGAACTCATCAAGGGGCGGGTCCTGCCGGAAAGCTGCCCCACCTCGGCTCGGGACGCCGCCGAGGCCATTGCCCGTGAGACGAACAGCACGGTGGTCCAGGTCATCGGCAGCAGATTCGTGCTCTACCGCAAAAAGAAGAAAGAGCCTAAGATCGTGCTGCCCCGGGCACGGGGAGGCGCGCAGTGAGGCTGGGGGTGTACGGCGGCACCTTCAATCCCATCCACCTGGGGCACGAGCACCTGCTGCGGGAGATGATCCGCCGTCTTTCCCTGGACCGCGCTCTGCTCATCCCATCCAATGTGCCGCCCCACAAGCAGTCGGAAGAGCTGGCTCTGGGCCTGGACCGGCTGGCCATGTGCCGGTTGGCCGCCGCAGGGATCACCGAGGCTCCGGTGGAGGTCTCCGACATGGAATTGGACCGACCGGGCAAGAGCTATACGGCGGATACCCTGGTCCAGCTGCATCAAAGCTTTCCCGACGCACAGCTGTACTTCCTCATGGGCGAGGACATGTTCCTCACCGTGGATCATTGGGTCCGGGCAGAGCAGATCATGGAATTGGCCGTTTTGTGTGCCTGCCCCCGCAGTGAGGACGGAATGCCCCGCATGGAAGCGATGAAACGTTCTCTGGAGGCACGCTACGGCGCCCGGTGCCGGCTGGAGCCCGCCCCCTATGTGCCAGTCTCTTCTACCCGAATTCGGGCCCTGGCCGCCCGGGGAGCGTCTCTGGCGGGGCTGGTGTCTCCGGCGGTGGAGGCGTATATCCGCGAAAACGGCATCTATCTGGAAGGAGGCGGATCCCATGACTTTTGAACAGTACGAGGCCCAGGTCAAGCTCCATCTGACCGACCGGAGATTTTACCACAGTCAGTGTGTCGCTGAGGAAGCGGCCCGGTTGGCGGTGCGCTACGGCGCCGACCCGGAAAAAGCCCGGCTGGCGGGGATCCTCCACGACATCATGAAGGATACGCCGCCAGAAGAACAGTTGAAAATCACGGAGAAGTTTGGTATAATCCTGAAAAAGCGTACCAGTCCGGTGCCGCCTCCGTGGCATGGGGCTTCCGGCGCGGCCTACTGTTACGGCGTCCTGGGCGTCACCGACCCGGAGATCCTGGCGGCGGTGGAGTGCCATACCTGGGGCAAAAAGGATATGACCGTGCTGGAAAAGGTCCTCTTTGTGGCGGATTACATATCCGCTGACCGAGACTATCCCGGCATCGAGATTATGCGTGCGGCTGCCGACCGCAGTTTGGAGGAGGCCATCGTGAAGGGTGTGGCCTGGACCCTCAGCGATGTGGCCAACCAGGGCAAGCCCCTGGATCCCGACAGCGTTTGGGCCTTTGACGACGCGCTGCAGGTTTTGACCTCAGGCAGGAAGCTCAGCTTTCGGCCTGGAAAGTACGGGATCCCGGAGATCGAATTTCAAGAAGGAGAAAATCCATGAACGCACTTGAACTGGCAAAAACAGCAGCGGCCTTTCTGGATGAGAAGAAGGCCGTGAAGCTCAATCTGATCAAGATCGAAGACATTTCTTCCCTGGCAGACTATTTTGTCATCGCAACGGGCACAAGCACCACTCATGTCCGTGCTTTGGCAGACGAACTGGAGGACAAGCTCCAGGCGGAGGGCCTTACGCCCCGGATCGAAGGGCACCGCTCCAATTCTTGGATCCTTATGGACTACGGCAGTGTGGTGGTGCATATTTTCACCCAGGAGGCCCGCGATTTCTACGATTTGGACCGCCTTTGGGCGGATGGGGAAAAGATTATCTGGCAGGAAGTCTGAATACAGCCAATCTATACTGAGAAAGGTCGAAACAGATTCATGAAATACGAACACAAACAAACCGAGCCCAAGTGGCAGCAGCGCTGGGAAGAGGCGGGCATCTTCCACGCGGAGAACGGCAGCGAAAAGCCCAAGTACTACGCCCTCATCGAGTTCCCCTATCCCTCTGCCCAGGGGTTGCACGTGGGGCACCCGAGGCCTTATACGGCCCTGGACATCGTGGCTCGCAAACGCCGGATGCAGGGCTATAACGTGCTGTATCCCATCGGCTGGGATGCTTTCGGTCTGCCCACCGAGAATTATGCCATCAAGAACCACGTCCACCCGGCGGAGGTGACCAAGCAGAACATCGCCCGGTTTAAGCAGCAGATCCAGTCCCTGGGCATCTCCTTCGACTGGAGCCGGGAGATCAGCACCACCGATCCCGACTACTACAAGTGGACCCAGTGGATCTTCCTGCAGCTTTATAAGCACGGGCTGGCCTATAAAAAGGAGATGAGCGTCAACTGGTGCACCTCCTGCAAGTGTGTGCTGGCCAATGAGGAAGTGGTAGGCGGCAAATGCGAGCGCTGCGGCAGTGAGGTGGTCCACAAGGTGAAGAGCCAGTGGATGCTGAAGATCACTGCCTATGCCCAGCGGCTCATCGATGACCTGGATCTGGTGGATTACCCGGAGCGGGTCAAGACCCAGCAGAAAAACTGGATCGGCCGTTCCACCGGTGCGGAGGTGGATTTCCAGACCACCCTGGGGGACAAGCTGACCGTGTACACCACTCGGCCAGATACCCTTTACGGCGCCACCTACATGGTCATGAGCCCGGAGCACCCCTACCTCGAAACATGGGCGGACCGCTTGGAGAACCTGGAGGAAGTGAGAGCCTATCAGGCCGAGGCCGCCAAGAAATCTGACTTCGAGCGCACGGAGGTGGCTAAGGATAAAACCGGAGTCCAGCTCGCCGGCGTGGCCGCCATCAACCCCCTGACCGGCAAGGAGATCCCTATCTTCATCTCTGACTATGTACTGGTGAGCTACGGTACCGGCGCCATCATGGCCGTTCCCGCCCATGACACTCGGGACTGGGAGTTTGCCAAAAAGTTCGGTCTGCCCATCGTCGAGGTGGTGCAGGGCGGCGACGTGGAGAAGGAGGCCTTCACCGACTGCGAGACCGGGGTGATGGTGAATTCCGGCATCCTCAACGGCCTGACCGTTGAAGCGGCGAAAGAGAAGATCATCGCCTACCTGACCGAACAGGGCATCGGCCACGCGAAAGTGAACTTCAAGCTGCGGGACTGGGTCTTCTCCCGGCAGCGGTATTGGGGCGAGCCCATCCCCATGGTGTACTGTGAACACTGCGGCTGGGTACCCCTGCCTGAGGACCAGCTGCCCCTGCAGCTGCCTGAGGTGGATTCCTATGAGCCCACCGATACCGGCGAGTCTCCGCTGGATCTCATGACCGACTGGGTAGAGACCACCTGCCCCCATTGCGGCGGTCCCGCCCGGCGGGAGACCGACACCATGCCCCAGTGGGCCGGTTCCTCCTGGTATTTCCTGCGATATATGGATCCGAACAATCCGGACGCCTTTGCTTCCAAGGAGGCGCTCAGCTACTGGTCCCCGGTGGATTGGTACAACGGCGGCATGGAGCACACCACGCTCCACCTGTTGTACAGCCGCTTCTGGCACAAGTTCCTGTACGATCTGGGCCTGGTGCCCACGCCGGAGCCCTATGCCAAGCGCACCAGCCACGGCATGATCCTAGGTGAGGACGGCCAGAAGATGAGCAAGTCCCGGGGCAATGTGGTGAACCCGGACGAGATCGTGGACGAGTACGGCGCTGACACCATGCGGCTCTACGAGATGTTCGTGGGCGACTTTGAAAAGGCCGCTCCCTGGAGTGCCGCTGGGATCCGGGGCTGCCGCCGGTTCCTGGAGCGCTACTGGGCGCTGCAGGACATCCTGGTCCCCGGCGAGACCCTTTCGCCCGCTCTGGAGAGCGCATTCCACAAGACGGTCAAAAAGGTCAGCGAGGATACCGAGACCCTGAAATTCAACACGGCCATCGCGGCTCTGATGGCCCTGATCAACGACATTGCAGAGCAGGGGAGCATCACCCATGGGGAGCTGCGGCTCTTCACGCTGCTGCTCAATCCCTTTGCGCCCCACATCACCGAAGAGGTTTGGGAAGCGCAGAAACTGGGCACAGGGTTTGCTTCTGTGCAGCCTTGGCCCACCTATGATCCCGAAAAGTGCAAGGAAGAGACCATCGAGATCGTAGTGCAGATTCTGGGTAAGGTGCGTGCCCGGCTGAACGTACCTGCCGACATCACGAAGGAGGAAGCGCTTTCCGCCGCCAAGGCAGAACCCAAGATCGCCGGGGAGATCGCCGGAAAAACCGTGGTGAAAGAGATCTATGTGCCCGGCAAGCTGGTGAACCTGGTGGTCAAATGATCTCCACCGGTGCGCTGAAGGCGCTGCTGCAGGAAGAGGGTGCATCTCTGGTGGGTTTCGGCGACCTGACAGGCCTCTCGGAGAATGGCATGGACCGAACGGTCGCCATCGCGGTCCGGCTGCCGGAAGAGACCGTCGCCGGCATCGCTGACGGCCCCACCCGGGACTATTTCCGGCAGTACCACCGGATCAACGCTCTGCTGGATCACCTGGCCGAAACGGCCGCGGGATATCTCATCCAGCAGGGCTTTCGGGCGGTGGCGCAGACCACCACTGCGGTGGTGGAGTCTGTCGGATATCGGACCGCCATGCCCCACAAGACCTGTGCGACTCGGGCAGGCCTGGGGTGGATCGGCAAAAGTGCGCTGCTGGTCACTCCGGAGTACGGACCCGCGGTGCGGCTGACTTCTGTGCTCACCGACGCGGTCTTCGACCATGTGGCCCAGCCGATAGACATCTCTCGCTGCGGCGCCTGTACCCGTTGCCGGGCTGCCTGTCCGGTAGGCGCGATTCGGGGCGCCCTGTGGCAGGTGGGCGTCCCGCGGGAGAACTTGGTCGATGTGGTGCAGTGCCGGAGTGCGGCCCGCAGACTGGCGGCTGACCTGCTGGGGGAGAAGATCACCCTGTGCGGGAAGTGCATCCAGGTCTGTCCCTATGTCCGGCGGACTGAAAGCGGAATTTGACTGGGAAGGAGCCGGTTTAGGGCTCCTTTCTGCTTTTGATGCGTACGTTCCGCAGATCCTCGCGCCCCATAGCCCCGCGCCGTTGGGCGCGGGGCCGAGCCGCCGAAACGGCGGCCACCCGGGCGTGGCCCGGGCATGGGGCGCGAGGACCTGCGGATCCCTACATTGCAGGTACAGCCGTTTCTCCCCGAATCAACTGAACAGGAGGCTCTTTCCATGCTGGATGCGGTCCTTTCCGTGCCCCTTTTTGGGCTCTTAGTGCTGATTTTGTGCAGGGTATTCCGCCCGGTGCGGGTTGGGGTATTTTCCGCGCCGGAAAAAGCGGGCTGGAGTCCGGCTCGAGCCGCTTCCGGGGAAGTTTGGTCCGTCTTCTGGCTGGCGCTGGGCGTCCGACTGCTGGTGCTTGCTGCCACTTTGTTTTGGTTGGTGGTCTACGGCGGCAGCTTCTCCTTCCACAACCTGGAAACCGCCTTTCTGCACTGGGATGCAAAGCATTATGTAAACTTGATCGAACAGGGCTATTCCCAGTATCAGGAGGGCGGAAAACACCTGTTTTTGGTATTTTTTCCCGCCTATGTCTGGCTGACCCGTGCGGTGCGCCTACTGGTCCCCAACACCGTGCTGGCCGGTGTCCTGACTTCCTCCCTGTGCTTTGCCTGGGGCTGCTGTTGGGTGTACAAGATCGGGTGCCTGTACATGGCGCCATCTTTGGCTCGGGATGCCGTGGTCTATCTGGCCCTGTTTCCCTTCTCGTTCTTTTTCGGTGAAGTCTTTACCGAAGGCCTCTTTCTGCTCACCACCGCAGCGGCATGCTACTGTGCCTTGACTCGCCGATGGTGGGGGTACGCGGGTTGGGGTGCGGCAGCGGCCCTCACCCGGATGACGGGACTTCTAGTGCTCCTGCCAGCGGGGGTGGCACTGTTGGAGCTTGCCCGTGAGGCTTCCCGTATGCCGGGTGGCTCGATTCGCAATGGGGCCAAAGCCCTGTGTAAGCGGCTGCCCGCAGTGCTGGGGCCGCTGGCAGGCATGGCCGGGTATTGGGCGCTCAATCTGTACGTGGACGGGGATCCCTTTGCCTTTCTGGGACACCAGGCGCATTGGTATCAGGGCGGTATGTGGGTCTCCCGAGTATTGCGTTATCTGTGGGACAATCTGGTGCGCACCGGGACCGGGACCATGACCTGGACGGTCTGGCTGCCGGAGCTGGTGCTGTTTGCAGTGTTTTTGGCAGTCCTGGCGTACGCTGCTTGGAAGGATCTGGCTCCGTCCGGCCTGCTGCTCTATGGCTTTTTCTATCTGGTGGTCAACTACTCCCTTTCCTGGCTGCTCAGTGCCGGGCGGTATCTCTCCTGCGGGTTCGTGTTCTTCCTGTTTGCCGCCCGCCTGACACAGGATCGGTCGGGGCTGAAGGCCCTTTTCTGGGCCGGAGAGGGCGTGTTCCTGGGGTTGTATCTCAGCGCATTTTTGGCCGGCCTGCCGGTGATGTAAAGGCTTATGGGTCCAGCATGGCGAGGATCTCCTCGTAGCTTTTCGCCGTGTAGGTGGGCTTGGCGGCGGTGTTTTGGGGCCAAGATTGGGTCGGCGGACAGTACCAGAGGCTATCCAGCCCCGCTTTGTTGGCGCCTTGGATGTCGGAGGTCGGGGAATCTCCGATCACCAGGGCTTTTTCTTTTTCAAAGCCGGGAATGTGGGCGAACACATACGCAAAATAGGCGGGATCGGGTTTGCCCACGCCTACGGTCTCGCTGATGAAATACCCCTTCACCAGCGGCAGTACCCCGGAATTTTGGATGCGCGTGCGGGCGGTGACGGCGTTGCCGTTGGTGATGATGTACAGCTCATACCGCGTTTGCAGTCGTTTCAGAAGGGCCAGCGCCCCGGGATAGGGTGTGCCGCCCTTGGCCAGCTCTGCAAAATAGTAGTCATTGATGGCGACCGGGTCGCCGGACAGGCCGGATTCGGCGAGAAAATCCACAAAGCGGTTTATATAAAGCTCCTGCTTGGTGCACTCCTGCCGCTCGAAGTGATCCCACCAGCGGTTGTTGCAGTCCTCGTACATCCGGTGGAGCGCCGGGTCGTAGGGCCGCTGGGCGGCGAAATATTGTGCGTAGAGCCTGCGGAACGCAGCTTCCATGTCTGCCTGAAAATCCAGCAGGGTGTAGTCCAGGTCCATCAGCAAAAAGGTGTACTTTTTCATGTTTCCCTCCGTCATGTCCGCCGCCCGGGCGGCATAAATTTTGACTAGGATACACCATTTGAAAACACGTGTCAAGGTGGAGAAAGGAAAATGTGTATGGGCTTCTTTGCGCTGCGGCGATTTGGCTTTCTTTGGGTCTGTCTGGTGCTGGCTGCCGCCGTGACGGTGGTGGGTGCGTTCTCTGCCCCAAAGGAAAAGGCTGCGGCTGCAGGGGCTCCGGCAAAGGCTGCACCGGGCTTTCTGGATGGGGTGTCGGTGGGTCCTCCCAGCGCTGAGCGGGAGCTGGTGGGACTGTGGGTGCCCTATCTGTCTCTGGGGGGCACGGGGGGACAGGCGGCTTTTGAGGACCGGTTTCAGCACATTGCCCAAACGGCTGCCGACATCGGTGTGAATGCGCTGTTCGTCCACGTGCGGCCTTTTTGCGATGCGCTGTATCCCTCGGAGGTTTACCCCTGGAGCCATTTGCTCACCGGGACCCAGGGACAGGATCCGGGCTTTGATCCACTGGCGTATATGGTGGACTGCACCCACCGGTATGGGATGGAATTTCATGCGTGGATCAATCCCCTGCGGGTCCGGACGGAGCAGACCCCTTCGGTGCTGTCAGCGGACAATCCCTATCAGGTGTTGGATTATCCCGGGTATTTCCTGGAGACAGGCGGCGCGGTCTATCTGAATCCGGCCTATGACTATGTGCGGGCCCTGGTGGCTCAAGGAGCGGCGGAAATCGTTGAAAAATACGACGTTGAGGGCATACACTTTGACGATTATTTCTATCCCGCCGGCGGTCCGGAAATGGACGCAGACGCCTATTCGGCGTATCTGGAGACGGTGGAGACACCGCTGCCTTTGGAGGAGTGGCGATGCGCCAACATCAGCGCACTGGTCCAGGAGGTATACCTGGCGGTGAAATCCGCCAATCCCCAGGCTGTGTTTGGGATCGCGCCTCAGGGAAATCTCCAGAACGACTGGAATATGGGCGCGGATGTGGCTGCCTGGTGCGCTACCCCCGGGTATGTGGACTATGTTTGCCCGCAGCTGTATTACAGCTTTGACAACCCTGCTCTGGGGTTTGAAGAAGCTCTGGAGGACTGGCTGGCATTGTCCCGGTGCCCGGAGGTGCAGCTGTATGCCGGCCTGGCGCTCTACAAAGCGGGTACCGATGCGGATGGGGGAACTTGGCTGGGACAGAACGATGTGCTGGCTCGGGAGATCACCCGGGCACGCTCGGCGGCGTGCAGCGGCGTGGTGCTGTATGCCTACGACGCGCTGGAATCGGAAACCGCTGCGGCGGAACTGGAAAACGCTGTGGCCGTGCTTGCACCGGCAGACAGCGGTCCATGAGCCCTCGCCGCGCCGCCCGTGTCCCCTCAGGGGACACGGGCGCTTTTGCAAGGCAAAAGCAGGCGGGCCGCAGGGCCCGCCTGGCGCGGCGCGGACCCCAAGCGGCCGCCAAAGCTGAGCAAAACAGGTCACGCCGTTCAAAATGAAGGCAAAAAACCAAATCTTGCGAGAAAGAGGAGCGGATTTTTGGAGAAAAGCCCATTGCCCTTTTTCATAAATCGTGGTATACTGTACCGAAATGCAAGTTTGCAAATGTGATATTTCATTTTAAGGAGGCATCCCATGGACACCTTCAACGAAGTCAGCGCCGTCGGCGCACGCCTGCGGGAGCTGCGGGAATCCGCCGACTGCACCGTGGAGGAAATGGCCGCACGGCTCAGCGTTTCACCGGACGTGTATGCTGCCTATGAAGAAAACGGCAAGGATATTCCCATCAGTGTCATTTTTGAGGCAGCCAACCTGTTCAATGTGGACTTCAACGAGATCCTAACCGGCGATCCGGCCCGGTTGAGCACCTATCACATCGTGCGGCGGGGAGACGGAAAAGTGGTGAACCGCAACCCCGAGTATCACTTTGAAGATCTGGCCTTCCGGTACGCGGACAAGGTCATGCAGCCGCTGCTGGTCACTTTGGAGCCCACCGATACTCCCGCCAAGCTGATCACCCACGGCGGCCAGGAATTCAACATGGTCCTGGAGGGCACGGTGGTGGTTTGCATCGGCGCGCGGGAATTTTCGCTGCATCCGGGAGACTCCATCTACTTTAATCCGACCATCCCCCACGGGCAGCGGTGCGGCGGGTCCGAAAAAGCCCGTTTTATCACCGTGATCGCGGAATGAGTCCGGCAAGGAAGGGAGAAAACAGACCGTGGACATGTTGCTCAAAAAGTTCCTCCCCAGGATCGAGTTCGATTCCTACGAGGACTTTCATCAAAACTATCGGGTGAACGTACCCGAAACCTTCAATTTCGGCTTCGATGTGGTGGATGCCTGGGCACAGGCAGAACCGGACAAGCGGGCTCTGGTGTGGTGCAACGAGGCTGGCGAGGAGAAAGTCTTTACTTTTACGGACATCATGCGGCTGTCCAACCGGGCCGCCAATTATTTCAGAACGCTGGGCGTGCAAAAGGGTACCGTAGTGATGATGATCCTGCGCAGACGTTGGGAGTACTGGGTCTGCGCCACCGCTTTGCACAAGCTGGGCGCCGTTTTGATCCCTGCGACCCTGCAGCTGACCAAAAAGGATATCGTCTATCGGGGGAATGCGGCGGGCGTCCATGCCATCGTCTGTGTGGACGATCCTTTCGTGATCGCCCAGGTGGAAGCCGCCGAACCGGAGATCCCCACCCTGCGGCAGAAGATCCTGGTGGACAAGCCCCGGGCGGGATGGGCTTTTCTGAACGGTGAATTGGAACACTGTTCCGACGTCTTTCCCCGGCCCACCGGGGACCAGGCAACCCACTGGAGCGATGTAATGCTCGTATACTTTACATCTGGGACTACCGGCATGCCGAAGATGGTCCAGCACAATTTCGCATACCCGTTGGGACACATCATCACCGCCAAGTATTGGCACCGGGTGGAAGAAAACCATCTGCATATGAGCGTGACCGATTCCGGCTGGGCCAAGTTCGGCTGGGGCAAGATCTATGGCCAGTGGATCTGCGGAGCCACCATTTTTTGCTACGATATGGAGGCCAAATTCAACCCGAAGCACTTGCTGGAGCACCTGGAAAAGTACCGGGTCACTACCTTCTGCGCCCCGCCCACCATGTTCCGATTCATGCTGCAGGAGGACGTGACCCACTACGACCTGAGCTCCATCCACCACTGTACCACGGCGGGGGAGCCGCTCAACCCGGAGGTGGTCCGGCGCTGGAAGGAGCTCACCGGGCTGACCATCTACGAGGGTTTTGGCCAGAGCGAGGGGCCGGTGCTCTTGGCCAATTTCTACCCCTGGGTCCAGCCCATCCCGGGCTCGACGGGGAAACCTTCTCCCACCTTCGACATCCAGCTGGTTGCCGCCGACGGGCACCTGTGCGAGGACGGGGAAGAGGGCTCTATCTCCATCATGGACGTGAAAAATCATCCGCCGGTGGGGCTGTTCACTGGGTATTTCCACGATCCGGCTGCCACAGAGGAAAAGCTCTTGGGCAGGTGCTACAATACCGGCGACGTGGCCTGGCGGGACGAGAACGGGTATTTCTGGTTCGTTGGCCGGGACGACGATGTGATCAAGTGTTCCGGGTACCGCATCGGTCCGTTTGAGGTGGAATCCGCGCTGATCGAGCACCCAGCCGTGGTGGAATGTGCCATCACTGGAACGCCGGACCCCATTCGCGGGCAGGTGGTGAAGGCCACCATCGTCCTGGCCAAGGGGTATGAAGGCACGCCGGAGCTGACCAAGGAACTGCAGAATTATGTGAAAAAGGTCACGGCTCCGTACAAGTATCCCCGGGTGGTGGAGTACGTGGACGAACTGCCCAAGACGGTGGGCGGTAAGATCAAGCGGGCGCAGATCCGCCGGGCGGATGAGGCGCAGGACGGATCATCCCATCAGTGATCCGATCGGGAACCTAAGCAGAACAAGTGGCATTCTAAGGCCATCTGGGCTTGCCCGGACACGTCGGTGTCCGGGCACCTTTTTTCATGCTGCGTTCCAGGGGTTGCGTTTTCAGAAACTTTGTGCTATCCTAAGAGTTGGAGACGAAAGGGGGCGGCGGGGTGGAACTCAAGCGTGAACAGTGCTGCTGCTTTACAGGACACCGGCGGTTGTCCCCTCGGGAAAAGGCGCGGCTGCGGCCGCAGGTGCGCACGCTCATTCGCCGTCTGTGCCTGGAGCGCGGTATGCACACCTTTTTGGCAGGCGGGGCGCTGGGCTTTGATACTTTAGCGGCCCAGCAGGTCATGCTGTGCAAGGAGCAGGATCTGCTGCCGGTGAACTTGGTGTTGGTGCTGCCCTGCTTGGAGCAGTCCGCCAAATGGCCTCTCCAGGATTCCGTGCTGTATGAAGACCTGATCGCCCGGGCAGACGAGGTGATCTATACCGGAGATCTGTACACCCCCGGCTGTCTGCACCGCCGCAACCGGTATCTGGTGGACCACAGCGCCATCTGTGCAGGGTATCTGAAGAACGGTTCAGTCCGCAGCGGCACCGGCTACACGGTGCAGTATGCGGTCGCCCAGGGGCTGGAGATCATCAATCTGGCCGAGCCGCAGCAGGAAGGGGATAAGCCCAATGGGACGGCAACAGACAAAATGCCATGGGGCCGAGGGCCGCTTTGAAGCCGTGGCGGAATTTATCTACGGGCGCTTTGGACGAAGTATCCGTTATATCGCCGACGTGGCCGGCGGGCAGGGCATGCTTGCCCGCATCCTGACGAAGAAGTATAATTATCAGTGCGAGGTCATCGATCCCAGGGGCTTTGTGCTGAAGGGAGTGGCAAACCGGCAGACCGAATACACCGCCGACATGGCCGGGTACTACGACCTGGTGGTGGGGCTGCATCCGGACGAGGCCACCCGGCCGGTGGTGGAAAGCGCGAAAACGACTCCCATCCTGGTGGTACCCTGCTGCAACTTCTGGGACACCACTCGCAGGCTGGGGACCAAGGCGCTGGTGGAGGAGATCGAGACCTATTTGGCCGGGGAGGGGATCCCCTTTGAAGAAGTGACTTTCCCCTTTAAGGGCCCGAAGAATGTGGGGATCTTGACACGGCTGGGCTGAGGGGCCCAGGTCAGGCGCTTGCCTTCTCCAAGTCCTTGCGCAGACGGAGAATGATCCGTTTTTCCAGCCGCGATATGTAGGATTGAGAGATGCCCAGACGGTCGGCGACTTCCTTCTGCGTGTGCTCCTTGTCGCTGCCCAGGCCAAACCGCAGGGTCATGATCTTTTTCTCCCGGGGAGAGAGCCGGTCAACGGCGTCCAACAGCATGGTCCGTTCCGCCTCCTGCTCAATGTCCCGGTCCACGGCGTCCGGGTCGCTGCCCAGCAGATCGGACAGCAGCAGCTCGTTGCCGTCCCAGTCCACGTTCAAGGGGTCGTCTATGGAGATCTCGTTGCGCAGATGGGCGCTTTTGCGTAGGTGCATCAGGATCTCGTTTTCGATACAGCGGGAAGCATAGGTGGCCAGCTTGATGTTGCGTTCCAGCCGAAAGGTGTTCACCGCCTTGATCAGCCCGATGGTGCCGATGGAGATCAGGTCTTCCACGCTGGCCCCAGGGCTCTCAAATTTCTTGGCGATGTACACCACCAGGCGCAGGTTGTGGGTGATGAGGGGTTCCCGAGCCCCCGGGATGCCCCGGCGGATGTTTTCGAAGACCTGGGCCTCCTCCTCCTTGGTCAGGGGCGGCGGCAGGGTCTCCGGACCGTTGATGTAGTGGCAGGATGCGGGCAGGATCCCGCTCTTCAGCAGACGAAGGAACAGGCGTTGGAGACGGAAGACGAGAAGCATAGAGGGACCTCCTTTAGAATTTATGTAAACTGATCGGGGTTATACACCGCTTGAAACTGTCCCGCGGAAAGGGGCCGGGTGCTGACGGCGAGAAAACAGGCCAGCTGCTGGCCGGTGGGCTCTAGGCAGACGCGGTCCGGTCGAAAGGCAGGCAGCACGCCCTTGCCGCCCACGCTGGAAAAGGGGACCAACCGCACCCCCGGGGCAGGTGCTGCGCCGGGGGCCAGGGCATCCTCCAGGCCGGCAGGGCAGAGCGCCCCCAGCGCATCCCGTTGGCAGAGGATCACCGGCAGGCCGGAGAAGGGTTCCCGCAGCGAGCTGCCGGTGTCCGCCTTGGCATCCAGGGTCACGCATTGGCCTTGATGCTCGATGCGCAGCCGGGCGTTGTGCAGGGCCAGGTGTTCCCGGGGCAGCAGACGGATGGACAGGGACAGCGTGCCGTAGGCCAGCAGCGTGAGCCCAAACAGCACCGGCAGCGAGACGTCGATATAGACGGTCCCGCCCAGAACAGCAAACATGCCCGGCGGCGCCAGGGGGGCGATCAGCAGAAAGAAGCCCGCCAGCAGCAGGGAGAAGCACCAGAGGCACAGGGTCTCCCGCAGCAGGAGCAGGGGCTTTGCCGGCGCAAAGGCCCCCGCCGCGGTGGCCAGTGCGCTTCCCCCGCCCCATAGCAGGGCGACCCAGCCCGGTCCGGGCAGCAGCACTCCCAGCGAGAGGACTCCTCCGGTGAGAGCCCCCAGCACCAGACGCCGCCCCCGGCAGGAAACGCCCAAGACCTTCTGCACCAGGCGCAGCAGGATGTACTCCACATAGAGATTGACGATCACCAGCACGTCCGCGTACACCGTCACGTCCTCACCCCCCTTTGGCTCCCATTATACCCCGGAGCGGACCGCAAACCTGTCGCTTTCGGGCGGCCAGGCATATTTTTCCAGAGACTTTTTTGGCCCTCCCTGGGAACCCTATCTCCAAAAGACGCCGGTACGGCGTGGTAGGAGGGGACCAATATGGCGGAAAACAAGCGGAAGGTAGCAGTGGTGGGGGCCGGTCTGGTGGGGATGAGCTTTGCCTACGCGGCCCTGGTGGACGGATTGTGTGACGAACTGGTGCTCATCGATATCGACCAGCGCCGGGCCATGGGAGAGGCCATGGATCTGGGCCACGGGCTCGCGTTTGCCGGAGCCCGGACCGTCGTCTATGCGGGCTCCTATCCCGACTGTGCCGACGCGGACGTGGTGGTGATCAGCGCCGGGGTCAGCCAGAAGCCGGGAGAATCCCGGCGGGACCTGCTGCGGCGGAACGCGGAGGTCTTTGCCACGGTGATCGATCCCATCCGGTGTTCCGGCTTTGGGGGGATCCTGCTGGTGGCCACCAACCCGGTGGATGTGATGGCCTACACCGCGTGGAAGCTGTCCGGGTTCCCGGCCCACCGGGTGTTCGGCACAGGGACCGCATTGGACACCGCTCGGCTGCGGTATCTGCTGGGAGCGTATTTCCAGGTGGATCCCCGAAACATCCACGCCTATGTGCTGGGCGAACACGGGGACAGCGAGTTCGTCCCCTGGAGCCAGGCGACCCTGGGCAGCAAATCGGTGTACGATGTCTGCGATCAGTCGGCGGGCCGGTTCCGTGCCCAGGAGATGGAGCGCATCAGTGAGGAGGTCCGGGACGCTGCACAGCAGATCATCGCCGCGAAAAAGGCTACCTATTATGGCATCGGCATGGCTTTGGTGCGCATCACCCGGGCGATCCTGGGGGGCGAAAACAGTGTGCTGACCGTTTCCGCCCTGCTCCAGGGGGAATATGGGCAGAGCGGCGTTTTTGCCGGGATGCCCTGCATCCTCAACCGGGAGGGGGTCGATCGGGTGCTGGAGCTTCGCCTGACGCCCGGCGAGCGGGAGCAGTTTGCCCGTTCCTGTGCAGTGATCCGGGCGTGCTGCGACGAGCTGGGTCTGTGACTCGGCGCCCTAGGGGGTGCCTCAACTTTTTTGGCAAGACATCCTTGCGCCACCGAGCGCGGGGTGGTACAATTGACTTGATCCCAAGGAAGGAGTTGTGCAAACATCATGAAACGATTGACTGCGTTTTTTGCGGCGGTCTGGCTGCTCATTGTCCCGATGCTCCCGGTCCTCGGCGCTGAGGAGTCCGCCTTTTCCGTTTCGCCGGACCGCGCCTCTGTTCGTCCCGGAGAACAGGTCACCTTGAGCGTGGCGTATGACGGCAGTTTGGGCCGGCTGGGCGCGTTTCTGATGAGCCTCTCCTTCGATCCCCAGAGCTTGGAGCTGCTGCGCGTCCGGGACGGCGATGCCCTTTCCGGGGACGTCACCTCCAACCTCTCCCGGGAGGACGAGGTCCGGTTCGGGTTCGTGGCGGGCACCGCCCAGCGGGCGCTGGGCGCATGCGATCCGGTGGTGGAGGTCACGTTTCGCGTCCTGCCCACGGTCAAGCCCGGAGAGCTCTCCTTTTCCACGTACATATCTGACCTGGTGGATCCCAACGCCCAGGCGCTGTCCGGAAGCGCTGCGATCACCACGAAGATCACGGTAGAGCGCGGCCCCAGCAGCGAGGCCCGGCTCTTTTCCCTCCTGTCCGAGCAGGGCGAGCTGGAGCCGCCCTTTGAAAGCGAGGTCTTTGCCTACCGGATGGAGGTCCCCTATGAGACCCAGCAGGTGTCGTTCCTGGCGGAACCGGCACCCGGGGCCAAGTGCTCCGTGAACCGGAAGAATCTGGGGAGCGCCGGCTCGGATACCGATTTTTTGCTCACTGTGACGGCGGAGGACGGCAAAGCGAAGCAGGTGTATACCGTAACGGTCCACCGCGGGGAAAAGCCGCCCGAAGCCCCCAAAAGCGACAACGCGGACCTGCTCATGCTGTGGTCGGAGCAGGGGGAGCTGGAGCCCGCTTTTTCTTCGGACGTCCTCGCCTACCGCATGGTCGTTCCCTTCGAGGTCCAGGAGGTCTTCTTTGGCGCCGAAGCCCCGGAGGGAGCAACGGTGAAGGTCAACCGCAAAAACCTGGGTGCCGGAGGCTCGGATACCGATTTTCTCGTCACCGTCACCGCCGAGGACGGCAAGACCAAGCAGGTCTATACCGTCACGGTCCACCGGTCGGAAAAGGTGACCGTGCCCGGCAGCGACGATGCCGCGCTCCTGATGCTCTCCTCAGACCAGGGCGACCTGACGCCGGCTTTTTCCTCGGACGTTTTCCAGTACCGCATGACCGTGCCCTATGAAGTGAAACAGGTCTTTTTCGATACAGATGCCCCCCAGGGCGCGAAAGTCCAGGTCAACCGCAAAAATCTGGGTGCCGGCGGCTCGGATACCGACTTTCTCATCACCGTCACCGCAGAGGACGGCAAGACCAAGCAGATCTACACCGTCACGGTCCACCGGTCGGAAAAAGTGACCGATCCCGGCAGCGATGACGCCACGCTCCTGATGCTCACCTCCGAGCAGGGAGAGCTCACGCCGGCTTTCTCGCCCACTGTTTTCCAGTACCGTATGACGGTCCCCTATGAGATCCAGCAGGTCTTCTTCAGTGCCGATGTTCCGGAGGGTGCCATAGCCAAGGTCAACCGCAAGAACCTGGGCTCCGGCGGTTCGGACACCGACTTCCTCATCACGGTCACCGCCGCAGACGGCCAGACCAAGCAGGTATACACCGTCACGGTGCACCGGTCAAAGAAGGAAACGGACCCCGAAGAACCGGGCGATGCGGAGCTGCTGATGCTCACCTCCGAGCAGGGGGACCTGACTCCCGCCTTTTCGCCCTCCGTTTTCCGGTATCGCATGACCGTCCCCTATGAGATCCAGCAGGTCTTTTTCAACGCCGATGTTCCCGAGGGCGCCACAGCTCGGGTCAACCGCAAGAATCTGGGCTCCGGCGGCTCGGATACCGATTTCCTCATCACCGTCACCGCTGCGGACGGCAAGACGAAGCAGGTCTACACGGTCACGGTCCACCGGTCGGAGAAGGAGACCGACCCCGCCAGCGCCGACGCCACCCTGCTGATGCTCACCTCCGAGCAGGGAGAGCTCACACCGGCTTTCTCGCCCACCGTTTTCCAGTACCGCATGACGGTCCCCTATGAGGTCCAGCAGGTCTCCTTCAATGCCGAGGCTGTGGAGGGCGCCGCGGCCAAGGTCAACCGCAAGAACCTGGGCTCCGGCGGCTCGGACACCGATTTCCTCATCACGGTCACTGCTGCGGACGGCAAGACGAAACAAGTCTACACCGTCACGGTCCACCGGTCGGAAAAAGAGACCACGCCCGCCAGCGCCGACGCCACCCTGCTGATGCTCACCTCCGAGCAGGGGGACCTGAGCCCCGCCTTTTCGCCTGACATCTTCCAGTACCGCATGACGGTCCCCTTTGAGACGCAGCAGGTCTTTTTCGAGGCGGACCCCGCCGCCGGTGCAGCCTGGAAGGTCAACCGCAAAAATCTGGGTTCCGGCGGCTCGGACACCGATTTCCTCGTCACGGTGACTGCGGAGGACGGCAAGACCAAGCAGGTCTACACCGTCACCGTCCATCGGTCGGAAAAGACAGGCGCCGCCCCCTCCGCCGCCAGCAGCGACGCCACCCTGTGGGGGCTCACCTCGGAGCAGGGCGAGCTGGAACCGGAATTTTCGCCGGACGTGTTCACCTACCAAATGCGTGTGCCCAACGGGGTCCAGCAGGTCTTTTTTGAGGCCGACCCTGCCGTGGGCGCGGCGTGGAAGGTCAACCGCAAGAATCTGGGTTCCGGCGGCTCGGACACCGACTTCCTCATCACGGTGACCGCCGAAGACGGCAAGACCAAGCAGGTCTACACCGTCACCGTCCACCGGGAAGCGGCCGGAGCGCCCGTGCCCGTGGAGACAGAGGACAACCTCTCCGCAGACCAGGACACCGTCATCCCCGTGGAGGTGGAACCCGAGGAGGAGCCCAAGGGGGCCGTTCCGGTCGCCACCCAGTCCATCGGCCAGATCGAAGTGGGCGGCCTTCCCGCGCTGCTGCCCTGGTGCCTGGCGGCGGTGGGCTTGGCCGGCGCCGGTTGGATGGTGTGGCGGACGAAGCGGAAATCATGACCCGTTCTCGCCCCGCAACCCACGCTTGCCCCATCCCCACAGCGAATCCGATCCCGCAGACCAAACCGTCTGCGGGATCGTTTTGTGGGGCCCTTTCGGACCCGTCGTTTTTCGTTTGGGCCGCAAGCTGTCATGCTCACGGTCGTTGGCTTTTCCCAGGGCCGCACCCCGTCACTGCTGGGCTTGGTCCGCCCCGATCCCCCGGATCCGCACTTCGCCGGTGAGGCCGGAACCGCAGGTAGGCGGCGGAACGGGCATGAAGCTGTGGGGCGGATCCTCCGTGTAATTCTCCCGCTCCAGCGTGGTGGCCACCTCGATGGCCAGCCGGTTCTCCCCCGGCAGCAGCCGGCCGGTGAGATCATAGCGGTACGTGGGCACGATCTGGATCCCCAGGCTCTCCCCGTTGAGGAAGACCTCCACGCCCTCCGCCGCATCGGTGATCTCCAGCACTGCGGGCCCCGGGGCGGCAGGGGCCGTAAAGGCGGTCTCATACCGGACAAAACCCGAAAACGCGGGCTGTTCCTCGGCCAGCCGGTCCGGCAGGGTCACGGGCTGCGCCGCCCCAAAGGCGGGGTAGTCCACTGAGGCGCAGGTGGAGCGGCCCCAGCAGGTCAGGGGGAGCTCCGCTTCCAAGCGGTCAGTTCTCGCCCAGAGGGGTTCTTGGACACCCTCCGGCGCAGCCTTCAGACACACACAGACGCTTTGTCGCGGGTCCAGCCGCAGAGAGACTTCGGTCCCCGCACCGGCGGGGGCGTGTTCTGCCGTCTCATACCGGTCGCTCCAGGGGTCATACCAGCAGCAGTCCCCCTGGAAGGGCAGCGTGACCCGCCCGCAGTACGGTTCGGCCGCCTCGTTGACCAGCAGGAAGAACTCCTCGTCTCCCCGGTAGTGCAGTACCCGCAGGCGGTCGCTTTCGGGGGAGAGCCGGATCTCCCGCAGGCCCAGGGCTTCCAGGGCGTCGGGCAGCGCCTGCAGAGAGACCACCGGCACGTCGGCCACGGCCTCCAGGTCGCTCTTCGGACCCCCCAGCACCCCGTGGGGCTTCTGCTCCAGGAAGAACACCGGGAAGCCCGCCCGGTGGAGCCTGCCGGCTGCGGCGAGCACCGCCGCGGGCAGATAGTCCGCCCGGGGCAGGAGCAGCACCCGATAGGTCTGTCCGTTGACGGTGAGCCCGCCGTCCAGCTGGGTGCCGAACCGCTGGGGGTCGCTGAACACGTCCGCCGGCAGGAAGTGGAAGTCGATCTGCCGGTCATAGAGCACCCGGGCGGGCTTTTGGCACAGCATGGCGTCCCCGGTCCACTCCGCTTCCGCGTGGTAGAGGATCGCCGCAGGGATCACCGCTTTTCCGCCGGAGATCATCCCGCAGACCCGGCGCAGATAGCCCATCAGCGCTCCAAAGTGCCGGTACTGGGGGTTGTGGCCGTGGGCGTAGAAGTGGGGCGGGCAGTCGGGATCGGGATACGCCATGGACGAAAAGGCGTGGGGCACGAACCGGTTGACCCCCCGCACCAGGAAATGGTCCGCCAGGTACTTCTCCAGCTGGACGCCCTCGTTCCAGCCGTAGGCCCCGAAGATCTCGCACATGGTCCGGCCCTTCTTGCCGGGGTCGATGGCCGCCAGCGACGCGCCCAGCTTGCCCAGGGCGTAGTGGTAGAATTCCCCGTCCCGCTCCTGGCCCAGGGGCCCGCGCTTGGCCAGATCCTCTCCCTGGGGCAGCACCTGGTCGCCGATATCGTCGATCCCCGCCATATCCTGGCCGGCCAGGCCCCGGAAATAGTGCCCCAGGCTGCTGCCCAGGCGGGTGTCGTGATGGTTGTCCTCGATGAGGTGGCCGATGTACTCCACCCCGTGGGCCCGGCACCAGTCTCCCACCTGCCGGGAGAAGTTCTTCTCCACCAGGCGGGTCACCCGGTCCATGTAGGTGTAGCGCACCCGGGCGGTGGTGTCTGGGTCGGAACTCCCGTTTTTGTCCCACAAAAGCGGCAGCAGCGTGCCAAAATCCGCCCCAAAAGCGTCCCGAAGCTCCTGCTCCAGCTCGCTGCTCCAGGGCAGATCGATGTCGCAGCCCAGGGGATCGTCGAAGTGGTACAGGTGCCCGTTGCCGATCTCCGGCTCATCGGAGAAGAACCCGGCGATGGTCTTGCCGAAATCCGCGGCATAGTGGGCCCAGTGGGGCTCGTACACCGCCTCCAGGAGCACCCGGCAGGCGTCCGCATCCAGCATGTTGATGTACTCCCGATGGGGCCCCATGTTCCGGCTGAGGGTGCAGAAGGCCGCCTGCCAGCCCTCCCCGGGGCAGTTCCACCGCAGCAGGCCCTCCTGCAGCGCCCCGTCCAGGGAGATCCGTTCTCCCTCAGGCCCCAGGGCGGTGACGGCCACGAACCGCTCGTCGTGGATCTCCCGCTGGTCCTGCAGGATGTACTGTTCGATCTGGGTCTTGGGGGAGACCGGCCGCAGGTACGGTTCGGTCTCCAATTCTACCGGGCCGGGGGCCAGGGGCACGGTGGTGCACACCACGCTCTGCCGCCGCAGGGCCACGGGCCGGTCTTGCAGGGCGCCGTTGGCAAAGCCGGTGGGGAAGTGGCTGTCGTCCAGGATCCACACCCGCATGTCCCGGTTCCGGGCCTCCTCCAGGAGGATGTCCATGTCGTGCCACCACCCCGGACCGGCAAAGTCCGGGTGGGGCCGGCTCTCCACACACACCGCGGTGATCCCACACCCGGCGATGGCCGCCATCATTTCCCGCAGTACGGGCTCCGGTTCCCCGTGCAGCCACAGGAAGGGGAAGATCGGGTCAAATCTTTTCACAGCTGGGTTACCTCCTCATCTGCCGTCCGGTGTCCCCGGCGGCAGGATCTTTTCCAAAAGTGTACTCCTTTTTTCGGAAAAAAGCAAGTGTCCGCCCGCCCCTTGCAATGGGCGGTGGGATGGGCTATAATGAAGTTCGAGATCCCGCGGTCCCGCCTCACATGGAGGGCCGGGCCGCCGGGAAGAAACGGAGGACTCTATGCGGCAGCAAAGCTTTTTTGAGACGGAACCTCAGGACATTCCCTTGGCCACCCGGCTGCGGCCCCAGACCCTGGAGGAATTTGTGGGACAGCGGCATCTGCTGGCGCCCGGCAAGGTGCTCTACAACCTCATCGAGCAGGACCGGATCGCTTCCATGATCTTCTGGGGCCCTCCGGGGGTGGGCAAGACCACCCTGGCGCGGATCATCGCGGGGAAGACCCGATCTCACTTCATCAACTTCAGCGCGGTGACCAGCGGCATCAAGGAGATCAAGGAGGTCATGGCCCAGGCGGAGCAGTCCCGCCGGCTGGGAGAGCGGACCATCCTCTTCGTGGACGAGATCCACCGCTTCAACAAGGCCCAGCAGGACGCCTTCCTGCCCTATGTGGAGCGGGGCAGCATCGTGCTCATCGGCGCCACCACGGAGAACCCCTCCTTCGAGGTCAACGCCGCGCTGCTCTCCCGCTGCAAGGTCTTCGTGCTCAACGCCCTGTCGGCGGAGGAGCTCACCGGACTGCTGCGCCGGGCGGTGGAGGACCCTCGGGGCTTCGGGGGAGAGTCGGTGTCCGTCACCGACGAGATGCTCACCGCCATCGCCACCTTCGCCAACGGCGACGCCCGCACTGCCCTGGGCACCCTGGAGATGGTGGTGAACAACGCCCCCCGGGAGAACGGCGTCACCACGGTGACCCCGGAGATCCTGGAGCAGTGCGTCAGCCGGCGGTCCCTGCTCTACGACAAGAACGGCGAGGAGCACTACAACCTGATCTCCGCCCTGCACAAGTCCATGCGCAATTCCGACCCCGATGCGGCGGTGTACTGGCTGGCCCGGATGCTGGAGGCGGGGGAGGACCCCCTCTACGTGGCCCGGCGGCTGGTGCGTTTTGCCAGCGAGGACGTGGGCATGGCGGACAGCCGCGCCCTGGAGATCGCGGTGGCGGCTTATCAGGCGTGCCATTTCATCGGCATGCCCGAATGCACCGTCCACCTGACCCACGCGGCCGTGTACCTCTCCGTGGCGCCCAAGTCCAACGCCCTGTACGTGGCCTATGGCGAGGCCGCCCAGGACGCCCAGAAGATGCTGGCCGAGCCCGTCCCCCTGCACATCCGCAACGCCCCCACCCGCCTGATGCAGGAGCTCCACTACGGGGAGGGCTACCAGTACGCCCATGACACCGAGGAAAAGCTCACCGCCATGCAGTGCCTGCCGGATTCCCTCCAAGGCCGGAAATATTACCGCCCCACCGAGCAGGGCAGCGAGGCCCGGGTCAAGGCCCGCATCCAGCAGATCGAGGCCTGGAAGCAGGCCCACCGGGACCCTTCCTGAGTTTTTCCGGCTGTTTATGCCCCGGTTTCCAGGCCCAGCAGGGCCCCCAGCGCCCCGGCGTCTGCCGCCAGGTGCCTGGCCCCGTGGCTTTGGAGCTCCTCCTCGTCCCGAAAGCCCCACAGCACCCCGCAGCTGTCCATCCCGGCGTTGCGGGCCGTGTCCATGTCCACGCCGCTGTCCCCCACGTACAGGCACCGTGCGGGGCTTGCCGCCAGCTCCGCCGCCAGGGCCAGTGCGGCGGTGGGGTCCGGCTTTTTGGGCACCCCCGGCCGCTGGCCCCAGACCCGGTCCGGGACCGTGCCGTACAGGGCGGCCACGATCACCTGGGTCATGTCGTGGGGCTTGTTGGAGAGCACCCCGATGCGGATCCCCTTTTCCTTCAGCCGCCCCAGCAGCTCCGGCAGGCCGGGATAGGCCGTCACCTGCCCCAGGGGGTCGGCGGCATAGCGGCGGTCGTATTCCGCCCGCAGCCGGGCGCAGGCGGCCTCGTCGCTGGGGCCGCCTACGGCGTGCAGCATCCGCCGGATGAGCGTATCCGCGCCGTTGCCCACCAGCATCCGGTA
The DNA here is from genome assembly GCA_947632385.1 of uncultured Clostridia bacterium. GTDB lineage: Bacteria > Bacillota > Clostridia > Oscillospirales > Acutalibacteraceae > Acutalibacter. The sequence goes on along the minus strand of CANRPD010000006.1, from coordinate 13,111 downwards.
TCGGTCCGTTTCCAGCGTGGGGTATCCCAGGGCCTGCAGGGCGCCGTTGCCGATGGCCGCGATGGAGCGCAGGGTGTCGGCCAGGGTGCCGTCCAGGTCAAAAATACAGGCTTGATAGCCGGGTTCCATCATGAAAAAGGGCTCCTTTCACATGCAAAGGTGACGAGACGATTGTACGCCCCGGCCGGGAAAAAGTCAACGAAAAAAGGTTGCGCCCGCCCGCGGGCTGTGGTAAGATAGAGACGCCTGAGACGGGGCGTGCCCCGGGGCAGCATTCGGTTTGAGACCGGGCCGCGGCCCGGCAGAGACAGGAAAGGGTCTGGTGACAGGATTGGACTACAACGAGAAGGCACTCATCGCCCACCGCAACTGGCGGGGAAAACTGCACATAGAGACGGCCTGCCCGCTGAAAACGGCGGAGGACCTGTCGGTGGCGTACACCCCCGGGGTGGCTGCGCCCTGTTTGGAGATCGCCCGGGATCCCGCGCTCTCCTACACCTACACGGGCCGGGGCAACCTGGTGGCGGTGATCACCGACGGCACCGCCGTGCTGGGTCTGGGGGACATCGGCCCCGAGGCCGGCATGCCGGTGATGGAGGGCAAATGCGCCCTGTTCAAGGCGTTCGCCGGGGTGGATGCCTTCCCCCTGTGCGTGCGCAGCAAGGACACCGACGAGATCGTGCGGACGGTGGAACTCATCGCCGGCTCCTTCGGCGGCATCAATCTGGAGGACATCGCCGCCCCCCGCTGCTTTGAGATCGAGCGCAAGCTCAAGGAGCGGCTGGACATCCCCGTGTTCCACGACGACCAGCACGGCACGGCGGTGGTGGCCCTGGCCTCCATGCTCAGCGCCCTGCGGCTGGTGGGCAAGCGGCTGGAGGACGTGCGGGTGGTGGTCAATGGCGCGGGGGCTGCGGGCACGGCCTGCACCCGGCTGCTGATGGCCTGCGGCCTGCAGAACGTGGTGGTGTGCGACCGCTTCGGCGCCCTGTGCCCCGGCGTGCCGGGCATGAACCCTGCCCAGGAGCAGCTGGCCGCCGTCACCAATCCCCAGCGCCTCAGCGGCACGCTGGCCCAGGTGCTGCCCGGGGCGGACGTGTTCTTCGGGTTCTCGGCCCCCGGGGTGCTCACGGCGGACATGGTGCGCACCATGGCCCCCGATGCCATGGTCTTTGCCTGCGCCAACCCCAGCCCGGAGATCTTCCCCGAGGAGGCCCAGCGCGGCGGGGCCCGGGTGGTGGGCACCGGCCGTTCCGACTATCCCAACCAGATCAACAACGTCCTGGCCTTCCCGGGCATCTTCCGGGGGGCGCTGGATGTCCGGGCCCGGGAGATCAACGATGCGATGAAGGTGGCTGCGGCCCGGGCCATTGCGGGCCTGGTGCCGGAGAGCGCGCTCACGGAGTCCTACATCCTCCCCAGCGCGCTGGATCCCACCGTGGCCACCGCCGTGGCCAAGGCGGTGGCCCAGGCGGCCATCGAGACCGGCGTGGCCCGTGCCCTGCCGGAGGAGACCAAGGAGGAGTCAAAATGAAAAACAAGATCTACCAGCTGGTGCTGTGGGCCGTGTTCGCGGCCCTGGTCTACGTGGGCAGCATGCTCAGCATCCCCATCCCCGCGGCGGTGGGCAACATCTCCCGCATCCACCTGGGCAACGTGTTCTGCCTGCTGGCGGGGTTCATCCTGGGCCCCATCGGCGGCGGTCTGGCCTCGGGGCTGGGCTCCGCCCTCTATGACCTGACCAACCCCGCCTACATCGCCTCCGCGCCCTTCACCTTCGCCTTTAAGTTCCTCCTGGCGGCGGTGTGTGGCTGGGTGGCCTACGCCAACGGCGCCCGGGGCGAGCGCCTGCGCCAGAACATCCCTGCGGCGGTGCTGGGCAGCGTCACGTACATCATCCTGTACCTGGGCAAGAACTTCATCTCCGGGCTGCTGCTGGGCAACGCCCTGGGCACGGTCCTCACCGCAACGGCGACCCGCCTGGCCACCTCCTCGGTGAACGCCGTGGCGGCCATCGTCATCTCCGTGCCCCTGTGCGCCGGGCTGAAGGCGGCCCTCAAAAAGAGCGGTCTGGCCGACAAGGCATAGGGGCCCCCGCAAAAAACACCCAACGATCCGGACAAAAATCCGAGAGATCTGCTTTTCTTTCCCGGCTCCCTGTGCTACAATGGGAGCATCCCGGGGGCAGGGAGCCCCCAAAAAACTCACGAAGAGGTGGCTGCTATGGCAACGAACAACAACGACGGCAGAAGGTATATCCCCTACGGGGAACGGACCGGCAACGAGAGCATCGTCTATTTCACCCGGGACCTGTCCCCCCAGGGCATCGCAAAGGTCTATGACCGGGTCAAGGCCCACATCACCGGCAAGGTGGCCATCAAGCTGCACACCGGCGAGCCCCACGGCCCCAACATCATCCCCGCGGCCTGGGTGAAGGAATTCATGGCCCAGGAGCTCCCCGACGGCACCATCATCGAGACCAACACCTACTACGAGGGTGACCGCTACACCACCGAACAGCACCGCAAGACCCTCGAGGTCAACGGCTGGACGGATTTCACCACCGTGGACATCACCGACGAGTTCGGCACCACCATGCTGCCGGTGCAGGGCGGCAAGTGGTTCACCGAGATGAGCGTGGGCAAGTCCCTGCCGGATTACGACTCCCTGCTGGTGCTCACCCACTTCAAGGGCCACACCATGGGCGGCTTCGGCGGCAGCAACAAGAACATCGGCATCGGCTGTGCCGACGGCCGCATCGGCAAGGGCATGATCCACGGCAACCAGAACGGCCCCTGGGGCGTGGTGGAGGAGGAGCTGATGGAGAAGATCAGCGAATCCACCAAGTCCGTCATCGACTATTTCGGCCAGCACGTGGCCTATGTCAACGTGCTGCGCAACATGTCCGTCTCCTGCGACTGCGAGGGCGTGGCCGCCCAGCCCGTGGTCACCCCCAACGTGGGCATCCTGGCCAGCGTGGACATCCTGGCGGCGGACCAGGCCAGCGTGGACATGATCGCCGCCATGAGCGAGGAGCACCATCACGACCTCATCGAGCGCATCCAGTCCCGCCACGGCTACCGGCAGCTGAGCTACATGAAGGAGCTGGGCATGGGCAACGACCGCTACATCCTCATCGATGTGGACCACGACGACCGGCGCATCACCGCGGCGGACGCGGTGGAGGGCGTGGTGCCCTTCGTGGGCTGAGCCTTCGGCATCGATCCCCAGACCCGTCGGGCGACCGGCGGGTCTTTTCTTGTCCGCTGCCGGGTCACCGCCCCGCCTCTGCCAGGCGATAGGTCCCCTTGCGCACCCGCACCAGCACCCCCTGGGCGGTGAGCTTGCGCACCACCCGCTGCAGCTGGCTGCGGCTGCAGTTGAGCTGCATCACCCCGGCGTTGATGCTGTGCAGGGTGTGGTCCGGCGCGATCTCCCGCAGAAAGGTCACCAGCTTTTCCTCCACGGGCTGGGCCGCCTGGCCGATGAGGGAGAACAGCCGGAACTTTTTCGCCATGCTCTCCAGCAGGAAGTTGAGGAACCGCACGTCCCGGGACAGCGCCCCCCGCCAGGGCTCCATGGGCAGGGCCACGCACAGCACCTCCTCCAGGGCCTCGGTGTAAAAGGGCAGGCTGCCTCGCTGCACGAACTCGATATCCCCCAGCAGCACCCCCTGGTCCACCAGATACACCGAAAAGCTGCTGCCGTCCTCCCGCAGGCCGTAGATGTTCACCTTCCCCCGCACCAGGAAGTAGAAGGTGTCCATGGGCCGAAAGGGCGCCACCAGCAGCTCCCCCTTGTGGAAGCGCACCAGCCGGAAATCCGGCTGCGGAGTGTCGAACCGGTCCGGAATGGCCCATTTCCCCAGCATTTCCTGCAGCAGCCGGTCATTTGCTACGCACTGCATGTCTCCGACCCTCCCCTTCACTTTTTTCTCCATTGTATCACATGATACAATAATCCGCAATCCCTCCTGCTAGAATAAGATCAGCAAAGCCCGTACCAATTTTCACAGGAGGTATCCCCATGAAGAACGGAAAACTGCAAGTGGCCATCGTCGGCTGCGGCGGCATCGCCAACCAGAAGCACCTGCCCTCCCTCAAGAGCCAGGCGGACAAATGCGAGATGGTGGCGTTCTGCGACATCATCCCCGAGCGCGCCCAGAAGGCCGCCCAGGAGTACGGCACTCCGGACGCAAAGGTCTACACCGACTATCACGACGTGATGAAGGACCCCGCCATCGACGTGGTGCACGTGCTGACCCCCAACGTGGCCCACTGCCCCATCACCGTGGCCGCCTTTGACGCCGGCAAGCACGTCATGTGCGAAAAGCCCATGGCCGCCACCACCGAGGACGCCCAGCTGATGATGGACGCCTGGAAGCGCTCCGGCAAGAAGTTCACCATCGGCTACCAGAACCGCTTCCGCAACGACACCCAGATGCTCCACGAGGCCTGCCAGGCCGGCGATCTGGGCGACATCTACTTCGCCAAGGCCCACGCCATCCGCCGCCGGGCCGTGCCCACCTGGGGCGTGTTCCCGGACAAATCCAAGCAGGGCGGCGGCCCCCTCATCGACATCGGCACCCATGCGTTGGACATCACCCTGTGGATGATGAACAACTACGAGGTGGAGAGCGTCACCGGCTCCGTGTTCGAGAAGCTGGGCCACCTGCCCGAGGCCACCCAGGGCAACATGTTCGGTCCCTGGGATCCCGACAAGTATGAGGTGGAGGACTCCGCTTTCGGCTTCATCAAGATGAAGAACGGCGCCACCATCTTCCTGGAGGCCGCCTGGGCCATCAACATGAAGGAGAGCCGGGAGGCCGCCTGCACCCTGTGCGGCACCAAGTCCGGCGCCGAGATCATCGGCGGCATGAGCAAGGCGGAGGGCGAGTACGACCTGGTCTTCAACAAGACCTCCCACGGCCGCCTCACCGAGGAGACCCTCTCCGCCGGCGGCTCCATCGCCTTCTTCGAGGGCGGCGGCAGCGGCAGGCCCGAGGTCATCGAGTGCAACCAGTGGCTCAATGCCATTTTGAACGACACCGAGCCCCTGGTGAAGCCCGAGCAGGCCTTCACCGTCACCAAGATCCTGGACAACATCTACCGTTCCGCCCGGGAAGGCCGGGAGATCAAATTCTAAGGAGGCGTCCCAGATGTATACCTACGACCGCAAAGGCCCCAAGCGGGGCGTGGCCCTGTACAGCTACTCCGCGGAATTCGGCCTCACCAAGACCCTGGAGGACTGCTTTGAAGATGTCCACGATATGGGCGCCCACGGCATCGAAATCCTGGCCAACACCCACATCGAGAACTACCCCTATCCCACCGACGCCTGGGTGGAGAACTGGTTCCGCCTGTGCGACAAGTATGAAGTCATCCCCGTGGAATACGGCCACTGGATCGACAGCCACGTGCTGGGCGGCCGGGAGCTCACCACCGAGGAGAGCATCGAGATGCTCTGCCGGGACCTGCGCCTGGCCCACCGGTTGGGCTTCACCGTGCTGCGCACCAAGATGCCCGTGATCAACGCCGCCCTGGAGCCCGTGGAGAACTGGCGGGAGATCATCCGCGGCGCCCTGCCCCTGGCCGAGCAGCTGGGCCTCAAGATGTGCCCGGAGATCCACACCCCCTCGAACCTCAAGGGCAAGATGGTCCAGGACTACGTGGCCTTCATCCAGGAGACCGGCACGAAGAACTTCGGCCTCAACATCGACTTCTCCGTGTTCCGCTCCAAATTCGGCCAAGGGGAGTGGAAGGACCCCGCCTTCTCCCCCAACGTGCCGGAGGACATCATCCCCCTGCTGCCCTACGTCTACTGCTGCCACGCCAAGTTCATCCACATGTCCGACACCTTTGAGGAGACCACCATCCCCTATCCCGAGATCGTCCGGATCCTCCAGGACCACGGCTGGGACGGGTACCTCCTCAGCGAGTACGAGGGCGCGGACAAGTACGATGCCGGCTACGAAGTGGGCCAGACCCTGCGCCAGCAGCACATCATGCTCAAAAACCTCATCGGAGACTAAGGAGGGCGTCACATGGAAAGAGAAGTCATTCAGTCCGTGGGCTTTCGCAACACCGTGGAAAACGGCGAAGTCACCGGCTTTCAGTTCAAGATCCGCCTGCCCTACTACCGGGGCGTGTTCCTGTCTCAGCTGCGGCCCGGTACCCTCACGGTAGACGGCGAGACCTTCACCAAGGACCAGATCACCTGGTGCTTCGGCGGCGAGACCTACACCGTGGACCAGATGGCCCTGGATTTCAAGACCCACTGGAACCCCACCGTCCCGGCGGTGCTCCACGTCCGCAAGCCCGGCGGCCTGGCCCAGGGCTGGCACGAGCTCACCTACGGGTTCTGCTTCACCTCCAGCTACATGCCCCCGGCTCTGCAGGAGAGCCTGGACCCCGACCAGGAGAGCTTCGTCTTCATGCCGGAGTTCGGCCACCACGTCAACCACCGCCGCCTGCTCATCGTGTGACGGGCGCAACGGAATTTTGCTTGAGTTTTTGTCCCATCCAGAGGGGAAGGAGCCCGGCCGCGCGCCGGGCTCCTTTCAGCTTTCCTCCACCGTGAGCCAGGGGTCCCCGGCGGCCGCCGCCCCAAACGTCTCCAGAATCCGGGCCCCGTACCCCCCGGCTGCCCGCAGGGCCCCGGCCCCCTGCAGCACGATGCGGCACCGGCCCAGCTCCCACAGGCAGTCGTACAGGGCGTCCAGGGTCCCGCCGTAGTGCTCCGGCAGGTCCAGGGCCTCCCGGAGATACCGGTGGGCGGCTTCCCGTTCCTTCAGCCGCGCACAGTCCAGCACGATCTCCCTCACCGGATCACCTCCCAGTCCTCCGTCACCGTGACGGGGGAGAAGCTGCGGTAGTGGTCGCCGGTGTAGAAGTACAGCCCGTCGTCGGAGAACACCAGCCGCCGGCTCCCCCGGGAGCCGTACCCCAGGGTGTCGATGTCGCATTCGGTGTATTCCCGGCCCGGGGCCTCGGGCAGCAGGCCCTCCCGGTTGGCAAAGCGGTCCCCGCCGATGGCGGCGCCGGGCTGCACCGTCTCCACCGAGCCGCCCTCCCAGCCCAGGGCCCGGGCCTCCTCCTTGGTGAGGTAGTTGTCCGGCAGCTCCTCATACAGCTCCAGATACAGCACCACGTGTTCGAGGTCGTCGTACGCTTCGCCGTATTCCGGCAGATCGACCCCCTCCGGCACCGTTTCCACCTGGGAAACGGCGCTTTCCGGCCCGGATCGGGACGGCTCCCAGTCCGAAAACGTCCCCTGGGGGGCGGGGGCGCAGCGGCCCAGCAGCCCGATGGCCAGCAGCAGGACCAGCAGCCAGGCGGCGGTCTTTCGCAGCTTCATGGGGCAAACTCCTTCCTTTTCCCCGGGTCTAGGCGGCTTTCTTCCGCCGGTGGTTTTCCCGGAATGCCGGCAGCGCGGCCTGGCCCGCGTCGGTCACCGGGCGGATCCACCTGCCGGAGTAGAGATGGCGCTGCATGAGCACGTACCGGATGGGTTCGTCCACATAGCAGCAGAGGAACACCGCCCAATAGGGCAGCTTCAGCACGAACCCGGCAGTCAGCACCGCTGGCAGCACCAAAACGTACATGAACACGATCTCCAGCACCGTGCCGGTCACCGCGTCCCCGCTGGCCCGGTAGGTGTCGTTCTGGATCCAGTTGCCCATGCGGATGGCGGAAACGAACACGTAGATGAACAGCAGCCGGGTCCCGGCGGTCAGCGACGGGCCGGACAGGCTCATGGCCGTGAGGATGGGCCGGTGCACCGCCAGCACCAGCGCCCCAGTGCAGAAGATCACCCCGCTGCACAGGTACACCAGCCGTTTGGCCCGGCGGAAAGCGGTCTCCAGGTCCCCGGCGCCCACGCAGGTGCCCACCAGGATGGAGGACGCGCTGGAAAAGCCCGCAAAGAACCCGACGATGAGCCCCTCCAGGGTGCGGAACACCGCGATGGCGGCGATGACGGGCTCGCTCTGGCGGCCCAGGGTGATGTTGATGACCATGTTGCCGACGCCGATGAGCACCTCGTTGCACAGGATGGGGAAGCACTTGCCCAAAAAGGTCTTGAGATGCCGGCGGCTCCAGCGGAAATGCCCCCGGAACCGGAAGAGATAGGGGTAGCCCGTGGCCCGGGCCATGGCGCACAGGGCCAGGACGTTCACCACGGCGGCCAGAGCGGTGGCCAGAGCCGCCCCCTCGATGCCCATGGCAGGAGCGCCCAGGTGCCCGTAGATGAACACCCAGTTGAGGAACAGGTTCGTGCCCACCGAGGCCACCGAGGCCAGCATGGGGATGCGGACCCGCTCGGTGGAGCGCAGCAGGGAGCTCATGGCCATGGAGAGCACCTGCAGCAGGTAGGCAAAACCCACGATGCGCAGGTACCGGACCCCGATCTGCTGGATGGCGGTCTTGTCCGTGTAGAGCCGCATGACCGCCTGGGGGGAGAAGATGGCGAGACAGGAGAAGGTCACCGCCACGGCCATCATGCAGGTGAGGGTCATACCGTAGGAGCGCTCGATGCCGTCGTCCTCCCGGGCGCCCCAGTACTGGGCGAAAAACAGGCTGCCGCCCCCCACGAACCCCCAGTAGCCGGAGAACATCAGGGAGGAGAACTGGGCGCACAGCCCCAGCGCCCCCACCGAGAGCTCTCCCAGCGGCGCCACCATCATGGTATCCACCATGCTGGCGGTGGTGGTGAGCAGGTTTTGCAGGGCCACCGGCAGGGCGATGGCCATCAGGCTTTTGAGGAAGGAGCGCCAGGGGAAGCCGGCGCCTTTGGAGACGGTTTCGGGCATGGTTCAGACCTCTTTCTGCGGGGATGCGGAGGGGTTTCGAACCCCCAAAATGGATCGTTCTGATTATAAGGGAACCGGGGACGGCTGTCAAGGGGCGGTGCCGTCTCGCGGGGCGCGGGGCCTGAACGGGCCCCGCGCCCGCCTTTTGCGGAGCAAAAGCGCCTGCCGCAGGCAGGCGGCGAGACGGGGGAGGCGGGTGGGGCGGGCGAGAAGTTTTTTGCGGTGGGGCCGGACGGGTTCCGGCGCGTTCAAAGGCGGAATTGAGCGGGTTGGAGCTGGAAATTGATGGGTTTTGACGGGGTTCGTGCAAGTTGGGGGGTTGCGGGACCTTATTTCGCGGTTTGTGCGGGCCAGAGGGCGCGATGACCCATTTGGTTTCCAGTAGGCACTGGCCCGCGGCATTGGCCTGCCGGGCCACCGGCGGGGTTCGTGCAGGGTCCGTGCAGGTTTGGGAGGGGAATTTGCACGTTGCAGACACTTTTGGGCGCGACGACCCATTTCCGGTTTGTTGGCACTGGCCCGCGACTTGCCCCGCCCCGGCAGGGGCCGCGACCTGGCCCGTCCGGCCACGGACCGGCGGGCGCGACGACCCACTTTTCTCTTGTACGCGTCCGCGCGGGGACCGCGCGCCCCGCGACACTGCCCCGTCTGGGCACAGACCCCTCCATATATCCCCCCTTAAAAGGGGGTTTGTTTCCCTCGGGAGGGAAACAAATTGAAAAAATTCACAAATTGTTTACAATTTGGCTGGTTTGACCCCAGCGGACGGTTTTTTGACCCGAAAAATATTTTGCATTCCCCAAAATGTGTGGTACAATAACTCTGTATTTTCGGATCCCACGGTCCGGGCGGAGCCCGGGCAGGCAAAAAGGGGGAGCGGACATGAAACACAAGGCAACCCGGGGACTGATCATCAGCCTGGCGTGCATTTCCGCCCTGTGCGTGGCGGTGTTTTCCTATCTGGGGGTGGCCATGAACCGCCGGGGCGCCGACGCCATTCGAGAGATCGGCTCCGTCTATATGGCGGGCATGAGCGAGCAGGCCGCCGCCCACTTCGGCACCGCCATCGAGCTGCGGCTGTCCCAGGTGGGGGCGCTGGTGGATTCCTGCCCGCCGGAACGCAGCGAGAGCCGCACCACCATGCAGGTGACGCTGAGCTACAACGCCCGGGCGCGGGGGTTCGACCACCTGGCGCTGTACGGGACGGACGGGAGCTTTGAGATGCTCTATGGCAGCCAGATCCGGGCGGAGGATTCCGACGCGTTTTTGCAGTCCCTGCTGGACGGGGACGAGAAGATGGCCCTGGGGCAGGACGAGATCGGCGAGACGGTGCTGCTCATGGGCATCCCCGCCGGGTACCCCATGACCGCCGGAGGGGAGAGCGTGGGCCTGGTGGCCGCGCTGCCCATCTCCTACATCACCGACACCCTGTCTCTGGACGCCGACGACGCCATGATCTACTACTGCATCGTGGACCGGGCCGGGCACTTTGTGGTGCAGGACGACGACATCACCGACGCGGACTACTTCCAGCGGGTGCGGGACCGGTATGACTCGGTGGAGGGGATGACCGGGGAACAGTACATCGTGGAGCTGGAGGCCGCCATGGCGGCGGGTCGGGACTACACCAGCGAGTTCACCCTGGAGGGGGAGCGGCGGCACCTGTACAGCACCCCGCTGCCCTATTCCGAGTGGTATCTGATGCTGTTCATGCCCTATGGCCAGCTGGACCGCCTGGTGGACAGCCTGAGCTATTCCTGGGGATGGTCCTCGGTGCTGTGCTGCGCGCTGATCCTGCTGTCGCTGCTGTCGGTGTTCACCTGGTACATTTTGCTGACCCGGCGGCAGATCCGGGAGCTGGACGAGGCCCGGCGGGCCGCTGAGCACGCCAACCGCGCCAAGAGTGAGTTCCTCTCCAACATGAGCCACGACATCCGCACGCCCATGAACGGCATCGTGGGCATGACGGCCATTGCCAGCGCCAACCTGAACAACGTCCAGCAGGTGCAGAACTGCCTGAAAAAGATCGATCTGTCCAGCCGGCACCTGCTGGGGCTCATCAACGACATCCTGGACATGTCCAAGATCGAGAGCGGCAAGCTGACCCTGCACATGGAGCAGATGTCTTTGCAGGAGACCATGCAGGGCATCGTGAACATCGTGGGGCCCCAGGTGAACGCCAAGAACCAGCGGTTCAACGTGTACATCTACGACATCCCCACCGAGCATGTGTACTGCGACAGCATCCGGTTGAACCAGATCCTGCTGAACCTGCTGGGCAACGCCATCAAGTTCACCCCGGAGGGCGGGTCCATCTGCGCGGTGCTGTACGAGGAGGCCTCTCCCCGGGGGCCGGAGCACGTGCGGGTGCACCTGCGGGTGAAGGACACGGGCATCGGCATGTCCCCGGAGTTCCAGGAGCATATTTTTGAATCCTTTTCCCGGGAGGACAGCACCCGGGTGCAGAAGACCGAGGGCGCCGGCCTGGGCATGGCCATCACCAAGTACATCGTGGACGCCATGCAGGGGAGCATCGAGGTGGAGAGCGCCCTGGGGGTGGGGACGGAGTTCCACGTGACCCTGGACCTGGAAAAGGCCCTGGGCCAGGAGGCGGAGATGGCCCTGCCGGAGGTGGACCTGCTGCTCATCGACGATGACGAGCTGCTGTGCGAGAGCGCCGCAGGGACGCTGCACACCCTGGGCTGCCGCACGGACTGGGTCTTGAGCGGCGAGGCGGCCCTGGAGCAGGCGGCAGAGCACCGCCGTCAGACCGGCGGGGACTATCCCCTGGTGCTGGTGGACTGGCGGCTGCCCGGCATCGATGGGGTGGAGACCGCCCGGCGGCTGCGGGCATTCTTTGGGCCGGGGCCGGTGGTGCTGCTCATCACCTCGGCGGATTGGAGCGAGGTGGAGGAGCAGGCTCGGGCGGCGGGCATCGACGGGAGCATCCCCAAGCCGCTGTTCCGCTCCACCCTGTACTACGGCCTGCGGCAGTACTGCGGCGGCACGGACCCGGAGCCCGAGGCGGCCGTCTCGGCGGGGCCGGACCTCAACGGGTGCCGGGTGCTGCTGGCGGAGGACAACGACCTGAACTGGGAGATCGCCCATGAGCTGCTGGGCGAGCTGGGACTGGAGCTGGAACGGGCGGAGAACGGCCGGGTGTGCCTGGAGCGGTTCCGGGAGAGCCCGCCCGGGACCTTCGACGCCATCCTCATGGACATCCGCATGCCGGTGATGAACGGCTATGAGGCCACCGAGGCCATCCGGGCGATGGAGCGGCCAGACGCCAAGACCATCCCCATCGTGGCCATGAGCGCCGACGCCTTTTCTGAGGATGTGCAGCGCTGCCTGGACTGCGGCATGAACGGACACACCGCCAAGCCCATCGATGTGGAGCAGCTGGTGACACTGTTGACATCCCTGATCGCTGAGCAGAGCGGCGGGGAACGCAAGGAGGAACAGGGATGAAACGGATCCTATTGCTGATGCTGGCGCTGGTGTGCCTGCTGGGGGCCTGCGGGCAGCCCGGGGGCGCCCCGGCGGAGAAGACGGACACGCCGGAGGCCCAGGACACCAGCGGGTCCAGTGCCGGACCGGCGGAAGAGATCGAACTGAGCTTGTGGACCTATCCCGTGGGGGGATGGGGCACCGGCAGCACGGTTTCCGCCATGCTGGCGGGCTTTCACAAGGAGTACCCGGAGATCCACATCTCCACCCGGATCCTCACCTATGAGACCGGGGACAGCGAGATCGAGGAGGCTTTGGCCGCCGGGACCCTGCCGGACCTGGTGTTCGAGGGGCCGGAGCGCCTGACCGCCAACTGGGGCGCCCGGGGGCTGATGGCGGACCTGTCGGACCTGTGGGAGAGCCCCGTGGCCGGGGAGATCTACGACTCGGTGGCGGCGGCGTGCCGCAGCGACAGCGGGGAGTATATCTTTCCCATCTGCATGACCACCCACTGCATGGCCGTCAACCGGGACCTGTTCGAGGCGGCGGGGGCGTGGCAGTACATCGACGAGGAGGCCCACACCTGGACCACCGAGGGGTTCATCGCCGCGGTGAACGCCCTGCGGGTGTACGGCGTGGAGAACGTGGCGGAGATCTACTGCGGGGGCCAGGGGGGCGACCAGGGCACCCGGGCCCTGGTGACCAACCTGTACAGCGGGTCCTTCACCAACCCGGACCACACCCGCTACACCTTCAACAGCCCGGAGAACATCCGGGCGCTGGAGCTGCTCCAGGACCTGCCGGGCATCACCTTTGCAGCGGACGCCCTGGGGGCGGACAGCATCACCCGGTTCT
>CANRPD010000005.1 GCA_947632385.1 uncultured Clostridia bacterium | reverse complement strand
GAGCACTGTGTTAGCAGAGCACTGTGTTAGCAGAGCACTGTGTTAGCAGAGCACTGTGTTAGCAGAGCACTGTGTTAAAAAGGGGGACCGTTTATGGATCTCATGGAAGTCAACAGCCCGGAGGCACTGATGGAGAACGTCCGGCGGGCGGGATTTCTGCCGTTTTTTCAGTGCCCGGTTCCGGGCCTGTCCGTGGAAGAACACACACCTTCCCGGCTGTGGTTTTCCGACACGGAGGATGGCCCTTGGGAATGGAAAGGTCCAGTCGCCCGGTCGGGCATGTGTGTGTACGGCAAGTTTTTTGGCGGCAAGGCGGGCTTTGTCAGTTTGGACTGGCTTCCGGATCTGCTCAACTATCGAAGAGACGGCTATGATTATGACGCCCGGTGGGAGGATGGACTGGCTCCTGCCAAGGACTGGGCGCTGTATCAGGTGCTGGACCGTGCTGGGTCCATGCAGACCGGAGAGCTGAAAAAGGCCGCCAATTATCGGAAGGACGGCAATAAGGGCTTTGAAACCGTCATTACCCGGCTGCAACACCAGCTGTACGTAGTCATTGCGGATTTTGAGTACCGTGTGGACAAGCAGGGGAAACGGTACGGATGGGGCGTGGCCCGATATGCGACCCCAGAAAGCCTGTTGGGACGGGAATTTGTGGATCGGTGTTATCAATGTGCTCCGACGGTGTCGAAGGAGCGGTTGATCGCCCGGCTGCGGGAACGATTCCCCCAAGCGGAAGAGACGGCCTTACTGAAACTGTTGGGGTAGAAAGGAGCAGGAACATGAAACGTGTGCTTTTATTGGGCGATTCCATTCGTATGGGCTATGACGACTATGTGGCCGAGGAACTCAAGGGCGTGTGTGAAGTGGTCTATGACCCGTACGACAACGGTCGGTTCGCAGCCTATACCCTGTGGCAGATGAATCAGATGTTCCGCCACTTTGGTCCCTTTGATCTGGTCCATTGGAACAATGGATATTGGGATATGAATATCGAGTCCCCTATGGAGGAGGCCATTCATCCGATCCCGGAATATCTGCATTTTCTGCACCGGATCCTCCGGGAGATCCGCAAAAACGGCGCAAAACCGGTTTTTGCCACCACCACGCCCATCCTTTCTCCCGGCGTGGCTGCCGATGTGACGGGGACCGGTGCGCTGTCCATCCAGTATAACGACGAATGGGTCCGGGCCTATAACGACGCGGCAAAGGCCCTGATGGCGGAGGAACAGGTACCGGTCAATGATCTGTATGCACTCTGTGCCCAGGATCCCCATGCTTACAAGTGTGAAGATCTCCTCCACCTGACGGAGGAAGGCTACCGGGTCTGCGCCCGAGCAATCGCCAGGTTCATTCGCCGGGAACTGGACCTCTGACCGTCTGCTGTTTCTTTGGCTCCCCCCTTTCAGATGGGGGAGCTTTTTCATGCGCTTTTTCTCGAACCAGACAAACCCGCTTTCTAGCCCACAGGACCGGAGGTTTTCCCGGGGGAAGATAGCCGGTATAAAGTGGCGCTGGCTCGTCCAGACTAGAGGTATCAAAATATGTGGAGGGACGTATGTGAAGACCATCACGAAACAGCAGTACGGCCGACAAGTCCAGGCGGCGTCACCGGATTCTCCCGTTGTCAAGGACTGCCTGTTGGCTTTTCTGTTTGGCGGGTTTATCTGCACAGTGGGGCAGGTACTCTGCCGGATGTACCAAAACCTGGGACTGGAATTGCCAGATGCCCGCATGGCGGTATCGGTCAGTTTGATTCTCATTTCTGCGTCATTGACCGCTCTGGGCTGGTACGATAATATTGCCAAACATGCGGGAGCCGGTACGTTGGTGCCCATCACCGGGTTTGCCAATTCGATGGTTTCTCCGGCCATGGAATTTAAAAGCGAGGGGTTTATCATTGGGCTGGGTGCGAAGATGTTCGCCGTGTCCGGTCCGGTTCTCGTTTTCGGGATCACTGCCAGTGTGGTGTACGGGCTGATCGTGTTTCTGTTCGGACTGTAAAGAGAGGAGGGGAAAGGATGAAACGGATCGGACGGGGAACGGTGGAGTTCACCGCGCCGCCCACGGTATTGGGAGCCGGCGCCGTCGGCGGGAAAAAGGAGGGGCAGGGCCCTCTGAGCGCGTATTTTGACCAGACGTTTGACGATGTCTCTCTGGGGTATACGAGCTGGGAAAAGGCGGAAGCACAGCTGCAAAACGAAGCGGTCGCCGTGGCATTGGATAAGGCGGGCTGCACGGCAGACGGGGTCGACATGATCTTTGCCGGGGACCTGCTCAACCAATGTATTTCCTCCACCTTTGGCCTGCTGGAGTATGAGATCCCCTTTCTGGGCCAATACGGGGCCTGTTCTACCATGGCGCAGACCCTGCTGATGGCGGCGATGGCGGTGGATGCCGGTGCGGCCCAGCGCGCTGTCGCGGTGACCAGTTCCCATTTTTGCTCGGCGGAGCGTCAGTTTCGGACACCGCTGGAATACGGCGCACAGCGCACACCCACGGCACAGTGGACGGCCACGGCAGCGGGAGCGGTTGTCTTGGGGACCGGCGGTAAGATCCGGGTGCGGCGAGGCTTGGTGGGACGGATCCGCGAGCTGGGGATCAAGGATCCCAGCAATATGGGAGCGGCCATGGCCCCGGCCGCTGCACAGAGCATTTTGCAGTTTTTGGAGGACACCGGCTCTCGACCGGAGGACTTTGACCGCATCTTTACTGGGGACCTGGGGTTGGTAGGCACTCGGCTGCTGTACGACCTGACAGAGGACAACGGGGTCGATCTTCGACCGGTGCACAACGACTGCGGCCTGATGCTCTACGATCGAGAGGAGCAGGATGTGCATGCCGGGGGATCCGGCTGTGGGTGTTCTGCTTCCGTACTGTGCGGACATATTTTCACACAGATGGAACAGAAAGTGCTTCGCAACGTGCTGTTTTGTGCCACAGGCGCATTGATGAGCACTACCAGCCAACAGCAGGGAGAGCCCATTCCGGGAATATGCCATGTGGTCCAGTTGACCGTAGAATGACACGGATGCCTTTGACTGTTTTGGCGAGCAGTCCGTTTCGCGGCTTTGTGCTACGCTGGCCCCCGCCCGCGCCCGCCCGTTCTTTGAACGGGCGGCGTTTTGCCCAACGGGCAAAACGCGGACAGCCCTTGGGGCGGTCCGGCGCGGTCGGGGCCGGACGGAATGACTTTTTTTACGCCGGAAAACGCATGGGGAAGGTTGCCAAATGGAGCGGGGTATGCTAAAATGGGGACAACGTCCAAAGGCGTTCTCAACCAGGGGACATCAAGGAGGAATGCATATGTCACCCAAAATGATCGAGCTGCATGATATCGACGTGCCTGCTTTCCTGCAGGTCCTGGACGGATGTGAGGGCGAGGTCTATCTGATGACCCGGGACGGAGATCGGTTGAATCTCAAGAGCAAGCTGAGCCAGCTGGTGGGCCTGACCAACCTCATCGAAGGCGGGAAGATCGCCGAGGCCTTTGTCATGTGCGAGCGGGAGGCCGATGAGTCCAAACTGTTCCGATTCAATCTCTATAAGCCCAATGGGGAAGAAGAGGATTAAAGATTTCTCCTCCCGTTCGTTTCGTTCCCGCAGATCTGTACATGTCAAGCGAGGGACCCGTATCCTGCTGTTTGGCTTAGCGGTTGTACTGGCCCTTGCAGTGGGCGTTTGGAAAGGCGGTTGGCTTCCCCAGGACCTTTTTCCAGGAGATCTATCGCCGGTCCCGTCATCGGATCTGCTATCCCAACCCACTGATGGCTCCCTGGAGGTCTACTTCTTCGATGTGGGTCAGGGGGACAGTCAGCTGGTGCGGTTCACCGATGCAAGCGGGACGTTTCACATGCTCATCGATACCGGAGAACGTGAATATGCCAACGGGCTGCTTCAGGCGCTCCGTGCCCTGGGCGTGGACCGGCTGGACGCTCTGGTGATGAGTCACCCACACAGCGATCACATGGGCGGGATGGGCGAGATTTTGGAGCAGATGCCGGTGGACCGGCTGTACATGCCTGTGGTGCCGGAAGAATACGCGCCCACCACCGTTTCCTATGAGCATGTGCTGGACGCTGCGTCGGAAACAGGGCTTCCGGTGATCCGGCTGGTGCGGGGTTCTCAAGTTGAAACGCCTGCTTCTTTGACCGTACAGGTGCTCTCCCCAGAAGAAGATGCGGATTGGGAGGAACTGAATAACTTTTCTGCTGTGCTTCGAGTATCCTACGGGGAGACCTCCTTCCTGCTTACCGGCGATGCGGAAGGTGAGGCAGAAGCCCAGATCCTGGAGCATGTCTCCGATCTCCATGCGCAGGTGCTCAAATGCGGTCACCACGGTTCGTCTACATCCACCACCGCTTCGTTTTTGTGTGCTGTCGCCCCAGACTATGCAGTGATCAGCTGTGGGGCGGATAACCCCTATGGTCACCCCCATTCAGAGACTTTGGCCCGTCTGCTGGATGCGGGCGTCCAGGTCCTTCGTACCGACGAGGACCGCACCTTGCTGTTTTCGACAGACGGGAAGCAGTTGACCGTGATCCAGGGCCTTCCCTCCATGGAAGGAGGCCCTTGACCCCAAAAGAGAAAGGAAGATCCATTGTGCTGACAGAAAAAAAGAGAGAGTTTATCGAATTCATGATGGCATCCGATGTGCTGCGGTTTGGCCATTTTATCACCAAAAGCGGTCGGAACACACCGTACTTTATCAACACCGGAAATTACAGAACTGGCGCCCAGATGGCCCGTCTGGGGATCTACTATGCACAGTTGGTGAAGGAGACCATCGATGGCGATTTTGACGCCCTGTTTGGCCCGGCATACAAGGGAATCCCCCTGGTGGTGACGTGCTCGGTGGCGCTGTATCGGGATTTCGGCTTAGACAAGCCGTATTTCTTCAACCGCAAGGAGGCCAAGGACCACGGAGAAGGCGGCAGTATCATCGGCTGTAAGGTCTGGGACGGCGACCGGGTGGCCCTCATCGAAGACGTGATCACCGCAGGTACCGCCGTGCGGGAGGTCATGCCGCTGCTCAAGGCCTGCGCGGATGTCCGGGTGGAGCACATGTTCATCAGCGTGGACCGCTGTGAGGTGGGCACGATGCCGGGCAAGACCAGCATCCAGGAGGTGGAGGAGGAATTCGGCCTGCATGTTCACCCCATCGTCACGGTGGAGGATATCCACGCCTATCTCAAAGAGCAGCATACCGATCCCGACCTGCTCCGCGCCATGGAAGACTACATGGCCCAGTACTGCATTTTAGCAGACCGCTCCTGACCGGTTTCAAGCTTTTTCGATAAATAAAAAGTACGTCCCCCAAACGGAGACGTACTTTTTTGTCGAAGACCCGGGATGCGTCGTCTACCGCACCCCCGAACAGGTCACTGCGATCGAAATCGTGCCCTGGATGTCCAGCAGGTCAGAGTTGAGTGTAGGTTTCCAATCGTTCCGATCCTGGGCTTCAAACAAGAGGATCTCCGTGGGATGGCTTTCTTCGGTCAGTTTTTCACAAAGAACTGCTCATACCACACGATAAAGGTGTAAAAAGACCAGATCTTCTGCATGTTGAGCGCCCGGCCGGCCTTGTGATCGTCCAGCAGCTTCATCAATTCGTCCGTGATGAAGAATTTTTCAGCAATGTCGCTCTGGAAAGCAGCTTTGACTTTTTCATAGTACTTGTCCTGTCGCAGCCAGTCGGAAAGCGGCACCGGAAAGCCCAGCTTTTTGCGCGTTGCCGTTTTTTCCGGCAGCTGTTTGAAAGCGGCCCCCCGCAGGGCCTTTTTGGTGGTTTCGGTGGCGCAGTCGGCACGGTACCGGCTGGGGATGCGGGTGGAGAGCTCCAGCATTTTTTTATCCAGGAACGGCACCCGCAGTTCCAGGGAATTGGCCATGCTCATCCGGTCGGCCTTGAGCAGGATGTCATAGATCATCCAGGTGTGCATGTCCACATACTGGAGCTGAGTGGGCTCGTCCAGGTCCGGCACCTCATCAAAATACCGTTTGCTGTATTCCTCTGGGGGTTTGGACGTGATGGGCCGTTTCAAGTACTTTTGCCGCTCTTTTTCCTGGAACACATAATTGGCTCGCATGAACCGCTGATAGGGCTGCTGCGCACCCCGCATCAAAAAATGCTTGCCCTTGAATTCCGGCAGGGCTCCGGCCACGGCCCCCGCCAGCTTGCGGAAGGGCCTGGGTACTTTCTTCTCATAGTTGGCAAAATGCCCGCCCTGCAGGTACATGGGGTACCCACCAAACAGCTCGTCGGCGCCTTCTCCGGAAAGTACCACCTTTACGTATTGCCGGGCATTTTTAGCCAGAAAATACAGAGGAATTTCCGAGGGGTTGGGCAGGGGCTCATCCATGAAATACTGGATCTCCGGCATGGCGTCGAAAAAATCGTCCGCACTGACCTTGTTCGCGATGTTGGGGACGCCGATCTCCTGGGAGAACTCCTGGGCATAGGGCAGCTCACTGTATTTTTCTTCCGTGTACCCTACCGAAAAGGTCTTGACTTTTTCGGTACCTTTGCTGATCTCCCGGACCACGTAGCTGGAATCCACCCCGGAGGAGAGGAAACAGCCCACTTCCACATCGCTGATCTGATGCATGGCCACGGATTCTTCAAATTCTTTCTGGATCTGTTCTTCCCAGTATTCCTGAGACCGGTCCTCTTCGATGCTGTACCGGATGCGGTAGTACCGTTCTACGGTCAGTTTCCCGTCCCGATAGGTCATACAATGGGCCCCGGGCAGCTTGTACACGTTTTTGAAGATGGTGTTCTCATAGGGAATGTACTCATAGGACAGATATTCGGGGATCTTCTCCTCGTCCAATTCCTTTTTGAACCCTGGATGGGAGAGAAAGGATTTGATCTCCGATCCGAAAAGGAACTGCTCGTCGTTTTGATAGTAGTAAAACGGCTTGATGCCAAAGATATCCCGGGCCCCGAAAAGCTCCTCTTTTTCCTTGTTCCAGATGACAAAAGCGAACATGCCCCGCAGCTTTTGCAAAATGTCCTTGCCGAATTCCTCGTAGCCGTGGAGGATGGTCTCGGAGTCGCTCTTGGTGGTGAATACATGGCCCCTTTGCAGCAGGTCTTCCCGCAGGGCCTGATAATTGTAGATCTCCCCGTTGAAGACCAGGACCTTGCTGCCGTCCTCGTTGCGCAGAGGCTGCCGGCCACCCGCCAGGTCGATGATGGAAAGCCTGCGGAACCCAAGGCTGATCCGATCGTCCCGGTAATAATCTGCGTCGTCCGGGCCTCGGTGGGCGATGCGGTCTGCCATTGCACGGAGGACCCGGTCGGGTTCCCGAAGCTCCGGCGTATTCAAAAAGCCTACAAATCCGCACATAAGATCTTCCTCCTACAATAACCGGTCAAATTCTGCCCGCAATCTGCCTCCACAGGCGGTGACACACCGTTTGGCCAGCACGTCCATGGCGTCTACGCTCCCGTTTTCCGGCAGCATTTCCTTGGGGATGAGCGATAATTCGGTGCAGCCCAAAACCACACAGTCGCACCCCTGGGCAGCCATTTCCTGGCACAAAGCGGAGACTTTTCGGGCGTCTGGTGTCAAACCGCGTTTGATCTCGTCATAAATGACCTCCATCACCGTGGCCTGTCCCTGTTGGGAGGGGACCGCCCAGCTGAGTCCCTGGCGGGAGAATTCCTGCTGGAACAGCCGGGTGTGTATCGTGCCGCTGGTGGCCAGGACACCCACCTTCTTTTTGCCAAAACGCAGGATCTCAGCGGCGGTCTCTTCCACCATGTTGAGGAAGGGGACGGCCACGCAGCCGGACAGCTCCGCAAAATAGCAGTGGGCAGTCACGCAGGGGGCACAGAGGACGCCCGCACCCAGTGTTTCCAGGGTCCGGGCGGTGTTCTGCATACTGGGCAGAGGCGACGCACTGTGTTCGGGGTCCAGCAGATAAGCCGTGCGGTCCGGCACCTGGGGTCGGTCAAAGACGATCACATCCAGGTGTTCCTGGTCACAGGAGGCGTCCGTCATTTCGATGATCCGGGTCAGCAGCCGGGCGGTAGCCATGGGCCCCAGCCCGCCGATCACACCGAGCGTCTTCATACCGTCTCCTTTCCGGGCTCAGTCGGTGAGGCCCTTGTTTCCGAAATAGCGTCTGTACTTGCTGTAATAGTTGAGCTGATTGCGCCGATAATGCATCCAGCGCTTGAAGGACCGGTCCCCCTCATAGTAATAGCACTGCCGGTATTTTCCAGCCTGAATGAGCGCCTTAGCCTCTTTTTTCAGCGTGGGATCGGACACATAGCGATAGAGAATGCCCTTGGGGATCAGACTCCAAAGCACCCGATTTTCCGCCACGGTGCAGGGCAGATTCTTCCTGTCCAGAACATCCTCCACCAGCCACTGGGCCAGGTTATACCCAGCTGCGGTGGTAAAATAGCTGCTGCGCCCCTGTCGGGGATTCATTTCAAACAGCTTGTACTGGCCGTCCCGGCAGTCATATTTCATATCGAAATTGGCAAAGCCCACATAGCCCACGTCTTCCAGAAAATCCCGGATCATATCGCCGATGCGGTCGTCCCGGTCGCTGATGATGGCGGCATAGCTGCCGATGCCCTCCGGGGAATGTTCCTCCAGCAGCGCATGTCCCAGGGAGATGAGCTTCACCTTGCGGTCTTGGCCGCAGTAGCAGTTCATTACCCGCATGGCGCTGTCATCCCCGGGGATGTATTCCTGGAGGATCAGATGATCTTTGTAGCTGGAGGAATAGATCGCCGTCAGAATCGCCTCCATTTCGCCCCGGCTTTGGGCGACAAAGACCTTCTTCTTGTGGGGAAATTTACAGTTCCAGTAGGCCACGGAATTGGAGGGCTTGATCACAATGGGAAAATCGAAGGGCAGCTGCAGGTCCTTATGGCCTTCAAAAGAGCAGGTGGTGGTCTTGGGATAGTGGATCCCGTGACGGTCCAGCACGCGGTAGAAGGTCTCCTTGTCGGTCAGCTGATTCATCAGCTCCGGGGTCGAGCAGGAGAAAGCGTATGTCCCCCGCAGGGCGTCCTGATTGCGTACCACCAGCTTGGCATAGTTGTCTCCGCAGGGGACCAGCAAAAGCTTTTGATTCGAGTCCCGATACCGGGCGGCAAAATCCAGCAGTGTCTGCACAAAGACTGCGTCCTCTTCCAGTCGGGGTTCCACCACCTCTACATGCACGATAGAGCTGGCTGTGCAGGGACCCAGAACGCCTTTTCCGATGGCCACCGACGGGATCCCATACGCCTCGTGGAAGGACCGGGCCATGCCGTATACATTGATGTCACTGCCCAGCAGCACGGGGACAAAATCAGTTCGCATGGGTCGTTTCCTCCTTGAAAAATTCGCCGTACCAGACCAGGAACGTGTACACCGTCCAGACCCGGCGGCTGTTGTCTGCCCTGCCGGCTCGGTGGTCATCCAGCAGTTTGATCAGCTTTTCCGTGTGGAAGAATCGCTGTGCGGCCGGACTCTCAAACGCTTCCCGGACGATGCCGTAATACTTATCTTCCTTCAGCCAGACCCGGGTGGGCACCGGGAAACCCAGCTTCTTTTTGCCGCTCCACTTTTCCGGCATCCGCCGGGCGGCCGCCTGACGCATGGCATATTTGGTGTTCTCGCTGTTCACCCGGTATTTCAGGGGAATGCGGCCTGCCAGCGCCATGATCTCCTTATCCAGGAAGGGTACGCGCAGCTCCAGGGAATTGGCCATGCTCATCTTGTCGGCCTTTAAGAGGATATCGCCCACCATCCACATATTGAGGTCGACAAACTGCATTTTGGTGACGGCGTCCTTGTCCCGGACCATCTCATAATAGGGCCGGGTAAGCACTTCGGGAGCAGGCACCTCCGAGGGAATTTTTAAGATAGCCCGGCGCTCCTTTTGGGTAAACATATAGGCATTTCCAATAAACCGTTCTTCCAGGCGCTTGCCTCTGCGTACCAGGAAATTGAGCCCCCGATGCGCGGGCAGCAGAGAGGCCACCTTGCCGATGAATCGCCGGATCGGGAAGGGGATCCGATCGTACCAGGGCAGTTCCAGCGGCTCTTTGTAAATATTGTACCCGCCGAAGATCTCGTCGGCGCCTTCGCCGGAGAGCACCACCTTCAGATACTTGGCAGCGGTGTTGCAAACGAAGTACAGGGCCACAGCGGAGGGATCCGCCAGCGGCTCGTCCATGTGATACTGGATCTTCGCAAAGTTGCCCCAAAACTCCTCGGGGGTGATGACTTTGCTGATGTTCTTCACCGGGATGAGCTTGGAGAGCTCCTCGGCGTAGCTGATCTCGTTGTACTGGGTCCCGTTGTCAAAGCCCACGGTGAAGGTCTTGTCCACGTCGGCAGAACAGGCCACATAGCTGGAATCCACCCCGGAGGACAGGAACGAACCCACCTCCACATCGCTGATTTTGTGGGCCTCCACAGAGTCGTCAAAGGTCTTTTCAATGGCATCTACCCAATACTCCAACGGCTTGTCCTCTTCGGCATGGAAGGTGGGCAGCCAGTACCGAGTGATCTCCATCTTCCCGTCCCGATAGGTGAAGTAGTGGGCGGGGGGCAGCTTGTAAACGTTTTTGAAGAAGGTCTCTGGTCCGGGAGAATACTGGAAGGAGAGATAATTTTCCAGGGCCCGGGTGTTCAGCTCTTTCTTGAAATCCGGGTGATGGAGAAACGCCTTGATCTCGGACCCGAACAGGAAGGTGCCGCCCATCTGGGCATAATAAAGGGGCTTGATGCCGAAAAAGTCCCGGGCGCCGAACAGCTCCTGCTTTTCCTTATCCCAGATCACGAAGGCGAACATGCCGCGAAGCCGGTTGAGCAGGTCGGTCCCGTATTCCTCATACCCGTGGAGCAGCACTTCCGAGTCGGCCCGGGTCTTGAACACATGACCGGCGGCCAGAAGGTCCTCTCGAATGGACTGAAAGTTGTATATTTCCCCGTTGAAGACCAGCACCTTGGTGCCGTCTTCGTTAAGGATGGGTTGGCGGCCGCCCGCCAGATCGATGATGGACAGCCGTCTGAATCCCAAAGAAATGCCGCTGTCGGCGTAGTAGTCTGCGTCGTCCGGGCCGCGGTGGGCAATGGCGTCGGTCATTGCTTTCAGGACGCCCTCTTTTTGCTCTTGTCCGGTAAACCCAACAAAACCGCACATAAACTCGTGTACCTGCCTTTCCGGGGAGCTCTCGCCTGCGCACACCCCATCAGCCTATTATTCTACCACATTTCCCGGAAAACGTCCATCTTTTTTTCAATTTGACTTTCCCAGCCGGTCCAGAACATCTCCACCCGAAGAAAGGGGACACTGTCCTTGACGCAGACCTCGTTTTGGGTGTATACTTTCTTCAAAAGACAGGTGCGGAAAGGAGCCCTCCCATGCCCATCACCATCCACATCTTTTATTCCGGTGCGCCGGGAAAGGCAGCAGCATTTGCCCGTGAAATGACGGAAAGCGGGCGAGTTGCCGCTATTCGCGCCGAGGCGGGCAATCTGCGCTACCAGTATTTTACCCCGCTGGAGGATCCCGACACGGTGCTGCTCATCGATGCTTGGGCAGATCAGTATGCCCTGGATGTCCACCACGCTTCTCCCGTCATGGCGGAGATCGCCCAGCTGCGGGATCGGTACGACCTGCACATGCAGGTGGAACGGTATGTGACCGATGAATCGGGGGAAGGCGACGGCGACAGCGTATTCCTGCGCAAGTGAGGTCTTTATGAAATCCTATGTCATCCATCTCATCCGCAACATGCCCTG
This sequence comes from uncultured Clostridia bacterium, assembly GCA_947632385.1. Lineage (GTDB taxonomy): Bacteria > Bacillota > Clostridia > Oscillospirales > Acutalibacteraceae > Acutalibacter. The sequence goes on along the minus strand of CANRPD010000005.1, from coordinate 50,173 downwards.
TGAGGGGAACCTACAGGGCCGATACATCGGACGGACCGAATCCCCTTTGGCCATGGAGACCATCCCCAGGCTGCTGGAGCTCAAGCAAAAATACGGCTATCCCTCTGCCGAGGCATTTTTTGCCAGCCCTTCCACCCGCTGCGTGGATACCCTGAAGCTCCTCTATCCCCAGGCGGATCCCGAAGTCATCCTGGAGATGGCAGAATGCGACTTTGGGGACTGGGAAAACAAGACCGCCGGGGAGCTGCGGGATCAGCCGGGCTTCCTGGAGTGGCTCCAGGCAGGGGGACAGACTGCCCCGCCCAACGGGGAGAGCAGTCCGGTGTTTGTCCGGCGGGTCTGCATGGGCTTTGAGATGCTGGTACAGAATTTGATGGTCCGTGGTGAGACACAGGCGGTATTGGTGACCCATGCGGGGGTGATCACCTCGCTGCTGGCGGCCTACGGGCTGCCAAAGGCCGGCCCGCTGGACTGGATGTGCGATCCCGGCTGCGGCTACTCCGTACGCATCACGCCGGGCCTCTGGATGCGCTCTCAGGTGATGGAGGTCTTTGCGCAGCTGCCGGGGGGCGAGGGTGGAGACCATCCGGATCACTATTTGGTGGATCTCGCCCGGGAGGCAGCCGATCGGGCATACGGAACATCAACGGAAGGAGAGAAAAAAGCATGAGTCGAACGTGGAAAACCGTTTTGGCGGTGCTGGCGGTCTGTCTTTGCGCGTTGCTGCTGGATACCGCGCAGGCCAAGCTGATGAATAACCGGCCTCTGGTGCGCATCACGGAGGATTATAACGGCGGGTCTGTGTACCAAAAAGATCACGGTATGCTGGTGTACACGTATGTATTCACGGACGGGACCCGCAAGACCGTGTTCCACTGGGAAAAATATGCGCCGCCGGAACAGGCTCCTGTGGATGCCCTGCCGGAGACGGCAAAAAATCAGGCTTGACAAAATGAAACTTTCCGCCTATAATTTGCGGTACGAACCAAGGATAAAGACTGTGACGGGAATAAGACGCCGGTCCAGATCGTTTCAGAGAGTCCGTGTGGGGTGCAAGCGGACCGATCTCCGGCGTGGATAGCTCATCCCTGAGTCGCTCTCCCGAAGGCATATGCGTTTAAGGAGAGACGTGCGGCGGCGTTAATCGCCAAAGAGGGCGGGTCTTCCGCCGAAAGCCGGGTGGTACCGCGTTTTGGCTTTGCGCCCCGGACACGAAAGCACATTTTCGTGTCCGGGGCTTTTGTTTCTTCGGGCACACGTCCTGCGGGAGAAAAACATCAGTGAAAGAGGTCGTTCGATATGCGAGAGGGCTACAAAAAGTACAAGCCGTTTGAACCCATTCATTACCGGGAGCGCACCTGGCCGGACCAGGTGATCACCCAGGCGCCGGTTTGGTGCAGCGTGGATCTGCGGGACGGCAACCAGGCGTTGGTCAATCCCATGAATCTGGAGCAGAAGCTGGAGTTTTTCCACATGCTCTGCGAGATCGGGTTCAAAGAGATCGAGGTGGGATTCCCCTCCGCTTCCGAGATAGAATACGAGATCCTGCGGGCGCTGATCGAGCGCGACCTGATTCCCGACGATGTGACGGTGCAAGTCTTGGTCCAGGCGCGGGAGCACCTGATCCGCCGGACCTTTGAAGCCATTGAGGGCGCCAAAAATGTCATCGTCCATTTCTACAATTCCACCTCGACGCTCCAGCGCAAGGTGGTCTTCAACACCGATATGCAGGGCGTCATCGACATCGCGGTGGAGGGTGCCCGGCTGATCCGTCGCCTCACCGAGGAGATGCAGCGCACCAGCGATATCCACATCCGCTATGAGTACTCTCCGGAGAGTTTTTCCGGCACCGAGGTGGAAAACTCCGTGTGGATCTGTGACCGGGTCCTGGAGGAGCTGGGAGCTTCTCCGGACAACAAGGTCATCATCAACCTGCCCAACACGGTGGAAATGAGCACCCCCAACACCTATGCCGACCAGGTGGAGTACTGCATCCGCCATATGAAGCATCGGGACAGCGCGGTGATCAGCGTCCATCCCCACAACGACCGGGGCTGCGGGATCGCCGCCACCGAGCTCGCCGTCATGGCCGGCGCCGAACGGGTGGAGGGGACCCTCTTCGGCAACGGCGAACGCACCGGCAATGTGGATATCATGAACCTGGCACTGAATCTCTATTCCCAGGGCGTGGACCCCCAGCTGGATTTCTCCCACATGAACCACATCAAGGAGGTCTATGAGGAATGCACCCAGATGAAAGTGCATCCCCGGCATCCCTATGCCGGTGAGCTGGTCTTCACCGCCTTCTCCGGTTCTCACCAGGACGCCATCAACAAGGGCGTGAACTTCATGGCACGGGAGCATTCTCCCTACTGGGAGGTCCCGTATCTGCCCATCGATCCTTCCGACCTGGGCCGGCAGTACGAGCCGATCATCCGCATCAACAGCCAGTCCGGCAAGGGGGGCGCCGCCTTCGTCATGCAGCAATCCTTTGGGTATCAGCTGCCCAAGGCCATGCACCCGGAGTTTGGGCGCATCGTCAAGCAGGCCTGCGACCGTTTGGGTCGGGAGATCACGCCCGCCGAGGTGTTTGACCTTTTCCGCCAGGAATATCTGGAAGTGGCTGGCCCGTACCACCTGCTCACCTACCGGATCTTCACCGAGGATGAGGGGGAGGGCGTGGTGGCCCACTTTGAAGGGACCCTCCGGTTCGACCACGAGACCCGGCAGCTTTCCGGCCGGGGCAACGGCCCCATCGATGCCTTCTACAACGCCTTGGGCGCGGTGGGCATCACGGGCTACGACTTCGTTTCCTACAATGAGCATGCCGTCTCCGGCGGTTCCGATTCCCGGGCGGTGTCCTACATCCAGCTGCGCCACAACGGCGAGATCGTCTTCGGCGTGGGCATGGACAGCAACATCAGCATCGCCACCGTCAAGGGCATCATCTGCGCCATCAACCGCGCCAGCGGGCAGCATGCGCGTACCCATTGACCCGTCCGAGCTGCAAACCGTTCGTTCAGCTGCGTCGAGACAAAAACCATCGAAAGGAAGACCCCTATGAAAACCTATCGCATCGCCGTCCTCCGTGGAGACGGCATCGGCCCGGAGATCGTCAACGAGGCCGTCAAGGTGCTGGAAAAGACCGCCGCCGTCTGCGGCTTTGAGGTCACGCTGACCCCGGCCCTCCTGGGCGGGGCGGCCATTGACGAGACCGGAGTGCCGCTGCCCGAGGAGACCATCGCTGTTTGCAAGGCGTCGGACGCCGTGCTGTTGGGGGCGGTGGGCGGTCCCCAATGGGACAGCCAGCCGGGGAGTAACCGGCCCGAAAAGGGCCTGCTGGGCATCCGCAAGGCCCTGGGTCTCTATGCGAACCTGCGCCCGGCGGTGATCTTTGGGCCCCTGCGGGCGGCTTCTCCCTTAAAGTCCGAGATCATCGGCGGGGATCTGGATCTGCTGGTGGTGCGGGAGCTCACCGGGGGCATCTACTTCGGCGAGCGGTCCACCGGAACGGAAAACGGCGAACGCTTTGCCTGGGACACCGAACGTTACGCCGAGCACGAGATCCGGCGCATCGTGCAGACCGCTTTTGAGATGGCGGAAAAGCGCCGGGGGCGGCTCACCAGTGTGGACAAGGCCAACGTGCTGGATACCTCCCGGCTGTGGCGTTCCATCGTGGATGAAATGGCGAAGGACCATCCCACGGTGATGGTGAACCATATGTATGTGGATAACTGTGCCATGCAGCTGGTGCGGAATCCCGGCCAGTTCGATGTGATCGTCACCTCCAACCTGTTCGGTGACATCCTCTCCGACGAGGCTTCCATGATCAGCGGTTCCATCGGTATGCTGGCCTCCGCCAGCCTGGGGGACAGCGGCTTCGGCCTCTATGAGCCCATCCACGGCTCTGCGCCGGACATCGCCGGGCAAAATAAGGCGAACCCCCTGGCCACAATCCTCTCCGTGGCGATGCTGCTGCGGTATTCTCTGAATGAGGCCGCAGCAGCGGATCGGATCGAGCAAGCGGTGGCAAAGGCCCTTGCCCAGGCACGCACGGCGGACATTTACACCGAGGGCTGCGGCGCGAAGCTGGTGACCTGCACCGAAATGGGCGACATCGTCACCGCCCTCATCGAATAATAACGAAAGAAGGGACCTTCTGTGACTTTGGAAACCGAACGACTCCTCCTCCGGCCCTTTACGGCAGAGGACGTGGAGCAGGTGGTGGCGCTCTGCAACGACTGGGAGGTGGCGAAAACCACTCTCGGGATGCCCCATCCCTACCCGCCGGAGCATTTCCTGAACTGGGTTCCTAGGCATGCAGAATGGTTCGCGAACGACATCGAATACAATCTCGCCATCACCGAAAAGGATACCGGGGCGGTGGTGGGCAGCATCTCCATATCGGGCATCCACAAAAAGCATCTTCTTGGAGAGATCGGCTACTGGGTTGGCCGGGCGTATTGGAACCGGGGCTATACTACGGAAGCCGCCCGGGCGCTCACGGACTATGTGTTCCGGGAGAAGGGCCTGCACAAGCTCATTGGTCGGCATTTCGCCTGCAACCCTGCCTCCGGCCGGGTGATGGAAAAGCTGGGCATGGAGAAAGAAGGCGTGCAGAAGCGCCAGTACTTCCGGAACGGCCAGTGGCAGGACGTGGTGCTCTACGGTCTGGTTCGCCCCGAACAGGAGGGGGATCTCACCCTGCGGGTGGTGGACGCCGCCGACCCGGTGACCCTTGCACTCTTTGCCCGCCTCGATGACTTCATGCAGGCTTTTCTGAGAGAGGACAGCGGTCTCTACACCCCCTACGGCTTCCACGAGAAGCTGCAGCGGGTCTGGGCCCTCTTTTCCGGGGGAATGCCCATCGGCTGCGTGGCCTATCGGGAAAAGGAGCCGGGGGTCGGGGAGCTCAAGCGCCTCTACCTGGTACCGGAATTCCGGGGCCGGGGCCTTTCCAAAAGGCTGATCCAGTCGGTGGAGGCCTTTGCCCGATCGAAAGACGACCATACGCTCCTTCTCGAGACCCGAAGCACCCTGGAACCCGCTTTTTCCCTGTATCAGGCGGCGGGGTATGCGGTCACCTTCCGCCAGGGGATTCCTGTGCAGATGGAGAAGCAACTGGGGAGGTAATGCTCCCGAGAAAGCTGTTTTTAGTGCAGTTCCTGTTCTGCAGACGGCTTTTCGTCCGGGACTCTGTACGGTCCCCGTTGTAAAGCCACTTCCCGTTCTTCCATTTGGCTGAGAACTTCCGCTTCGGTCAGCACGCCCAGCCGGACCAGGGCGTTTTTCACGCCGTTTTCGCCCACGTCATCGGTTATGTAATCTGCGGCCTGTCGGCACAGCGGACTGCCGTTGCCCATGGCCACGCCCACACCGGCCCACTGGAGCAGCTGTACGTCGTTGTCGCCGTCGCCAAAAGACAGGGTCTCCCTTTGGGGAATGCCGTAGGCGGCGGCAGCAGCTGCCGCGCCCACATCCTTGCCCCCGTCCCGAGGGATCACGTCGAATCGCTCGTCGCCGGTGTCCAGACACCGCAGCTGGGAGATGGCTTCGGCCAGAGACAGTGCATGGGCGTCCATGTGGGCCAGGCACTGGATCACCGGCACCTTTCCCAGCCGGTCCCAGTCGTACAGGGGAGGCATGGGCAGCTTCAAAACGATACCGTAGAGGTGGTTGAAGTCCTCCGTCCGGCTCACCAGATAGACCTTCTCCTTCTCCACGATCTGGCAGGAGAAATCCTCCTGCAAAGCCAACTTGGCCAGTTTGCGCACTGCCTGGGGGTCCAGCTGCGCCTCCCGCAGCATGCGGCCGCCCCGTTCCCATACCAGTTGGCCGTTGGTGGTCACATACCCGTCAAAGGGGAAGAGGGGGTACACCTGGTCCAGCAGAGCCGGCGCCCGTGGCCACAAAGACCTTGATGCCCTTGTGCTGCAGCGCCTTCAGGGAGGCCATGGTGCTCCTGGGGATCACGCTGCCGTGGCCGTGGTCCAGCAGCGTGCCGTCAATGTCGAAAAAAACGATCTGGGTCCGCCGGGCGCACGGCCCGGCCTTTTGCACTTCCTGTGTCAAACTATCCCGCCTTTGTTTCGTTTGAACTTGCCCCCGCCGGGGATCATCGTTCTTCTCGGGCCCGATACCGGTCCACAAGCTGATTGGCGCACTTGTAGATATCGCCACCGCCCAGGGTCAGGATCAGATCCCCCGGCTGGGCGCGTTCCATCACATAGTCCTCGATCGCTGCAAAGCTGGAGAACCACACGCTGCCGGGGATCTTGGCCGCCAGGTCCGATGTGTGGATGCCGTACACGTTTTCTTCCCGCACCGCCAGGATCTCCGTCATGATCACATGGTCCGGAATGGCCAGCGCCTGGGCAAAATCCTCCAGCAGATCGTACGTCCGGGAGTAGGTATGCGGCTGGAAAATGGCCCACACCTCCCGATAGCCCATCTCCATGGCAGTCGTCAGTGTAGCCCGGAGCTCCGTGGGGTGGTGGGCGAAGTCGTCGGCGATCTGGATCCCCCCGAAGTTCCCAAGCAGCTCGAACCGCCGGTGCGTGCCGGTGAACCGGCTCAGGCTCCGGCAGATGTCCTCTCCCGATATCCCCAGCACATGGGCGGCAGCGCCCGCCGCCACCGCATCCAGGACGTTGTGCATTCCAGGCACCTGCAGGTCCACCCGGCCCAGCGCTTCGCTGCCGTGCATCAGGGTAAAGCTGCGCTGGGTCCGTTCTCTCGGGGTGATCTCCCCGGGCCAATAGTCGTTGTTGCTCCCCAGCCCAAAGGACACCAGCCGTTTGCCGGAGATCCCCTGTAGCGCCCGGCGCAGGTTCTCGCTTTCCCCGTTGAAGATCACGGCCTCCCGGGTCTGCTCGGCATATTGGTGGAAGGACCGCACGATGTGGTCCAGGTCCTTAAAATAATCCAAATGGTCCACTTCCAGATTCAAAAGCACCGCCACCGCCGGGTGCAGGTGTAGGAAGGTGTCCTTGTACTCGTCGGCTTCGCACACCAGCAGCTGACTTTTTCCCACCCGGCTGTTGGAACCCAGCAGGGGCAGCTTTCCCCCGATGATGGCGCTGGGATCTCTGCCGGCCTCCAGGGTGATCTGGGTCAGCATGGAGGAAGTGGTGGTTTTGCCGTGGGTCGCGGCGATGCCCACCATCTCCCGGAACCGATCGCTGAGCATCCCCAGCATTTCCGAGCGTTCCAGCGTGGGGATGCCCCGACGCCGGGCCTCCACCAGCTCCGGGTTGTCGGGCTTGGCGGCGGAGGTGTACACCACGCACTGGGCGTCGCCCACATTTTCCGGCCGGTGGCCCATATACACCGGGATGCCGTAGGTCTTCACCCGGTCCAAAGTGTCGGATTCGTTGAGGTCCGAACCGGAGATCTGATATCCCTTGTGCAGCAGGATCTCGGCAATGGGGCAGATGCCCGAACCGCCGATGCCCACAAAATGGATCCGTCGAACTGTATCCAGTATATTCTCCATTGCTTGTCTCCTCGTCCAAACAGGTTTTTGCCGTTGACCTCCCTATTATATGGCAAAAAGCCGGTAAAATAAAGTCCCTCCCGGCAAAAAAGTGAAAAATTCGCCGCCCCTGTCCTGCCTCCGGGCACCAAACAAACCGTCCCGCCATACAATGCACTGTGGACCCACCCCTCTGTGTTCATGGAAAGAAGGTCATCTGATGCAGCCCTGTTCTCTGGGCGTCCTGGGCGGGGACGCCCGTCAGCTCTATTTGGCCCGTGCCGCCGCCGCGGACGGCTTTTCCGTGGCGCTCTCTGCCCTGGAGCAGCTCCCGGAAAGCCCGTTCCCGGCCTGTTCGCCCCGGCAGCTGTTGGATTCCTGTGCCCTGATCCTGCTGTCCATGCCGGTCTCCCGGGACGGGGAGACCCTGAACGCTCCCTTTGCCCCCCGGGCGGTGCCCCTCGGGACGCTGCGCTTTTCCCCGGAGACCCGGGTCTTCGGGGGTCTGCTGGGTACGCTGCCCGCCCGCTTTCCTGCCCTGCAGGTGGTGGAGGAGTACGCCCATTTTGAGGATCTGCTCACCGGCAACGCGGCCCTCACCGCCGAGGGCGCCCTGGCTGCCGCCATCCGGGAAACCCCGGGTTCCCTGGCGGGCGCCCGCTGCCTGGTCCTGGGCTTTGGGCGGATCGGCCGGGCACTGTGCGGTCTGCTGCCTGCGCTCCATGCCCAGGTGGACTGCTTTGCCCGCGACCCGTCCGTGCACCCGCAGATCGCCGACCTGGGCTGCCGGCCCCTGGGTCTGGGAGCCGTCCACGCCCCCTATGAGGTGGTCTTCAACACGGTCCCGGCGCCTGTTTTCGGTGAGAGCGAAATGCAATCCCTGCCGTCCCATGCCGTCTTGCTGGAGCTGGCTTCCGCCCCCGGCGGGATCGACTCCCAGGCCGCCCGGCGGCATTCTCTCCGGCTGGTGTCCCTGCCCGGCCTTCCGGGAACCACTGCCCCTCTGGCGGCGGGAACGTTGCTCTGGCGGTGCATCTCCGCCCGGCTGTGAACGCTTTCGGGGGGCTTTTGGGCGGGTTCCGGCAGGAAAACCCCCGCTTTTTGCACGCCAACGACCTTTTGGAAAGGATGATTTGTATGCACACCATCGGCTTTGCCATCTGCGGTTCCTTCTGCACCCTGGAGAAGGCCCTTCAGCAGATGGAGATCCTCAGCCGAAAATACGGGATCTTGCCCATCATGTCCTACAACGCCTATCAGACCGACACCCGCTTTGGCCGGGCGCAGGAGCACATTGCCCGGGCCCGGGCCATCGCCGGCCACGACGTTTTACACACCTTGGTGGACACGGAACCCATCGGCCCCCAGCATCTTGCGGACGCCCTGGTGGTCTGCCCCTGCACCGGGAACACGCTGTCCAAGCTGGCGGCGGGCATCACCGATACCCCAGTAACGCTGGCGGTCAAATCCGCTCTACGCATCGGGATGCCCGTGGTGCTCTGTGTAGCCAGCAACGACTCTCTGGGGGCGTCCGGGCCCAATCTCATGCGCCTGCTCAACACCAAGCACGTGTATCTGGTCCCCTTGGGCCAGGATGACCCCGAAAAAAAGCCCACCTCCCTGGTGGCGGATTTCTCCCTGGTGCCCCGGGCGGTGGAGGCCGCCCTGGAGGGCCGCCAGCTGCAGCCGGTGTTCCGGTAAAAGGCCTTGCAAAATCGGCCTGCCTGCGGTACAATGGGGGAGAACCCAAAGGAGGGATCCCCGTGCTCTATTGTGCCCGCTGTCGAACCCCGGTGGACAGTTCTGCCCGCCGCTGTCCCAACTGCAAAAATACCAAGCTCCGGGCCGCTGCGCCGGAGGATTCCGTGCTGCTGCACCGGGCGGATGCGTATGCCGCCGGCCTGTTGGAGAGCCGTCTGTTGGAGGCCGGCATCTCCTGCCAGATCGAACCCGTTTCCCAGGGCTATTCCGCTCATCTGTCCGATCCCACCGCCCTGCCCACCGATCGGAACCTCTACGTTCCCTTCGGTTCATTGGAGGCTGCCCAGGCCATTTCCGCCCAGCTCAAGCAGGAGCTGGATGCCGCCCCCGCCTCCGAGGAGACCGAAGCTGAACGGCCCGGCTTCCGCCGCCTGCTGCTGGAAACGGTGTCGGTGGTGGTCTTTCTGCTACTGATCATGGCGGCGGTGTTCTCTGCCGACGCCGTGGCCAACTGGATCCGCTCTCTGTTGGGCTTTTAGCAGACCGCCGGCCCGCCGTCTCCCTGCCAGAGCTTTCGGCTCGGGCCCTTTTTTGCTCCGCAAAAAAGCATGCGGCGCGGGCGGGACGTTCCCAACCGCCTATCCCACCGTCTTTTGCCCGCCCGCGCCGCATCCGGGAGACGGCGGGCCGGGGGCACGCGCACGCTCCCGGCGAAAAAAACGGCTTCTCTTGCAAGAACCCGTTGCGCTCCGGGGAAAATCGGTGTATAATCAATTCAATCTGACAAGCGGGAAGCGCGTCAAAAACAAGGAGGAACATCCAATGACTGTCAAGGAAATGTACCAAACCGTCCTGGACCTGGTGGGCCTGGAGGCCATGCCCGAGGATTCCGGCATCGTGTACGACAACGGCAAAGAGGTCAAGCGCGTGCTGGCCGGCATCGACATGAATGAGGCCATGCTGCTCATCGCCAAGCAGCTGGGCTTCGACTGCGTTGCCCAGCACCATCCCGCCGGCATCATCAATGCCCACACCGGGGACCTGTTCGGCCGGGACCATATGAAGAAGCTCATGGAGTGCGGCGTGCCCATCAACGAGGCTCAGAAGCTGGCCTATGCCAACGACGCCCGCCGGAAGCAGGGGATGCACTCCCGCAACCGCACCATGATGCGCGACGCCGCCAAGCTGCTGGACATCAGCGACGTGGCCTTCCACACCCCTGCCGATATGCTGGCGGAGCGCTACACTCAGAAGCGCATGGACGCTCTGATGGAGAAGAACCCCCGCTGCACCGTGGGCGACGTGATCGACGAGCTCATGACCATCCGGGAGTATCAGGATGCCCTGGAGGGCCAGCAGCCCGAGGTCTGGATCGGCTCCAAGAGCAGCTTCGCCGGGAAGATCTACGTGGAGATGTACGGCGTGGGCGCTCCCTCGCTGGATGAATACATCGCCTGCTCCAACGCGGGCATCGGCACCTTCGTCACCATGCACGCCACCCCCGACGTGCTGGAGGGCCTGCGCAAGCACAACAAGTGCAATTTCATCGTGGCCGGCCATATGGCCAGCGATTCCCTGGGCTTCAACCAGATCCTGGATGCCTGGGAGAAAAAGGGCCTGGAGATCGTCCGCATCAACGGCATCGTCTGATCCGGCCTGCCGGTCCCATCTCGTTCCCCAAAGCCTCCGCCCCCTGCGGGGGCTTTTTGTCGGGCCCCGGCCGGACAAAATGAATGCCACAGCCCGCCAAAGGGCTTGTCAAACCGCACGGTTTGGGGTACAATAGACCCAAAAAGGAGGGCTATTCATGGACAAAACCGCATTTTTCCGGATGAGCTCCGGATTGTACATCGTCTCGGCCCGGGACGGCATGGAGCGCAGCGGCTGCGTGGTGAACACACTGCTGCAGGTCACCGCCCAGCCCGCCCAGCTTTCTGTGGCGGTGAACAAGGACAACTACACCGCCGATGTCATCCGGCGGGCCGGCCGCTTTACCGCCGTGGTGCTGGATCAGACCAGCACCCTGGAGTCCATCGGCCGGTTCGGGTTCCGCTCCAGCCGGGATCTGGACAAGTTCGAGGGCATCCCCACCGGGTTCGATGAGGCCTACATGCCCTATCCCACCGAGCACATCTGCGCCCGGTTCAGCTGCCGGGTGGTGGAGACCGTGGATGTGGGCACCCACCTGCTGTTTATCGGCGCGGTGGAGGAGGCGGAGCCCGTGGGTCTCGGCACCCCGCTGACCTACGACTACTACCGCACTGTGATCAAGGGCGGCACGCCCAAAAATGCGTCCAGTTACCACGGCAGCTGAAAAATAACAGTCAGCCGGCAGGCCCTCCCCGTGTCCCGGGGAGGGCCTGCTTTTCGCTTTATTTCCGGTCCATGGCCTGCAGCGCCGCGCACACCGCTTCCAGATTGTCCAGGACCGGCGCGCTGCTGTCCAGCCGCAGGATGGGGCAGGGCAGCTCCTGCTCCAGCAGGTCCTGCTGGACCCGGCTGCGCACCTCGGTGCCGCCGGTGTCGTACTGGGCCGCGAATTCGAGAAACGCCTGATGTTCCTCCGCCATGTCACCGCCCGGTCGGATGCGCTCCCCGAACCGGGCGTATTCCCGGGCCTTCAGCCGCTCCATGCGCAGGGCGCTGTCGATGTAGAGCCGCACCCCCAGGGTGCAGTAGGGCATCACGCCTTGGGCCCAGCCGCCCAGCGTCCCGGAGACCACCACCCCCTCGTGGGCCAGCAGATCCCCCATCAGCCGTTCCTGCCGGACCTCCAGGGGCGCGGGCGTGGTGAAGGGAGGGTCCGTGGGGAGCCAAAAGTAGTCGTCGGTGTCCAGGTGGAAAAAGCCCAGCCGCTGGGCCAGCAGCCGCCCCAGGGTGGTGGTGCCGCTGCCCGATGCGCCGTAAATGTGAATGACCGTTCGCGTCATGAAAACCCTCCTTTTTGACCGTTTCGTGTTCGTTTCCGACGCAAAAAACGCCCTTACGGACCGGTTCCCAGCAGTGTCCGGGCTTCCTCCAGCAGCGCCGCCCGCCGGTTGGGCAGCCGGTCCTCCAGCACCGCCTCCAGCAGCCGATCCAGCGCTCTGCCCAGCCCGGGCCCCGGCGCAAAGCCCAGTTCCAGCAGGTCGTCCCCGTTCACTGCCAGATCCCCCAAGCCTAGGCACGCCCCCTGGGCCAGCAGATCCTCCGCCCGCCGCCGGGTTTCCTCCAGGGCAGGCAGGCGCTCCTCCAGCAGCCCGGTGGCCTGTCCGGTCCAGTCGGCCCGGATCAGCTCCAGCAGCCCGAAAAAGTCTTCCTCGCCCAGCCGGGCCAAGAGCTTTTTCACTCGTTTGGGCGCCATGGGCAGCACCTCCCCGTGGCACCGCACCAGGGCGCACACCCGGTCGGCCTCCCGGCCGGACATCCGCAGGCCGCTACATATCTCCCGGGCCAGCGCTTCGCTCTCCGCCGCGTGGCCGTAAAAGTGGGCGATCCCGTCGGGTCCCCGGGTCTTGGTCCCGGGCTTGCCGCAGTCGTGCAGCAGCGCCGCCCACCGCAGGACCGGCTCCGCCGGCGCCGCCTCCAGCACCCAGAGGGTGTGCTGCCACACGGTGCCCCGGTGGCAGGGGTGCTCCTGGGTGCAGTGCTCCATGGGGCTGAGCTCCGGCAGCACCGTGAAGAGGACCGAAGGGAAGGCATCCAGCACCTGGGCGGCGTGGGGAGCGCACAGCAGCTTTTCCAGCTCCCCCAGCACCCGCTCTCGGGAGATCTCCCGCAGCAGCTCCCGGTTTTCCACCGCGGCCCGGGCCGTCTGCGCCTCCAGAGAAAACCCCAGGCACGCCGCGAACCGCAGCCCCCGCAGGATCCGCAGCGCGTCCTCGGCAAAGCGCCGTCCGGGGTCGCCCACGCAGCGCAGCACCCCCGCCGCCAGGTCCGCCTGCCCGCCGAACCGGTCCACCAGTCCCCGCCGGGGGTGATACGCCAGGGCGTTCACGGTGAAATCCCGCCGGGCCAGGTCCTCGTCCAGCCGGTCCACGAACCGCACCGCGTCCGGGTGCCGGTGGTCGGCATACCCCGTCTCCGCCCGAAACGCGGTGATCTCTACCGGGCGCCCCGCGCTCAGCGCCGTCACCGTGCCGTGCTTCTCTCCCGTGCGGATCAGCGTGTACCGCCCCGCCAGCGCTCGTTCGATGGCCACCGGCCCCGGCCCCGCCGCGATGTCCCAGTCCACCGGGGCGCGGCCCATCAGGCTGTCCCTCACGCAGCCCCCCACGAACCACGCTTCACAGCCCCCCTGTTCCAGGGCCTCCAGCACCTGCCGGGCGTATCCCGGCGCTTCGATCCGCTCTGCCACGGCAGTCGCCTCCTTGCAGTGTTTTTCTCATCATACCATGTCTGCGGGGAAAGGGAAAGAGAAATTTTCCCCCGGCGGGGGAAAGCCCCATTTGGGTGATTGACTTTTTTGGGGAAAAATGGTAGGATTTCCCCAGAATACCGGGAAACGGAAAGGATGGGCGCAATGGCACTGCTGGAACAATGGCAAGCTCTGTGGGAGGAAAAGCAGAAAAAAGGGGAGGCGAACCGCTACTGGAAGACCTACATCGCCGCCGAAACGGACATTTACAGGCAGATCCTGACCAGTAAGCCCCACAAAAACACCGTGGAAGGCTACGCCAAGAAGTACGGGGTGGATCTCCTCACCATGGCTGCCTTCCTGGACGGCATCAACAACAGCCTCAAGGAGAAGAACCCCCTGGAATCCCTGGAGCCCGACACTCCCGTGAACCTGAACTACGACAAGGAGCTCCTCTACAAGAACATGGTGGAGGCCAAGGCCGACTGGCTCTACAACCTGCCCGAATGGGACCCCCTCATCGACCAGGACCGCCGGGCCCAGCTTTACAAGGAGCAGAAACGCTCCAAGACCGTGGTCAAGGGGAAGAAGATCGGCCGCAACGACCCCTGCCCCTGCGGCAGCGGCAAAAAGTATAAGCACTGCTGCGGCCGGGACCTGTGATCCCGCCCCCGTCCGTCAAAAAACAGAGCCTCCCGTCCTGGGGAGGCTCTTTTCCACGCTTTTTGGGTCCCGACAGGCTCCTCACCGGTGCTGCAGGCTCAGCCATTCCAGCAGGGAGACTTCCTTCCCTTTGGCCACCACCGGCTGGCCGTCATAGTCCAGCCGACAGTCGTCGTTGAACACCGGGATCCACGCAAAGTGCCCGATGTACTCAAAGGGGTTGCCTTCGCTGTCCCGGAAGCCCTCGTGGATGTCCCGGATGCCGTCCCAGAAGGTGAAATGGACGTTCCGGTTCCCGACCGCCACCAGCCGCCGGTAGGTGGCCTCCACGGTGGTCTCCGGCTTCACCACCGGGTCGTTTTTGGCGTGGGTGAACCAGATGGGCAGGTGGATGATCCGCCGGAGGGCTTCGTCGGAGATGGTCTCGTCGTACAGCGCCTCGCACACCGGGAACGCCGCCGCAAAGAAGTCCGGGTAGTCCAGCACCATGCGCATGGTCATAAAGCCGCCGTTGCTGTCGCCGCCCAGATAGATCCGGTCCCGGTCGATGCAGGGGTTCTTTTCCACGAACTCGTCGATGCACGCCTTCAGGGCTTCCACATACATGCTCTTTCCGCTGTTCCCGTACTGCCCGGAGCCGTCGTTCATCCAGAAGGTGGGGGTCTGGGGCACCAGGAGATACGCCCCGCCGAACAGTCCCTGCACCGGTTCGCTGGCCAGAGCGGTGACCTTGTTCCCCGTATAGGCCACGGTGGGGTCCACGCCGCCCTCGCCGGCCCCGTGCAGCCAGATGATCAGCGGGCGCTTGCCGCCGGTCTGGGGGATGAAATACCCGTAATTGAGGGGCTGGGCCTCATAAGAGGACGTGGCGTTGCGGAATCCGTCGGAATCCGGGGCAAAGCTGCCCAGGGGATAGTCATACACCCGCCCCGCCAGCGTCCCGGCAGAGGTCTCCACCGGCGCCGTCAGCGTGATGCGGTAGCGCATCTTCACGTACACGTTGAGGCCCGCCGGCGCGCTGATGCAGGAGGACAGCTGGGCCTGGGGCCCATAGGCCATGTGCAGCACGATGTATTCCCCCTCCGGCAGCTCTTGGCCGTCCTGGGTGCCGGGGGTGGCCCGCAGCACCGGGATGTACCCCTGGCTGGGCTCCTTGTCGTCCACGGCCATCCAGCTCTTGGGCAGCAGCAGCGGCTCGCCCTTTTCATCCATGCGGGAGACGTACACGGAGAACTGCTCCGGGGAGAGGGCCTCGGCCCGGACGGTCCCGGGGACGGGCAGGATCACCCGGACCACATAGGGTCCGTAGTCGGTGACCCGAATGCGGGTATAATACCCATGACTCATACGAACGACCTCCTGATCGGTGGATTTGCCCGGCCGCACCGGGCCTCTTTTCTGCTTTCAGTATACCGCCCCCCGGGGTGCAAGTCAAGCGCTCCGGCGGTTTCTTTTTGGGGCGGGGGAGAGGACCGCATCGCAAAAAAAGGGGACCCCGCACCCGGCGGGATCCCCCCTATGCCCTGTGTTCAGCGGCTCAGCAGCGATGCGATGGCCTCCAGAAAGGCCACGTCCTGGGCGGAAAAGCGGTCCGGCAGGGGACTGTCCACATCCAGCACCGCCGCCACCTGCCCCTCCCGAAAGACCGGCGCCACCACCTCGCTGCGGCTGGCCGCGTCGCAGGTGATATGCCCCGGGAAGGCATGGACGTCCGGCACCCACTGGGTCTGCCCGGTGGCCAGGGCCGTGCCGCACACCCCCTTGCCCCGGGGGATGCGGATGCACGCGGGCTTGCCCTGGAAGGGCCCCAGCAGCAGGTCCCCGGTTGGGGTCACGGTGTAAAAGCCCGCCCAGTTGAGGTCCGGCAGGGTCTGCATCACCAGCGCGGACAGATTGGCAAAGTTGGGCACGTCTTCGGGCACGCCCTCCATCAGGGCGCGGGCCTCCCGCACCGCCCGGTCATAGTCGGGGAGCTGCATGTCCTCGCCGCCTTTCGGAAAAATTCGCTCAGTCCACGAACACGTGCTTCTGCAGCCGGTCAAAGGCCTCCTCCACCCGGCTCTTGGGCAGGGCCAGGTTCATGCGGATGTGGCACGGGCCCTTAAAGCCCCGGCCGTCCTGCCAGCCCACGCCCACGTCCCAGCCGGCGTGGAGCATGTCGTCCAGGGTCTTGCCGGTGCGCTCACAGTACCGGGTCAGGTCCAGGAACAGCATGTAGGTGCCCTGGGGCATGGTCACGTCCACGTCCGGGAAGTGCTCGTGGATGAACTGGGTGCCATAGCGCAGGTTCTCCTCCAGCACCTGCTTGAGCTCCTCCACCCACTCGGCGCCCTCGGGGCTGTACGCCCCCAGCAGGGCATACATGGACAGCAGGTGCTGGGAGTTGTAGTGCGTCCGGGCGGAGTGCGCCCCGATGCGGTCCCGCAGATACTTGCTGTAGATCACGTGATAGCTGCCGATCATGCCCGCCAGGTTGAAGGTCTTGCTGGGGGCATAGGCCGCCACCACATGTTCCCGGGCCCAGGCGTTCACGCTCTGGGTGGGGATGTGCTGATGGCCGGTGTAGGTCAGGTCCGCCCAGATCTCGTCGCTGATGACGTAGCAGTCGTTCTTTTCGTAGACCTCCAGGGCCTTTTCCAGCTCCCAGCGCTCCCAAACCCGTCCGGTGGGGTTGTGGGGGGAGCAGAAGATGGCCGTGTGGATGTTGTTCTCCTTGAGCTTTTTGTCCATGTCCTCATAGTCCATGCGGTAGATGCCCTCCGCGTCCTTCTTCAGCGGGCTGTAGACGGAGGTGCGCCCCTGCATGTCCACGTCGGCGGCAAAGCCCACATACACCGGGCTGTGCACCAGCACCTTGTCTCCCGGCTCGGTGAGCACCGCGATGGCGCTGGTGACGAACCCGTGGACGCCGTGCTCGTAGCCGATGGCCTCTTTGGTCAGGCCCGTCACCTTGTGGTGCTGCTCCTGCCAGCGGATGATGGACTCGTAATACTCGTCCCGGGTGCCGTAATAGCCGAACAGCGGGTGCTCCAGCCGCTGCTTGACGGATTCCACCACGCTGGGCGCAGTGGCAAAGTTCATGTCCGCCACCCACATGGGGATGAAGTCAAAGCCCTCCCGGGGCACCGGGAAGCTGCCCCAGCCGCCCTTGCCTACGGCGTCCACCGCCATGGCGTCCTTGCCCACGCGGTCGATGATGGAAGTGAAATCGTACTTCATGAAAAAACCCCTTTCGCATTTTTCCGGCTTTTTTTGACCCAAAACCGGTCTTTTCCCGTATTGTAGCACATTCCTTCCGGAATGTAAACGGCCCCTGGGTCTTCAGGCGAACATCCACTCCACGGCCTTGGGCGCCCAGGCGCTCCAGAACACCATGTCGTGGACCCCCGGCCCCTCAAAATACTGGTGCTCCACGCCGTGTTCGGTGAGGAACCGGTGCAGGGCCCGGTTGGGCTCGATGAGGAAATCCTCCGTGCCGCAGGCCATGTAGATCCCCGGCAGGGGCTTGCCCGCCGCCTGCAGGGCCTCCACCAGCACCTCGGGGTTCACGTCCCGCTCCTCCACGGTCTCCAGGTCGCCAAAGCACTCCCGATAGTACGCGTAATTGGCCACGCCGTTGTCCGTGCCGGGCTGCATGTGGGCGATGTCGTGGACGATCAGCGCTGAGGACAGCGCCGCAGCCTTGCCGAAGGTCTCCGGGTACCGCAGCGCCGTGTGCAGCGCCCCGAACCCGCCCATGGAGAGCCCCATGATGCAGGTGTCCTCGGGGCTCTGGGCCAGCCCGAAGGTCCTGCGCACATAGTCCACCAGCTCCACGCCCACCAGGTCCTGGAACGCGTGGCCGGTGGACAGCCCGTTGAGGTAGAACCCGTTCTCGCCGTTGGGCATGACGATGGCGAAATTGTACTTCCCGCACAGCTCCTCAGGCACCCAGTTGCCCGCCATGCCGGTGTAGCCGTGGAGCAGGAACAGGGTCTTGGTGGGCCGCCGGTGATAGGCGTCGTCCGGGGCGGGAAAGTCGTTGGGCAGGATCAGCTTGAAGCTGCCCTGCCGCCGCAGGGAATTGAGAAACAGAGAAATGTCAAAGGTCGCCATGAAAAAACCTCCTCTTCGCGCGCCGCGCGATGTATGGATCCGATCCTCAGCCGTCCAGCAGCGCCCGCTCCTCGTCCGAGAGGAAGGGCTCCAGCAGCGCCCGATACTGCTGCGCCGCCTGGTCCCAGTCGGCAAAGTCCGGGTCGCCCCGCTTGTCCGCAAAGCCATAGTGGTCCTGCAGATAGTCCGCCAGGAACCGGGTGGCCTTCAAAGAGCCGTGGACATTGGTGTGCTGGGCGTTGTAGTAGTCCGTCTGGGGATCCAGACCCACCGCCTCCGCCTGCTCCAGAAGGTCCAGCACCGGGTAGCCCCGGGCCCGGATGCGGTCGCCGACGGTGTTGAATTCCCGGGCCGTGTCCTCGTCCGTGCAGGCCGGCGGCACCACGAACAGCGCTTCGATCCCCGCCTCATCGCAGAGGTCCAGCAGATGCTCCCAATAGTCCGCCAGCGGCTGCGCCAGGGTGCAGCGCTCCTGGGTGCGGGGCAGGTCCTGGGGCTGGGGCTCTGCCGTCTCCAAAAACGTCTGCCCGTTGTCCGCCCCCTTGAGCCCGTTGGAGCCCCAGTGGAAGTCTCCCGTGCTCAGGGAGCTCCAGCGGCTGTGATACTGCACCAGCGGCAGGTAATACGCCACCCGGTCCCACAGGGGGACCCCGTAGAACGCCGACAGGTCGTGGATCATCCGCAGCCGGGTCAGGGAGGGGGGAAAGGCATCCGCCGACCAGTGGATCACCGCCTCGCTGAAGGCGGCGGGGTAAGGCTGCACCGTGATGATGTACAGGGCGTCGGGCTGGGTCTTCCGGGCCTGCTCCAGGAAATATTCCCGGGCCACCAGCGGCTGCCCGTCCGAGCCGAAGCACCGCACCGTGATCCCCGTCTCGGCAAAGGCCACCGGCCCCTGGAACAGAGTGAAGGTGTTGCTGCCGCCGATGCACACCGCGTCCAGCGTGCCGGGCTCGTCCTCGGCAAAGGTGGCCTGCAGCTGCCGGTTCATGTCCCCGGGCTGGGTCAGCACCCGCTGAACTGCCCCGAACAGCAGGCAGAACACCAGACAGAACACCGCGGTCCTGCCCAGCTTCTGCACGGTCTCCTTTCCCCGCACGGCGGCTCCCTCCTTTTCGGTCGGATCTCTACCGCCAGTATACCCCCTTTCCCGGGAAAAGTCAACCGCGCCCGCCCGCCCTGCCGGGGCTTGAAAGCGCCGGGGAAGTGTGATAGAATAAAGAGAAAACCCTTCGCGGGGAAAGGAGCCGTCCCATGAAGATCCTGTTTCTCGGCAACAGCCACACCTTCGTCCACTACGTGCCCGCCCGGGTCGCCGCCCTGCTGCGCGCCTACGGGGAGGACCCCCACACCGTGATGCTCACCCACCCCGGCATGGGCCTGGATTGGCACCTGGAGCAGTCCCAGACCTACTATAACCTGCTCTACGGCGGCTACGACGCCGTCCTCCTCCAGCACCGGGCCCACCCCTTCCCGGGGAGGGAGTCCCTCCTCACCGCCGGCGAGCGCCTGGCGGCCCTCACTCCGGAGCACACCCGCCTCTACCTCTACATGACCTGGAGCGAAAAGACGGATCCCGCCGGCCAGGCTGCCATGACCGAGGCCTACGAGGCCCTGGCCGCCCGCACCGGAGCCACCCTGTGCCCCGTGGGCCGGCTGTGGTGGCCTCTGGCCGCCGCCCACCCGGAGGCCGACTTCTACGCCGCCGACGGCCAGCACACCTCCGTCCTGGGGGCCTCCCTGGCCGGAGCCGTCATCGGCCGCACGCTCCTGGGCCTGCCCCTGGACCCCGAAGCCTGCTACGCCGACGCCCAGACCCTGGCCCGCCTGCCCCTGGATCCCCGCATGCCCGACCTGCGCATGCAGGACGGTGCTCTCCACTTCGGCCCGGAGACGGAAGCGTAAAAAACCTGCACAAAAATTCGAAAGAAATTTCTACGAACATTTTTTCGATTTTTACTGGACAGATCCGTGATTTTGTGGTATACTATGTAGTGTGGAGACCCATGGGGCCTTCGCGGGGGGAGGGAACGGGATCGCCATGAATGGGAAAAACTACCGGGCCCAAAAGCTGCCCCCCCGGGGCGTCCCCGCTTCGGAGCCCGCCCCGGCCCCCTCGGAGAAGCGTCCCCCCGCGCCCCCAGGGGAGGTCCCCTTCTACGAGCTGGACTACGAGCAGGGCCCCATCCCGGGGGTGGGGCGGTACGTGCGGTCCCCTCAGCCTCTGGAGACGCCCGGCCCCGACCCGGTGCGGGAGCGGTTTCTCCAAATGCGGGACATCGCCCGGCAGTACCGGATGCCCTACATCCCCGCCCAGCGGTTCTTCGACCGGGCCGTGCAGCGGGAAAACGCCCGCATTTTCTACCGCCAGGCCCAGTTCATGGCGGATTTCACCGACGACTGGGCGGGCTATGCCGACTTTTCCGCCTATTTTCCCAACTACCAGATGCTGGGCTACCGCCAGCTGCGCACCTACTTCACCTGGCGCACCCGGGTGCGGGCAGGCCGGGTGGAGAAGACCGGCCTCTCCTACGCCTTTTTGTATCTGTATGAGCTGCTCCACTGCATCGGCGCCCCGGACCCCGCCGGGGGGCTGGAGCAGTTGTATGCCTTTTGGCAGGCCTACCGCCCCCTGGACCCGGCGGTGGACAAGTACGTGCTGCGCTGGCTCAAGGATTTCCACATCTACTACCCCCTGGGCCGCAGCTTCGAGGACTTTGCCCGGGAGAAGGGCCTGCTGGAACGCTACCCCGAACTGGCCCGGGACGACGAGGGCTTCGGTTTTTACGCGAAACTGTCCACCTACGACCTGAAAAAGTCCCGTTTCTGCACGCCGGAGACCCAGCAGCTGCTGGAGACCTGCGTGCTGGCGGTGCTGGACGGCCTGGACGCCGCCCTGGAGCAGGCCGGTCTGGATCTGGACGAGGCCCTGTACGTCCCCACGAAAAAGACCGCCCGCTGGACCCCCTTCAAGGGGGCGCTGTTCTGCCCCTGGCTGCACCAGCCCGACCGCACGGTGGTCCTTTCCCGGCGGGAGGTGTACCTCTGCCGGGAGGACGTGTGGAGCTTTTCCACCGCCCTGGCCACCCGCCGGGGCAAGACCCTGGTGAGCTTCGTCATGAAGCGCACCGAGGCCGCGGTGCGCCGGGCGGCGGGGTACCGGTTCGCCCTCCACGCGGAGGAGAGCATCCTGGATCCCGAGCTGCGCCGGGCCCTGAGCCGGCTGGGCATTGCCCCCGGGGCGTTGGTGGACCGCCTGGCGGCGGAGGCCTACCGGCAGGCCACCCGGGTGGAGGTCCGGGTGGACGAGGCGGCCCTGTCCCGCATCCGGGTGGACGCGGACGCCACCCAGCAGGCCCTCACCGTGGAGGAGGCCCTGCCCGGCCCGATCTCCGAGCCGCCCTTGGAAAGGACCCCCGATCTGCACGGACTGGGTCGCAGCCCCGCCGCTGCCCCCCAAAATGGGTCCCCAACCGGTCTCGAACCGGCCCCCAGCGCCCCGCTGGACTTTTTGGAGAGTGGCGCACCGGCGCAGACCCCCGATCTGCACGGACCGGGTCCCAGCCCCGCCGCTGCCCCCCAAAATGGGGCCCCAACCGGTCTCGAACCGGCCCCCAGCGCCCCGCTGGCCGTTTGGGACCGGGGCGCACCGGCGCAGGCCCCCGATCTGCACGAACTGGGCCCCAGCCCCGCCGCTGCCCCCGCAAATGCCGCCGAGACCGACCCGTGGCAGGCCCTGTACGCCTCCCTCGACCCCCTGGAGCGGGGGGCGCTGGCCCGGGCGGCGGGAGGAGAGCCGGTGGACCGGTTCGCGGCGGAAAACGGCCTGCTGCCGGAGGTCCTGGCCGAAGGCATCAACGAAAAGGCCCTGGACCGGGTGGGGGACAGCCTGCTGGACGAAGACCTGGTCCTCTACGAGGACTACGAAGCCCAAGTGAAGGAGATGTTTGAGCAGCATGGCGACTAAGGTGCCGCCCCGGGTGGCCAATATCCTGATGACCGCCTTGAAGAGCGGCGTGGTGCCCCGGGTGGGGCTGGAATACATCACGGTGGGCCGCCGGCAGGAGATCGAGGCCATCCTCCGGGACATCGATCTCATCGGGGAGGGGGGCGCGTCCTTCCGGTTCATCGTGGGCAAATACGGCAGCGGAAAGAGCTTTCTGCTCCAGACCGTGCGCAACTACGCCACGGCCCGGGGCTTTGCCGTGGTGGACGCCGATCTCTCCCCCGAGCGGCGGTTTGCCGGCACCAAGGGGCAGGGCCTGGCCACGTACAAGGAGCTCATCCGCAACCTCTCGGTGAAGGCGAAGCCCGACGGCGGCGCTCTGCCGCTGATCCTGGAGCGGTGGATCGCGGGGATCCAGACGGCGGTGAAGGCCGAGACCGGCGCGGAGGGAGAGGCCTTCGACCGGCTGGTGGAGCAGCGGATCTACGCCGTGGCGGGGTCTTTGGAGGGGATGGTGAACGGGTTCGAGTTCGCCCGGGCGGTGGCCCTGTACTGGCGGGCCTACCGGGAGGACGACGGGGCCCTGAAATCCAACGTGCTGCGGTGGTTCCGGGGGGAGTACCCCACACGCACCGAGGCCCGGCGGGACCTGGGCATCCACTTCATCGTCAACGACGAGACCTGGTACGATTTCCTCAAGCTCTTCGCGGCCTTCCTCACCGAGGCGGGGTACCGGGGGCTGCTGGTGCTCATCGACGAGCTGGTGAACCTGTACAAGATCCCCAACGCCGTGACCCGGGCCAACAACTACGAGAAAATTTTGACCATGTACAACGACGTGCTCCAGGGCAAGGCGGAGCACATCGGGTTCCTGCTGGGGGGCACGCCCCAGTGCGTGGAGGACCGGTATCGGGGGATTTTCAGCTACGAGGCGCTGCGTTCCCGGCTGAGCCAGGGCCACTTTGCCACCGAGGAGTTCAAGGACCTCTCCGCCCCCATCATCCCCCTGAAAATGCTCTCTCAGGAGGAGATGTACATCTTGGTGGAGAAGCTGCGGGACATCCACGCGGGGCTGTACGGCTATGCCCCCACCCTGGGCCGGGAGGAGCTGCTGACCTTTTTGACGGTGGAATACAACCGGGTGGGCGCGGACACCCACATCACCCCCCGGGAGATCATCCGGGACTTCATCGAGCTGGTGAACATCCTCCACCAGAACCCCGGGGCCACGGTGGCCGGGGTGCTGGGCTCCAACAGCTTCACCCTCTCCAAGGGCGGGCTGTCCGAGGAGGAGCTCCACCAGGAGTTCCAGGAATTCGAGGTGTGACGGTATGGATGCATTTTCCCGCCTGGCGCCGTTTATCCAGGACTACATCTACGAGAGCGGCTGGGAGGGGCTGCGGGCCATCCAGGTGGCGGCCATCGAGACCGTTCTCGACACGGACGACCACCTGCTGCTGTCCTCCGGGACGGCCTCCGGCAAGACCGAGGCCGCCTTTCTCCCGGTGCTCACGGACCTGACCCAGCGGCCCGCCGCCTCGGTGGGGGTGATGTACATCTCCCCCCTGAAGGCCCTCATCAACGACCAGTTCAAGCGCCTGGACGGCCTGCTGGCCCGCTCGGACCTGCCGGTGACCAAGTGGCACGGGGACGCCTCGGTGACGGCCAAAAACAAGCTGGTGAAGAAGCCCCGGGGGCTGCTGCAGATCACCCCGGAGAGCCTGGAGAGTTTGCTGACCCACAAGCGGGGGACGTGCCTCAAGCTGTTTTCCGACCTGCGGTATGTGATCATCGACGAGGTGCACTACTTCATGCGGGACGCCCGGGGGGTGCAGCTGCTGTGCGTGCTGGAGCGGCTGCAGCAGCTGACGGGGGTGTTCCCCCGGCGCATCGGGCTCTCCGCCACCCTGGGGGACGTGACGTTGGCCCAGCAGTGGCTGTGCACGGGGACCCACCGGCGGTGCCAGGCGCCGGTGATGCCCGAGGGGAAAAAGCGCATCGGGCTGCATGTGGAGCGGTTCGTGAACGTGGCGGACAAGCGGGACGAGCCCCGGGACGAGGGGACGGACACGGCCCTTTCCGCCGCCCAGGCCGGCACCCGGCAGATGTACGAGTACCTGTTCCGGAACACCCTGGACCGCAAGACCATCCTGTTCACCAATTCCCGGGAGGAGACGGAGCTGGTGATGGCGAACCTGCGGCAGATCGCCCTGGAGCGCAAGGCCCCGGACGTGTACCGGGTGCACCACGGGAACGTCTCCGCCCTGCTGCGGGAGAACACCGAGGAGGAGATGCGGGACCCGGACCAGAAGATCGTCACCGGGGCCACGGTGACCCTGGAGCTGGGCATCGACATCGGCTCGTTGGACCAGGTGGTGCAGATCGGCGCGCCGGCCACGGTCTCCAGCTTTGCCCAGCGGCTGGGCCGGTGCGGCCGGCGGGGGCAGATCCCCCGGCTGCTGTTCACCTTTGTGGAGGACCTGAAGGTGAACGCGGACCAGACCCTGGGCCCGGTGAACTGGGAGTTCATCCGCACCATCGCCATCATCCAGCTGTACCTGCGGGAGCACTGGGTGGAGCCCATCCAGCCCCGGCGGCACCCCTATGACCTGGTGTATCACCAGACCATGAGCCACCTGAAGAGCTGCGGGGAGCTGTCTCCTGCACGGCTGGCCCAGGACGTGCTGACCCTGGGGCCCTTCCGGGCGGTCACCCAGGAGGACTACCGGCTGCTGCTGCGGCACCTGCTGGACACGGACCAGCTGGAACGGACCGAGCGGGGCGGGCTGATCCTGGGGCGGGAAGGGGAAAAGGTTGCCAACAGCTACAAGTTCCTCACGGTGTTCGAGGCCTCGGAATACCTGCTGGTGAAGGACGAGAATCGGACCATCGGCACCGTGGACAAGGTGTACCCGGTGGGGACGCGGTTCGCCCTGGCGGGGATGTCCTGGGAGACGGTGGAGGTGAACGAGCGCTCGAAAGTGCTGTTCGTGAAAAAGGTGCCGGGGATCTCTGTGGTGGACTGGGACGTGGATTTCGACACGGAGCTGCACACCGTGCTGGTGCAGAAGCTGCGGAGCATCCTGCAGGGGGACGAGACGTATCCCTACCTCAGCGAGGGCTGCGCCCAGCGGCTGGAGGAGATCCGGTTCATCACCCGGAACGCGGGGGTCTTAGACCGGCTTGTGACGGCCCTTTCGGAGCGGAAATTCGCGGTCTTCCCCTGGGTGGGGACCCGGCAGCTGACCACGCTGCACCTGCTGCTGCGGGCCCGGGGGATCCAGAGCCGGATGCCCTGGCCCACCTGTGTGTACCTGGAGGTGGTGTATGACGGGGGACAGGCCGGGCTGGAAGCGGAGATCCGGGAGATCCTGGCCGAGGAGCCGGACCTCAACACCCTGCCCCTGCCGGAGCAGGTGCAGATCCGGGGGAAGTACAACGAGTTCGTGCCCCAGGAGCTGCTGCGCAAGCAGTATGTGGAGGATTTTCTGGACTTTGCGGGCCTGCGGGCGGACTGCCTGGGGGCGTGAAGGAACACACAGGAGGGATGCAAATGAACAAGTCGAAGGAACGGGCCAAGGAGATCCTCAGTCGGTATCTCGATGAAGTCCGGGCACTGGATTTCGTCCAGTCGGTGATCTTGGTGGGGTCTCTTTCGGACGACACCTATACGGGAAATGCCGGCAGCGATATCGACCTGATCCACATCGTGTCGGATGAGGTGGAGTACGACTTGGAGAAGCGGCAGATCTGGGCCCTGATCGACCGGGTGGAGCAGGATACCGGGCGGGATGTGCCCATCGCAAAGGTCGTGTTTCAGTCCAGGCATCTGGTGCATCCGTATGCCTACGATTTTCCCCGGACGCAGCAAAACAAGGACCTCATTGAACGGCCCATCGAGGTGTTCCGGGCGCTGGACACCGGGATCACCGTGTACGGGGAGGATCGGATCCCCTCGCTGGAACGCCCGACGCGGGCCGACGTGGAGATGACCAAGCGGATGAGCGCCGAAGAATTGGAGTCCCTCAAGGGGACCGATTGGTACCAAAACGAGTACCTCAAAACCGTGGCGCACCCGTCCTTGCGAATGATGACTCAGATCGTCCTCACCACGGCCATGTCGGACTATCTCTATTACACCGGAAAAAGCTGTTCCAGCAAGTACAGCATTTTGGAACGGGTGGAGCAGGAATGCCCGCAGATTACCTACTTGAATCTGCTGAGGCTGTGCCATAAGAACCGCTTTTCGCCGGACGAGATCACCCAGCAGGACATCGACACGATGGAACGGGAGTATCAGACCCGTTTTCTCCCGCGGCCCAAGACATGGAACAGCTCGTGGGGGGCGGACAAGGGGTAGAACGAGGTTTTTCTGGACGGTGAAAGTCCGGCGCGTGAGACGCGGGGGTTTGAGCGGGGAAGGAGAGGCAGGCAATGATCCATGTGGTGGTGAACCCGGCCGCCCGGTCCGGGCGGGGGGAGCAGGTCTGGCGGGAGGCCGTGGAGCCGGTGCTGGCGGAAAGCGGCGTGGACTACCGGGCGGTGTTCTCCCAGGGGCCGGGGGATGCGGCCCGGCTGGCGGAGTCCCTCACCCGGGAGGCGGCAGGAGACGTGACGCTGTGGGTGCTGGGGGGAGACGGCACGGTGAACGAGGTGCTCCAGGGCCTCGAAGACCCGGGGATGGTCCGGCTGGGCTGGGTGCCCACGGGCTCCAGCAACGACCTGGCCCGGGACCTGGGGCTGCCCAAGGACCCCGCCCAAGCGG
Source organism: uncultured Clostridia bacterium (assembly GCA_947632385.1). Classification (GTDB taxonomy): domain Bacteria; phylum Bacillota; class Clostridia; order Oscillospirales; family Acutalibacteraceae; genus Acutalibacter. The sequence goes on along the minus strand of CANRPD010000005.1, from coordinate 23,193 downwards.
CCCGGCGGGCGCTGGCAAGCCCCGGGCGGCGGATGGACCTGGGGGTGGTGGCGCTGCCCGACGGGACGAAGCGGCGGTTCGCCACGGCCTGCGGCATGGGCTTTGACGCGGCGGTGTGCGAATCGGTGCAGAAGAACCGGGCCAAGGCGACGCTCAACCGGCTGGGACTGGGGAAGCTGACGTACCTGGCGGTGGCCATGAAGGAGCTGTTGACCGCCCAAAAGGCCCGGGTGACCCTGCAGCCCGATGGGGGCGACGCCCTGGAGCTGGATGGGTTCCTGTTCGCGGCGGGGATGGTGCACCGGTTCGAGGGGGGCGGGTTCCAATTCTGCCCCCAGGCCGACGACACCGACGGCCAGCTGGACCTGTGCAGCGTGGCGGGACTGCCCCGGCTGCTGGTGCTGCTGGCGCTGCCCACGGCCTTTTTCGGGAAGCATTTCTGGTTCCCGGGGGTGCGGGGCGGGCGGTTCCGGAGCGCCCAGGTGCGCGCCAGCGTGCCCCTGTGCGTCCATACGGACGGCGAGGTGCTGGGGCACTTTGACCGGATCACGGTGGAATGTGTCCCCGGGGCGCTGACCATCCTGTAACGACCCAGGGGAGAGCGGCGGGAGCCGTTTTTCCCGGCGGAAAGAAGATTTGGAGAACGATCGTCGACCGACCCAAGGAGGACACAGCATGAGCAGACTGACCGTGGACGCCCGCAGCGCTGGGGCCGTCATCAACCGAAACCTGTACGGCAACTTTTCCGAACACCTGGGACACTGCATCTACGGCGGGGTGTTCGTGGGGGAGGACAGCGCGATCCCCAATGTGAACGGCATGCGCACCGACGTGGTGGAGGCCCTGCGGGCCATCCGGCTGCCGGTGCTGCGCTGGCCCGGGGGGTGCTTTGCCGATGAGTACCACTGGAAGGACGGCATCGGGCCCAGGGGGCAGCGGAAAAAGATGGTGAACACCCATTGGGGCGGCGTCACCGAGGACAATTCCTTCGGCACCCACGAATTCATGGAGCTGTGCCGGCAGATCGGCTGCGAACCGTACATCAACGGGAACCTGGGCTCCGGGACGGTGCAGGAGATGAGCGAATGGATGGAGTATCTGACCTTTGACGGGGTCTCGCCTATGGCCCAGCTGCGGGCGGCCAACGGGCACCCGGACCCCTGGCGGGTGAAATACTTCGGCGTGGGCAACGAGAACTGGGGCTGCGGCGGCAACATGCGGCCGTCCTTCTACGCGGACAACTACCGGCGGTACCAGACCTATGTGCGCAGCTACGGGGAGAACCGGGTGTTCAAGATCGCCTGCGGGCCCAACGGGGACGACTATGACTGGACCCGGGAGGTGATGGAGATCGCCGGGCGGTACATGCAGGGGCTGAGCCTGCACTACTACACCGTGGGCGGCACCTGGGAGCACAAGCACAGCGCCACGCAGTTCACCCGGGAGGAATACTATGAGCTGCTGGAGAAGGCGCTGTTCATGGAGGAGCTCATCGTGAAGCACACGGCCGTCATGGACCGGTTCGACCCGGAGCACCGGGTGGGCCTGGTGGTGGACGAATGGGGCACCTGGCACCAGGTGGAGCCCGGCACCGACCCGGGGTTCCTGTATCAGCAGAACACCATGCGGGACGCCCTGGTGGCGGCGGTGACGCTGAATATCTTCAACCGACACGCAGACCGGGTGGTGATGGCCAATCTGGCCCAGCTGGTGAACGTGCTGCAGGCGGTGCTGCTGACCCGGGACGACCGGATGGTGAAGACCCCCACCTATCACGTGTTCGACCTGTACCAGGAGCACCAGGACGCCCGGCTGCTGGCGTGTGCGCTGGATACCGGCGCCGCCGGGGCCGGCGGTCATGCGGTGCCGGCGCTGTCCGCCTCGGCCTCGGTGGATGCGGACGGGGAGGTGCACATCACGGTGGCGAACCTGGCCGACCAGGGGGCAGAAGAGCTGGAACTGCGGCTGGAGGGGTGCAGGCCCCGGGAGATCCGGGGACGGATCCTGGCGGGGAAGCCCGCAGACCGAAACGATTTTGACTGCCCGAGCCGGGTGGAGCCCCGGGCATGCACGGTGCGGCCGGAGGGAGAGGCCTGGCGGGTGATGCTGCCCGGGTGCTCGGTGGCGGCGCTGACGGTGCGCTGAGCCCACCGGGAAAACCGCTTTTTTGGCCGGTTTCGGCAAATTAAGGGTTGCATAATGGGCTGGTTTGGTTTAGAATAGTTTCCATAACACAACACTTCAAAACCCTCCCGAAAGGTGGTTTCTTATGTCCCGATCGGATGCCGTGCGCAGGACGCTGCCCCTGGTGGTGGCGGCCTATGTGGTCTTTCAGCCCCTGCTGGACTGTCTGACGGCCTTTGCCATCCGTGCCCAGCTGCCGGTGACCCCCGGCGTGGTGATGCGGGCGCTGTTCATGGTGCTGGGGCTGGTCTATACGGTGTGGATCAGCCGCTTTCCCCAGAAAAAGTGGGTCTGGGGGGCGCTGGGGGCCATCGGGGCCTATCTACTGGTGTTCCTGGTGCATCTGTTCCGCCTGGGCGGGCTGGGGCTGTGCCTGCGGAATATCCAGGAGATCGTCAAGACGTTCTACGCGCCGCTGGTGCTGATCTTCCTCTGGAGCGCCTATCGGGAGCTGGGATTTTTGGCCTCGACCCGGGCCATCGCCTGGGCGGGAGGCCTCTATGCCGGGGTGATTCTGCTGGCCTACCTGACGGGGACGAGCTTTGTCTCCTACGGGAGCTCTGGGTACGGCTATAACGGGTGGTTCCACGCCGCCAATGAAGTCAGCTGCATTTTGGCGCTGACTGCGCCGGTGACGGTGTACTACTGTGTGACCCAGCTGCCCACGGTGACCCGAAAGACCTGGTATCGGGGCGTGGGCATCGCGTGGACGCTGTTTTCCGTGGCGTTCAGCGCCAATTTCATCGGGACCAAGATCGTGTTCCTGTTCATCGCGCTGTACTGCCTGGCCGCGGGGATCTGGGCGGCGGTGCAGGCGCTGCGGACGCCCTCTCGGGGGGCGTGGGTGCGGTTCGCCGTGCTGGCGCTGCTGTGTGTGACGGTGTTTTTGCTCTATTTCCGGTCCTCTCTGCAGAGCTATCTCAACAACGTCTATGTGGAGATCATGGACGAGAATTCGGAAATGAGCCAGCTCTCCTTCAGTGAGGAGATCGAGGCCATGACCCGGGGCACCTGGCTGAGGACCCTGCTGGACCAGAACCCTCTGGTGGAACGGGTGGATCAGATCCTCAGCCGCCGGCTGTTGAGTTCCGCCGCCACGGTGCAGTCCTATCTGGACGGGGGACTGGCCGTGAAGCTGTTTGGGGTGGGCTATGCCAACTGCCCGGCCCTCACCCACGATGTGGAGCTGATGGTGGAGATGGACCTGGTGGCGGTGCTGGTGCGCCACGGCGTGGTGGGCTTTGTGGTGTATATCCTGCCGTATCTGGGGTTCATCGCTTGGGCGGTGGTGCGGTTCGTCCGGCACCCGCTTGAGACCCTGGGCTCGCTGAAGACCGCCACGTATCTGTTCGTCACCCTGGCGGGGTTCGCCATCGCGCTCATCGCCGGGCATGCGCTGGTGTCGCCGGCGGTGTCCCTGTTCGTGCTGCTGGGTGGGATGCAGCTGTTTGCCTGCTGGACCCGGGGAACCGAGGGCGAAGGGGATCTGTGAGGGGCATCCCCGGAAAGGGAGATCCCCGGAAACGGGGAAGAGAAGATTTTGGAGAGGTGAGCGTGTGAGACCGTTTGAGCAGAAAGAATATCCTGCGTTTTCGCTGTTCAGCAGGGAGATGGCGCTGGTCACGGCCGGCTCCATGGAGCACTTCAACGGGTGCACCATCGGCTGGGGCAGCCTGGGCAATCTCTGGTCCCGGGGAGGAAGCGCCGGGCCCACCGTGACCGTGTATGTGTATCCGTCCCGGTACACGTGCTCGTTCCTCCTGGAGAACCCCACCTTTACCGTGAGCTTCTTCCCGCCGGAATACCGGAAGGCGCTGGGGTATATGGGGTCTCACTCTGGGCGGGACGGAGACAAGGTGAAGGCCGCCGGGCTGACGCCGGTGCCCATGGGGGACAGCGTCACGTATCGGGAGGCGCATCTCACGTTCCTGTGCAGGAAGCTGTATCAGCACGCGTTTGCCAGGGAGGACCTGGCGCCGGAGATCCAGGCGTATTATCAGGCGAGCCCGGCGGTCTATCCCCCGGACGAGCGGGGAGACTGGCAGGCCCATGTGGTCTTTGTGGGCGAGGTCATCGACGTGGACGACCGGCGGTGAAGGATCGCGTGCCCTGTGGACCGGCAGGGCCTGGGGAAATCGTGAAAAAAAGCGTTCAGGCGGTGTGCCTGAGCGCTTTTCTGTCCCTGGGACGGGAAGGGGGACCCAATAAACAAACCTTGGGGCCGCCCCGAGTGGGCAGCCCCAAGGAACAAAAGGAGGTCCCTTATACGCGATGGTTTGAGGGCGATCAGGTGAGATCCCGCACGCTTTGGCGCTCCACCAGCTGGGTGGGCAGCTCCATTTTCAGGGAGGGCGTGGTGTTCAGGCGCATGAGCCGGCGCAGGTCCTGCAGCAGGAGCACACAGGCCCGGCCCATCAGGTCCGGATCATTTTTCACGGAGGTCAGGGGCGGGTCGGTGAGGCTGCACAGGGGACGGTTGTCGAAGCCCACCAGGGAAACGTCCTCCGGCACCCGGAGACCCACGGCCTTGAGGGCCCGCAGAGCGTGGAGCGCGGCGTTGTCGTTTTCGCACACCAGCGCGGTGGGCAGGTGCGCGGTCGACCGGAAGGACTGCTCCAGGGTCTCCCAGGGGGAATCGCAGTCCTCGGGAAAGAAGAACTCGTTTTCCTTTTGCAGGGAATCCAGCAGTCCCAGCTCCACCAAAGCCCGGCAGAAGCACCCGCGGCGCTCGTCCATGCTGTCGGTCTCGCAGCCGTACACGTAGCCGATGCGTCGGTGGCCCTTTTCTTTCAGGTATTCCACCACCCGGAACATGCCCTGCTCGTTGTTGACGCAGACGCTGCTGGCCTCTTTCTCCCGGCGGTAGGTATCGACGAACACCACCGGCAGGCCCAAGGCCCGCATCCGATGCAGGTCTACCTGATCGGCCCGGCTCACCTGGGCGATGACCCCCACGGCCCGATCCGCATAGGCGGAGAGGCTGCTGAGATCCCCGCCGGAGGGATCCATGTGCAGGACCACCAGCTCCCAGCCGTTTTCCCGGGCCTCGGCGCCGGCGCCCCGGAGCACCTGGGGGAAAAAGGCGAACTCCCAATGGGAGGGGTCTTCCAATCCGGTGTAGATGAGGTAGAGCACCACCTGGGGCCGGCCGCTGCGGGCGGCGGACAGGGCGGCGTCGTCCTTGGGATCGCACCCCTCCTGGCAGCGGATCATGTTCCCGCAGCCCAGATCCCGGATCTTCCCCAGCAGGGAGGCCCGCAGGCTGTCGCTGATGCCCGGCTTGTTGTTGAGCACCAGGGAGACCGTGGCGGGGGACACGCCCAGCAGTTGGGCCAATTCTTTGGCTTTCACAGGCTCCACCTCATTTGAAAGGTTTATAAAGTCCTTTATAAAGATTATACTCCCTTTTTCTCGGGATTGCAACCCCATTTTTGTTTTTTCGGTTGACTTTTGTCCCGGTTCGGTGTATCATAAGGTGCGAAAAATGAAAGAAGGGGTGCTCGCTTTTGCGGGCTGAGAGGAGCCTTGAGCTTAAACCCTTTGCCCAGATGGGCAGGAACCTGATGCGGATAATACCGACGTAGGAATCGTTTCATCATAGTGAAGGGCGGCCGGTCCGGCTGCTTTTCCGATGCGGTCTTATGTCATTTGGAGCTTATCCGAATGGCATTTTTCATTTTTCAATCATTCCATGAAGGGTCGGATCAAAGTGAACAAACGTGTCTTCAATCTGGTGTTGGGCGGACTGATGGTGGCCTTGGGCACCGTGCTGTCCTTCATCAAAGTGCTGGACCTGCCCTATGGCGGTTCCATCACCCTGTGCTCCATGCTGCCGGTGCTGGTGTTTTCCTACCGCTGCGGCACCAAGTGGGGCCTGGGAGCCGGGCTGGTATTCAGCGTGCTGCAGCTGCTGTTCGGGCTCTCGGCGCTGAAGGGGCTGACGGCGGGCATGCTCATCGGCTCCGTTTTGCTGGACTACATCCTGGCGTTCACCGTGCTGGGCTTCGGCGGGATCTTCCGGGGGAAGATCCGCAACGACGGCGTGGCCATGACGCTGGGCGCGCTGGTGAGCTGCCTGCTGCGGTATTTCTGCTCCTTCCTGTCCGGCTGGGTGCTGTGGGCGTCCTTCACCGAGGTGACGGAGATGCAGAGCTTTTTGCAGGACTGGTTCCCCGCTGCGGCGAACCTCTCCGGCACGGCTCTGGCGGTGATCTACTCGCTGATCTACAACGGCGTGTACATGATCCCCGAGATCATCGTGACCTGCGTGGTGGCGTTCCTGGTGATGCAGTTTGCCGGAAAGTACATTTTGAAGGAACAGGCGTAAACGGTGTATAAGGCAGGAGAATCCGGAGAGACTATCCTTTGTAAACCGATCGCGGGGTTTGCAAATCTTTTTGGACGAGGTGCCTTATGACCAACAAGCTGGAATGTCAGGTGACTGCCTGCCAACATTACCGGGACAACCTGTGCTGCCTGAAGGGCATCCAGGTGGAGGGCCCCGCCGCCCGGGAAAGCGGACAGACGTGCTGCGCTTCCTTTGAGGAGCGGCACAACGGCAGCTGGGGAGAGAACTCCACTGCCCAGCGCGAGCCTTCTGTCGAGAGCTCCATCGACTGCAAGGCCACCCACTGTGTCTACAACCGGGACTGCCGGTGCGAGGCGGACTGTGTCTGTGTGGGCTGTCTGTGCGGCAACGTCACCGTGAAAAGCGAGACGGAGTGCTGCACCTTTCAGCCAGAATAATTTGTTCTGTGGGCAAAAGGTCCCTCGCCGGTGCGAGGGACCTTTTGCTGTTTTTGGGACCTCTTGCCCGGTAGGGCGGTTTGTGGTATACTAACCTCATGAAACGGTTTCCAAATCAAAGATTTGGACCGTTTCGGAGAACATTGAACCAGCATAGCGCTTTTCCTCATGGAAAAAGCGCATGGGTTGCGTTGCTGCGCAACGCGATCCTGGTATCATCCAAGGATACCCTGTGGAAAAAGAGGTGCGTTTATGATCCGCCTGCTGGCCTTTGATCTGGACGGGACCGCGATCCTCCAGCACAAATATCTGTCCGACGGCAACCGCCGGGCCCTGGAGCTTGCCCACCGGCGGGGCGTGGAGCTGGTGCCCGCCACCGGCCGGATGCGCACGTTCCTGCCGCCGGAGATCACCGCTCTGCCCGGCGTGCGCTACGCCATCACGTCCAACGGTGCGGCGGTGTACGATCTGACCGCGGAGAAGCCGATCCGGGAGACGCTGCTGTCCAATGAGCAGGCCCGGCAGGTCCAGGCGGTGCTGGACGAATACGATCTCTACATCGAATATTACTGGGACGGAGGCGCGTGGACCCGGGCCGGCAACCCGGAGCGGGCGGTGGAGCACTATCGGTTCCCGGAGGACAAGTGGCATTTCATCTTTGGCAAGGCCTATACCCTGGCGCCCTCCTATGCCGCGCTGCTGGAGACGGGGATCTGCCCGGAGAAGATCAACCTGCCCTATGTGCCCGAGCCGCAGCGGGGGGAGATCTGGCGGCGGCTGGAGGAGCTGGGCGGACTGCGGCTGACCTCCTCTCTGCCGGACAACATCGAGATCAATCACGCCGACGCCCATAAGGGAGCGGCCTTGGCGTTTCTGGCGGAACGGCTGGGCTTTTCCCGGGAGGAGCTGATGGCAGTGGGGGACAACGGCAACGATGTGACGATGTTGGAAGCGGCAGGGCTCTCCTTTGCCGTAACGGACGGAGACCCGGCTGCCCGAGCTGCCGCCACACGGATCACCGCCGCCCACGACGCGGACGGCCTGGCCCAGGCCATTGTATGGGCCCTTGCATAGCAAACAGCCCGCCTGGTCCTTCCCAAGGGGAGACAGGCGGGCTGTTTTGATTTTCAGAAGGGCGAGGCGGCGAAGCCGAACCCTTTGTATACCCAATAATTACATGCTCTCCGGGGCGTCTACCTTCAGCAGGGCCATGGCGTTCTCCAGCACCGTCCGGGCCGCACAGCACAGATAGAGCCGGGCGGCTGCCAGGGGCTCCGCTTCGCCCCGCACGCGGCAGGTGTTGTAGAACTTGTGGAACAGGGTGGACAAGTTGGTGATATACCGGGTCACCCGGGCCGGGTCCAGTCCCCGGGCAGCGCCCTTGAGTTCATCGGTGTAGCCGGCCAGGAAGCTCATCAGTTCCCGCTCTTCCGGGGTGGACAGCAGCAGCAGTTCCTCCGGCGTGCAGGCCCGGGGTTCTACGCCGTCCGCCTTCAGGTTGCGCAGGATGCTGCAGATCCGTGCGTGGGCGTACTGGGCGCAATAGACGGGATTCTGGGAGTCTTGCTGCACCGCCAGGTCCAGGTCAAAATCGATGCGCGTGTTGGGTTCGTAGGAATTGAACAGGAAGCGTGCGGCATCCACGGGGACCTCCTCCAACAGTGTCACCAGCGTGATGGCTTTTCCGCTGCGCTTGCTGGCCTTGACGACCTCGCCGTCCCGCACCAAGCTCACCATCTGCATCAGTACCACAGTCAAGCGGTCTGCATCGATGCCCAGTGCCCGCAGCGCCGCCTTGAGCCGGGGCACATAGCCGTGGTGGTCGGCTCCCAGCACGTTGATGGCCCAGTCGAAGTTCCGGGTCACCAGCTTGTCGTAGTGGTAGGCGATGTCCGGCACCACGTAGGTGGGCACGCCGTTGGAGCGCACCAGCACGAAGTCCTCGCTGCCGAAGTCGCCGCCGCGGAACCACAGGGCGCCGTCTTTTTCATAGGTGACGCCCTTTTCCCGCAGCTTTTCCACCATCTCCTGCACCGCACCGCTCTGGTGCAGGGTGGATTCATGGAACCAGTTGTCGTACTCCACCCGATAGCGCTGCAGATCGTCATGCAGGCCCTGGATGTTTCTGGGCAGCCCAAAATCGATCAGCGCAGCCCGGCGTTCTTCCGGGTCGGCATCCACGAACCGGTCTCCGTATTGCTGGGCGAAGGCCTTGGCGTTTTCGGTGACGTCCGGTCCCTGATAGCCGTCTTCCGGGAAGGGGAAGCCTTCCTCGCCCTTGTACAGCTGCATGTATCGGGCCTCCAGGGAGGCCGCATACTTGTTCACCTGGTTGCCTGCATCGTTGACGTAGAATTCCCGTTCTACCCGGTAGCCCACGGTCTCCAGCACCGCAGAGAGGGTATCTCCCAGCACGCCGCCCCGGGCGTTGCCGATGTGCATGGGACCGGTGGGGTTGGCGGATACATATTCCACCAGCACCCGCTTGCCGCCGCCAAAATCGCTTTCCCCGTAGTGGGACCCTTTCTCCCAGATGTCCCGGAGCACGTTGCCGTAGAACGTGTCCTCATAGGTAAAGTTCAAAAAGCCCGGCCCTGCGATCTCACACCGGGAAAAGGCAGTGGCGCTCAGATCCAGGTGATCAGAAATGGCCTGGGCGATGGCCCGGGGGGCGGTGTGAAAGGCCCGGGCGCCCACCATGGCGGCATTGCAGGCCCAGTCTCCGTGGGCGCGGTCCGCGGGGATCTCCAATGTAAAGGCGGGGATCTGCGCCTGGGGCAGGGCTCCCTTTTCCATGGCCAGCTCCAGGGCACGGATGATGGCGCTGCGCAGACCGTCGGTGGCTTGACTTACCAGAATAGACATAGTGCTTCTCCTCTTGTTTTTTCTTTGATTTTCACGGGGCCAGCCGTCTTTTGCCCCGGGGCCGGATCTCCACCTCCAGCTCGTTGGAGCTGGACAGGGCAGAATCAATATCCAGGGTGTATTTCACGTTGAGGCGGCCTCCCGCAGGACTCAGGGTGGATTCCAGTTCGCTGGTGAAGATGCCCACGGACATGGACCCGAACCCGGTGTCGTACAGGCACAGGTGCCGGCGGCCACGTTCCAGGATCAGCCGGGTGCCGCTGCCGGTCCGGGACATGGTCACCTTGTCCGGTTCCACCTTCAAAATGGCCGTGTGGGAGATCCTGGGATCTTCCTCATCGTATTCTTTGTAGGCGATGAACCGGGCCGCGCCCCGCTCGGAATAGGTCCCCGTGGTGGACAGCGCGATCCGGCCCCGGTCGTCTTCCGAGTCCCCATATACCTGTAAGCCCACGATCTGGATGTCGTAGTCCTCCTTGAACATGTGGACTCCTTTCTTTTTCCGTTCCATATTCATTCCACTGTCACCTGGGCCACGGCCCCTTCCACACTGTGCCCCAAAAATGGCTCTGCCACCCGGCAGAACCCCTCCGGGTCGTCTGTTACGAAAAAAGCTGCTTGCCGGGGCCTGTCCGGTCCGCACAGCAGGCCCTGCACCTCCAGAGCTTCCGCCAGGGCCAGAGCAGCCTCCCGTCCGCTGTCGATGAGCCGGGTCTGAGGGCCCATCACACGGGCGATGACCGGCCGCAGCAAGGGGAAATGAGTGCACCCCAGGATCACGGTATCCACGGACTGAGCTTTCAAAGGCTCCAGGTACCGGCGAGCGATCTCCAGCGTCACGGGGTCATCCGGATCCAGAAAGCCGTTTTCTACCAGGGGCACGAACAGCGGGCACGGCGCTGCCGTGATTGCCAGACCCGGATCCAGCGCCTGTAGCGCCTTTTCGTAAGAGCCGCTGCGCACCGTGGCGTTGGTCCCCGTCACGCCCACCCGTCCGTTTTTCGTGGCGGCAAATGCCGCTCGGGCCGTGGGCTCGACCACGTCGAAGTAGGGCACCGGCAGGCTACGGCCGATGTCCCCCGCCAGGGAGCTTACCGTGCCGCAGGCGGCCAGCACCGCCTTGACGCCTTGGCTCATGAGAAACGCCATATCCTGCCGGGCGTAGGCCCGCACGGTCTCTGGGCTGCGGGTGCCATAGGGGACCCGGCCGGTGTCGCCGAAATAGACCACGCTCTCTCCGGGCAGCACCTGTTCCAGCTCTTTTACCGCTGTCAGGCCGCCCAGACCGGAATCGAACACCCCGATGGGTCGATTATCCATGCGCCTGGCCCCTTTCGATCCCGGCCTTCTGGAACGCCAGGTCGATGAGGCGGTCCAGCAGCTCGCCATAGGTGAGGCCGGAGGCCATCCACAGCTTGGGGTACATGCTGATGCTGGTAAAGCCCGGCAAGGTGTTGATCTCGTTTAATATGACCCGATGCTCCTCCCGGGTCACGAAGAAATCCACCCGTGCCATCCCAGAACATCCCAGCAGACGATAGGCCCGCACGGCAGTTTCCCGGACCTTTTGTGCCGTTTCCTCCTCCAGGTGGGCTGGGATAAACAGCTGGCTGGTGCCGTTGATATATTTGTCTTCGTAATCGTAGAAGGACGCCGATGCACAGATCTCTCCCACGATGGAGGCAGTGCAGTCTCGGTTGCCCAACACCGCCACTTCCACCTCTTGGCCGTCGATGCCCTCTTCCACCACTACCTTGTGGTCTTCGCGGGCTGCCTTCTCGATGGCGGCATCCAGGCCTTCAGGGGCGTCCACCTTGCTCACGCCCACCGAGGAACCGGCGTTGGCGGGTTTCACGAACACCGGGAAGTTGAGCCTGGCCACGATCTTCTTTTTGATGGTCTCCGCCGCCACCGGAAAGCGGTCGGCGTAGAACCACAGATAGTGGGCCTGTTCGATATTGGCGGCAGACAGCAGAGAATGGGTCACCGCCTTGTCCATGCAGATGGTGGAGGCCAGCGTGCCGCAGCCCACGAAGGGAATGCCCGAAAGCTGCAGCAACCCCTGCAGGGTGCCGTCTTCGCCATTTTTTCCGTGCAGCGCAGGGAACACCACGTCCACCGGCAGCACCCGGGCCCCGTCTTTTTCCAGGGCCACCAGCCCGTGGACGCCGGGATCGGGGGAAAGGAATGCTGGAACGGTCAAACCGGTCTGTTCCCAGGTTCCGTCCCGCAGGGCGGACACCGGCCCGGTGTACAGCAGCCACCGGCCTTCTTTGGTGATGCCCACGGTCATCAGGTCGTATTGCTCGGGGGACAGGTTCTCCACGATAGAGGAAGCAGACAGCAGAGAGATCTCGTGCTCGGAGGATACGCCCCCAAACAGTACTGCCACTCGGCATTTTTTGGATTCACTCAATGAGATCACGTCCAATCAGATAAAGGATACTCTTAGTTTATAGAAAAAACAGTCTTCAATATGCGGAAACAGAGGTGTTTTTTCCGACACAGGGGAGGTCCCCCACGGGAAAATGCCCTGCTTTTGCGCGCTTGCAGTCCATTATACTATGAAAGCCGGGATTTCGCAACTGTTTTCACGTTTTTTACGAGCGACTGTCCCTGGATCCGCGGAAAATGACCACTTGACGGGTCCGCCTCCTTGCCGTATAATAAAGAGAACCCAGTTAGGAAGGACGAGGGATTTGGAAATCAACGTATTTGAACGGATACAAAGCGGCCTCTATGTGGAGCTGGAAAAACAGGGCTTTGGCCCGGCAGTGCCTCTGGAGGAGGAAGACGGCGGTCAAAGCGTCTATTTTGCCACAGAGTCGGTGGCCTACGGCCTGCGGTATGTCCCCGGGAAAAAGCAGTTCGAGCTGCGTTCCGCCAATCTGAAGGTGGATGGCACGCCCAGCGAATGGCGGGTGCTTTCCAGCTGGCTGTTTGACTATCAGACCAGCGATCGGTCGGACGCGGACAGCATTTTGAATGATTTTTTGGAAGTGGTGCAGGGCCCCAAGCGGGTGGCCATGGTGCAGCAGAAACGCACCAAGCGCGGCAAGGATGACGAGCGTGTGGTGGACAGCCTGTTCTTTTTCAACCGGCTGGCCAACATGTTCCCGGAGATCAAAGAGGCGCTGAATCAGGAGAAGATCACGTATGGCCAGGTGCGGGCTGTGACCTTTACCAAGGGGCAGGTGGTGCCTCAGGTGGAACAGCTGGTGACGCTCTATCCGGACAGTGAAGCGGTGACCAAGCTGGCTGCCCTGCTGGACGACATGTACCGGATGGGAGATCTGGACCTGCGGTGTGTGGTGACCAGCGTGCTGTTCAACGGCCTTTCGGACGGGGCCTTTGGGACTCTGAAGGACAAGACCGATGAGGAATTGCAGAAGGCGCTGCGCTTTAGCCGAAAGCTGAAGGGAAAGAAGATCAAACCCGAAAAACCCAAAAAGCAGGGGAAGAAGATCGAGAGCCGACTGGAAAGCTGATCGGGCAGAGAAAGACAAAAAAGAGGACCTTATCTGCGGGAAAGTGCTTGACATCCCGAAGGGGATGTGCTATAGTAATACTACCTCGTGGAGAGGGTTCTTTTTTTGTGCCCGCTTTTGTAACAGCGAGGGAGGCAGGGCCCCGCAGGGGTCCAAACATATTCCTAAGAAACAGGAGGCGCCGAAAGTGAGAGTCAAAGTCGTTCTGGCCTGCACGGAGTGCAAGCAGAGAAACTACAACACCAAGAAGGAAAAGAAGAACACCCCCGACCGGCTGGAGATGCAGAAATATTGCAGATTCTGCCGCAAGCACACCCTGCACAGGGAAACCAGATAAAGGGAGAAAAAGACCATGGCAGAGAACAAGACGGATGCCAAGTCCGTGAAAAAGGACGAGAAAAAGCCCTTTATCCTGGTGCGGCTGTTCCGCCGGATCTTGAAGTTCGTGCGGGACTGCAAAGGAGAGATGAAGAAGATCGTTTGGCCCACCCCAAAGGCGACCTTCAAGAACACCGGTGTGGTGCTGGTGACCATCGCGGTGCTGGGTGTGTTCGTTTTCCTGCTGGACACCTGCTTTATGAACCTGCTGGGCCTCATCATGGATGTGGCGAAGGTTTGACGAAGCAGGGCTGAAAGGAACAGAAGATGGCAGACGAAGCGAAATGGTATGTGGTGCACACCTACTCCGGATATGAGAACAAGGTGGCTTCCAATCTGGTGACCACCGTGGAGAACCGCCAGCTGCAGGATCTGATCCAGGAAGTGCTGGTCCCCACTGAAAAGGTGACGGAGATCACTGAGAGCGGGCAGCACAAGGAAGTTGAGCGGAAGATCTTTCCGGGGTACGTCATTGTGAAGATGGTCATGACGGACGAGTCTTGGTATGCGGTGCGGAACATTCGCGGCTGTACCGGATTCGTGGGTCCATCCTCCAAGCCAGTGCCCTTGACAGACGAAGAAGTGGAGCGGCTGGGTATCGAGAAACGGAGCGTGGAAGTGCGCTATGACGTGGGTGACTCGGTGAGCATCATTGACGGGCCCCTGGAGGGGTTCATCGGAACGGTGGAAGAATTGGACGTGGAGAAGAACCGCGTTCGGGTGACCGTTTCCATGTTTGGCCGAGACACTCCCGTGGAGCTGGAGCTGGACCAGGCCGAGCCGGTGGGCGACTGACGCACCGGGCTGCACGCGGTGACCAGCCGCGGGCAAGATATGCTGAAAAAAGCGGGGGACCGCTTTTTGGAAGACCAGGGGGAAGCCCCCTGTGGGAGGCACGGGCAAATCTGAAAAGCGCTCGGGCCGCGAACACCACGCGGTCGAAAGGCCGGAAAGGTTTTTCGACAGGAAAGGAAGAATTCATTCATGGCACAAAAGGTAACGGGCTTTATCAAGCTCCAGATCCCCGCCGGGAAAGCCACTCCGGCGCCGCCTGTAGGTCCTGCGCTGGGCCAGCATGGCGTGAACATCATGGCGTTTACCAAGGAATTCAACGAGCGGACCAAGAATGACGTGGGGCTGATCATCCCCGTAGTCATCACCGTGTATGCCGACCGTTCTTTCACGTTCATCACCAAGACGCCTCCCGCCGCCGTGCTGATCAAGAAGGCCTGCGGCATTGAGACGGCATCCGGTGAGCCGAACAAGAAAAAGGTGGCCAAGATCACCAAGGCCCAGGTCGAGGAGATCGCCCGGACCAAGATGCCCGACTTGAACGCCGCCACCATCGAGACGGCCATGAGCATGATCGCCGGTACTGCCCGTTCGATGGGCATCGAGGTAGTTGATTGACCCCCGCTAGTGGGAGGAAATCCTGAAATCCGATATTGACCACTGGAGGAAACCATAGTATGAAACACGGAAAAAAGTATGCGGAGAGTGCGAAGCTGATCGACCGCACCAAGCTGTATGACGTAAACGATGCGCTGGACCTGTGTGTGAAGACTGGCGTGGCCAAGTTCGACGAGACGGTTGAGCTGCATGTGAAGCTGGGCGTAGACGGACGGCATGCGGACCAGCAGGTCCGCGGAGCCATCGTGCTTCCCAATGGCACGGGCAAAAGCGTGCGGGTGCTGGTCATCTGCAAGCCCGAGCGGGTGGAAGATGCCCAGAACGCCGGTGCTGATTTTGTAGGCAGTGAGGAAATGGTCCAGAAGATCCAGTCCGAGAACTGGATGGACTTCGATGTGCTCATCACTACCCCGGACATGATGGGTCAGGTCGGTCGTCTGGGCCGTTTGCTGGGCCCCCGTGGCTTAATGCCCAACCCCAAGGCCGGTACGGTGACCCCGGACATTGCCCGGGCCGTACAGGAAGCCAAGGCCGGTAAGATTGAGTATCGTCTGGACCGTACCAACATCATCCACTGCCCCATCGGGAAAGTATCTTTTGGTGCGCAGAAGCTGCAGGAGAACTTTGATACCCTGATGGATGCCATTGTCAAGGCCAAGCCGGCTGCTGCCAAGGGCCAGTATGTGCGCTCCTGCGTGGTCAGCGCCACCATGGGCCCCGGCGTGAAGATCAATCCGTCCCGGTTTGTTTGATCGGACCATCATAGGGCTTGACAAAGGAAGCCCTTTGTGGTATTATAATAAAGCTGTCTGACCGAAGACAGCAGGTCGCGAAGCGAAGCAGCCGGTTTTGGCTGGCTGTTCAGCGGAGCGGTAAACGGTTTACCGGCCTGCCGAGGAAGGATGCGAGGGATCTCCGTTCGCTATGGAGAAGTGAAACCGTCGTATTACGCCTTTCCGCGGCACCCGCCCGGAAAGGCGTTTTCTCATTCTTTGTTTCGGAGGTGAAATGAATTGCCCAGTCAAGAGATCCTTGCACAGAAACAGCAACAGGTCGCACAGCTTGCCGAAGAGTTCAAGGCTGCCAATGTAGGTGTGCTGGTGAATTACAACGGCATCAACGTGACGGACGACACCCAGCTGCGCAAACAGCTGCGTGAAGCTGGCTGCTCGTACAAGGTCGTCAAGAACACCCTTTTGAAGCTGGCCTTTGAACAGGCCGGGATCGAGGGGCTGGAGGAGCACCTCAACGGTACCACGGCCATTGCGTACAGCGAAGGAAATTATACCGACGCTGCCAAGATCCTCACTGACTTTGTGAAGAAGAACCCCAATGGGAGCTTCCAGGTGAAAGCAGGATTTGTGGACGGAAGCGCAGTGGATGCGGAGGGCGTGACCGGTCTGGCCAAACTGCCCTCTAAGGAAGTGCTCATCGCCCAGGTGCTCGGCGGCTTCAATGCGCCGATCCAGGGTTTTGCGAATGTCCTCAATGGGACCATTCGCGGCCTGGTCATCGCGCTCAATGCCATTGCCGAGAAGCAGAGCGCCTAAGCTGCGTTCTGTTTGCGATCGCTGTTGTGGGAAAGCCTAGTTCAGCGGATCGTAAGGTCTGCCGCACTGTGCGGTATCCAAAAAAGAGGGTTGTAAAAGCCCAAAGCCGAAAAGGCAAACTGACACGTGCTGCTGCACGAAATATTATTGGAGGTTATTATCATGTCTGAGAAGGTCACCAATCTGATCGAAGCCGTCAAGGCACTTACCGTTCTGGAGCTCTCTGAGCTGGTCAAGGCTCTGGAGGAAGAGTTCGGCGTTTCCGCCGCTGCCCCCGCTGCTGTTGCTGTTGCTGCCGCTCCTGCTGAGGCTGCTCCCGCTGCCGCTGAGCAGACCGAGTTCGCCGTTGTGCTGACCAGCCCCGGCCAGGGCAAGATCAACGTCATCAAGGTGGTCAAGGAGATCACCGGTCTGGGCCTGAAGGAAGCAAAGGCTCTGGTGGACGAGGCTCCCAAGGCCGTGAAGGAAGGCGTCTCCGCTGAAGAAGCCGAGGCCATCAAGGCGAAGCTGGTCGAGGCCGGCGCCGAAGTGGAAGTCAAGTAAGTTTTCTCAAAGCGGTAAGGCCCCCGGATTCCGGGGGCTTTTTTGCGTGGAAAGAATATTCGATGGGGCTTGACGCACGAATGGATGTTTGCTATACTATTCTTAGATTCGGTAAGAAGGGAGAAGAGACCATGCCCAAAAACGACAACGCCCATTCCTTGCGATTGATACAGAGCCTGCGGGAGAACGTGGGGGAGGAGGCAGCCCGAGAGTTTGAAGTGAAGTACCCTCTCTCCAAAAGCGCGGATGTCGGGAAGAAATTCGCCTGGGCAGAAGCCGTGTGCGGGGCGCTGGAGGAACGCTTCGATGAGATGACCATCCGTCGGGTGCGCATGGATTGCCGGTGCAATGACGGGAAGGCTATCGCCGAGAAGCTGCGTACATATCTGAACAGGGCGGATACGCTCCAAGATTTTGTGGAAGACTTCAATGCCCATGAGACCTTTGCCAGTCTTGCCTACATTTCGGAGAACGAGCTGCACTTCTGTTACCCAGAATGCTACTGCGCCTGTGTCAAGCGGGTGCCGGGGACGCTCTACCGCACCTGGTGCCTCTGCACGTTGGGAAATGCCCGGGGCATCTTCCGGGAGCTGTTCCAAAAAGAGGTGGAGGTTGAACTGCTGGAAAGCATCAAATCCGGTGGAGAAAAATGCGAGATTCGGGTGAACTGGTAAAAACAGGGACTGCCCCCGCTTGAGGGCAGTCCCTGTTGGCCTTTCTAGAGGTTTATGGATTTTGATTTTTGAGGCGTTTATCCGCCCGCCGGGCCAGCCGGGTACCCATGCTCTGGAACACCTGTACCAGCACGATCAGGCAGATCACCGCCAGGAACATGATGAGAAACTTGTAGCGGTAATAGCCGTAGTTGATAGCGATCTTGCCCAGCCCGCCGCCTCCGATGATACCGCTCATGGCGTTGTATCCCAAAATAGTGGTCAGCGCAATGGTGGCATTGGAGATCAGGGAGGGAACACTTTCCGGGATGAGGACCCGGGTGATGATCTGGAAGGGCGTTGCCCCGGTACTCTGGGCCATCTCGATGACATTGGGATCGACCTCCCGGAGACTGGATTCCGCCAATCGAGCCACAAAGGGAAACGCCGCGATGACCAGGGGAACAATAGAGGCTGTTGTGCCCACGATGGTGCCGATGATCAGACGGGTCAGAGGGAAGACCAGAATCATGAGAATCAGAAAGGGCACGGATCGCAGCAGGTTGATCCCCACATCCAGGATGCGCATGACGGGGCGGGGAAGCGGCAGGATGCCGTTTTCGCCGCCTACCACCAGGAGAACGCCCAGCGGCAGTCCCAGCAGAATGGCAAAGAAGATGGCCAGTACCGTCACATAGACCGTTTCCCAGATGGCTAAGGGAAACTGCGTGAGGACCTCCAGTGCCTCCTGCCAACCCTCTTGGGAAAACAAACTGTCAAGCATCCAAAGTCACCTCCTCGGCGGCCACAGAGGGCGTGTTGGTGAGATATTCGACGGCTGACCGGGTAACCCCTTCTCCGCCGGAAACACCCAACAGCATAGAGCCGTAGACCTTGCCGTTGATGCTGCGCGTGGAGGCGTAGACGATGCTTGCCTCGATGCCTTTTTCCACCGCCATGTGGGCGATAAGGGGCTTTCCGGCTGCATCTGCGCCGTTGAAGACCACTCGGATATATTGAGCGTCTCCGCTGCCCACGCGCAGAGCCCCCTCGCTGTCCTCCGGAAATACCAGATCCCGGGCAGCCTTGGACTTGGGGTGCGCAAAGACCTCAGCGACCTCGCCCTGTTCCACCACCCTGCCACTGTCCAGAATGGCCACATGGCGGCAGACATTTTCCACCACGGACATCTGGTGCGTGATGATGATCACCGTGATACCAGTCTTTTCATTGATCTGGCGGATCAGCTCCAAAATGGAGACCGTGGTGGAGGGATCCAATGCGCTGGTGGCTTCGTCACAGAGCAGCACTTTGGGGTCGGTCGCAAGTGCGCGTGCAATGGCCACTCGCTGCTTTTGCCCGCCGGACAGCTGAGCGGGATAGGCGTTGGCTTTGTCCGACAAGCCGACGGTCTGCAGCAGCTCCAGTGCCCTTGTACGGGCCTGGGATTTGGGTACGCCGGCCAGTTCCAGCGGGAAGCAGACGTTCTTAAGGACGGTACGCTGCATCAGTAGATTGAATCCTTGAAAGATCATGGTGATCTCCCGGCGGACACGGCGTAGCACCCGATCGGGCTGGAGGGAAAGATCCTGTCCATCGATGAGCACACTACCGGAATTGGGCCGCTCCAGCATATTGATACACCTGACCAGGGTGCTTTTGCCAGCGCCGCTCATGCCGATGATGCCAAAGATATCCCCGTCTTCCACTGTGAGACTCACGTCCCGCAACGCTTCCACGGTACCGTCGGCAGTGCGAAAGGTTTTGGAAAGATTGCGCAGTTCGATCATACTTTGATTACTTTAGGGCATCCAGAGAGTTCTGTTTGCCGCCGTAGAGGCCCAAGGGTTCCACATGGATCGTGGAGACAGCCACCAGGTGGGTGCCGTTTTGGGCGTTGAAATCGTTCATGTAGGGGACATGCTGGAAGTAGTTGGCATCCACCGTACCGTCTTCCACCACGTTGTTGGGGATCACATAGTCATTGTATTCCTGGATGTCCAGGGTAATGTTCTTGGCGGCCAGGATGTCCTTAGCAATGGCCAGGATCTCTGCATGGGGCGTGGGGGAGGCCGCAACGGAGATCGTCTCACCGGAGAGGGCGTCGTAATTGATGGTGGGATCGTAGCCGTCGGTAGGCGCTTCCACTGTGGATACCACAGAGCCGGAATACGTCTGGGTGATAAAGTCAGCCACCTGCTGGCTCTCCAGGGCGGCTACCAACGCCTTGATCCGGTCAGAATCCTGGTTGCCATCCTTCACTGCCAGCACGTTGCCATAGGCGGAGGAGGAACCTTCCAGAGCCAGAGACTGGCTGACCGGGTCCAGACCGGCAGAAAGAGCATAGTTGGAATTGATGATGGCGTAGTCCACGTCCTGGAGCGTGCTGGGCACCTGGGCTGCTTCCACCTCGTTGAATTTGATGTTGTGCGGGTTCTCGGCGATATCCTGAATGGTGGCGGTGATGCCGGCGCCCTCCTTGAGACGGATGTACCCCAGCTGCTCCAGCAGCATCAGAGCACGGGCTTCATTGGTGGCGTCGTTGGGCACGGAAATGCTGATCTCGGCTTGACTGCCGCAGGCGGCCAGCCCGCAAAGACAGGAAACGGCCAGGGCGAGGATCAAAACAACAGAGAGGATCTTTTTCATGATAATCTTCCTTCCACATTGAAATAAATAGATTGGTCGGGCAAGCTGCCCGGTACTGCTGATACGAAACGAACGCAACGGGTCACATTCGATCGTTCAGCGAATTGGCTTTCACCAGCTGTGCAAGCAGGTTCTTCATTCTCCTGAGCTCCTCTCAAAAAAATAACCGGGTGCTCCGATGAGCCCCCGGAAAACAGACGAAAACGCCTTGGGCAGTTGCCTAGACTTTCGCTTGGCTGGAGGGATCGGAAGCGGGCGCAACAAAACAAGCGCGCATGAAATCATCCGCGCACATGCAGAGAGCGAACATCAGAAAGCTGACGCGCATGCACAAACCCTCCCTTTCACGAAAGATATTGGGTCTATTTTATCATGGATCTGAGATTTGTCAAGGCATCTTTGAATTTTATTTTTCAAATCTTGCAAATACCGGCAGAGTTCACAGTCTCCCTGCTCAACCTGGATTATTTTTGGGTATGAAATCCGAAATTCCTCTGTTGCTTTTTTATAGCTAAGCCGGTACAATGGGTGCAGAAGCCGGAGAAACCGGACAACTTATCCACGGAGGAACCCTGTATGCATGAGAAATTTTTAGGGCTGACGCCCCCTCTGGGCTGGAATTCCTGGAATACCTTCACCTGGAATGTCAGCGAACAGCTCATCCAAGAGACCGCTGACACCATGGTGTCCAGTGGTCTGAAGGACGCCGGGTATGAGTATGTGGTCATCGATGACTGCTGGAGCCTGCGCCAGCGGGATGAAAACGGCTTTTTGGTGCCGGATCCCGAGAAGTTCCCCCATGGTATGAAGGCTGTGGCGGACTATGTGCACGCAAAGGGGCTCAAGTTCGGTATGTACTCCTGCTGCGGTACCCACACCTGCGCCGGCTATCCCGGCAGCTTTGAGCACGAGTTCCAGGATGCTGCTACTTTCGCAGCCTGGGGCGTGGATTATCTGAAATATGACAACTGCTACAAACCCAAGCACATCGACTGTGAGACCCTCTACAAGCGGATGTCCTTGGCACTGCGCAACTGCGGCAGGGATATCCTCTTCTCAGCTTGCAACTGGGGAACCGAGGATGTACACAGCTGGATCCAGGGAAGCGGTGCCCACCTGTTCCGATCCACCGGAGATATCCAGGACAACTGGGAGTCTATCAAGAACCTGGCACAGTCGCAGATGCAGAAAATGGCGTTCTCCGGCCCCTTCTGCCACAACGATATCGACATGCTGGTGGTGGGCATGCACGGCGGCAGCAACAATGAATGGATCGGGTCTTTGGGCGGATGTACCGACGAAGAATACCGTACGCATTTTGCCCTGTGGTGCATGATGAATTCTCCTTTGATGATCGGCTGCGATATCCGTTCCATGAGCGACGAGACCAAGGCCACCCTCACCAACCCGGATCTGCTGGCGATCAACCAGGATGTGGAGTGCCGCGGTCCGTATCGCATCAACGGAAACAATGACGAACAGTTCATTCTGGTGAAGCCTTTGAGCACCGGCGAGCTGGCCATTGGATTGTTCAATCTCTCCGATCGGAGAAATGAGATCTCCCTGCAGTTCTGGGATATGGGCATTCCCGCCGCAGCGGGCGTTGGTCTGGAGCTGTACAACTGCTGGACGCATGAGACAGAGGGCAGGTTTACCGAGCGCTACGCAGCTCGGGTGGAGCCCCACGCCTGCATGGTGTTTAAGGCAAAGTTGGTGCAGGGGCTTTGAGCGGCGACTGGAGCAACTATAAAACTTGCAGTAAATGTGGTGCGCCTTTGGGCCCGGATGATATAGCTATCTATAAAAAATTGGTGTTTCGGGGCGCAGAGGAGTTCCTGTGTATCGACTGCCTGGCGGCCTACTTTCAGGTCCCCAGGGAGGAGATCGAAAAAAGGATCCGATATTACCGGGAGAGCGGACAGTGCACCCTGTTCCGCTAGGATTTCCCTCATTCCTCCTTTTTGTGTGAGAGGCGGCCGTAATGGCCGCCTCTCGATTTTTCTGCAGTTTTTTCAAGACCTTGTGGTTTTTTGTCTCTAATTCTGCTCAAAGGCCCCAGATTTTGGGGTCTTTTTGTGAACAAACTGTAAACAATTAGTGATTTCCCTTGCATCCATCCACAAGATATGGTAGAGTGTAACCAAATTGTAATATTTGATGGGATCGTGCGGTCGAACAGGCTTCGGTGAGTGGGAAGGAGCGCGGCGCGGGTGCGGAGACAAGCCATAAAAAACCTGCTGAGTTTCCTTCTCGCACTGGTTCTCACTCTGGGTACTGTGGCTGCGATGAGTCTACTGACCGCTGCGGAAACCGGCCCGGCTGTTCTGCACGCGGAGACTAAAGCGGAAGACTCGGTGGTGACTGAGTTGTCTGCGCAGGTGCACCGGGAGGGCCCTCCCCTAGGCCGGTGTATTTTGACCTTTGGGGCCGTGTTCGGTTTGGCTACAGTTGGCTGGATAGCTGTTCAGGTCAATCAGAAACGGAGTGTGCGCGCAGGCAGACGGTATTCTCCCCGTGCGGACTTGCGCAGGAAGCCTGTCGCCCCTAGAAGACACTGATCACTCATTTGCTTTTTCATTTTTGTACCTCTCGAAGCGGCCGCCCAAACCGGGCGGCCGCTTCGGTTCGGTGCGGTTCGAGAAAAATCAAAAATTGTAGGTTTGTCAATGATATTGGACAGTGGAAGGGAAAGGATTAGAGAAGAAAGAGAGGAGTTTCTCACGAGGG
>CANRPD010000004.1 GCA_947632385.1 uncultured Clostridia bacterium | reverse complement strand
CCCCTCGTGAGAAACTCCTCTCTTTCTTCTCTAATCCTTTCCCTTCCACTGTCCAATATCATTGACAAACCTACAATCGGCCGGGATTGTGAAAAAATTTTTTCATTTTTCCTTTTTTCTCCCGTGAATAAATCTCAATCCTCCGGCCAAACTACGAATACGCAGTCGGGCGGCGTTTGCTTGCCCAACAGCCGGAGATCCAAAACGGGGCCCGGGTCAACAGACCGCGGACGATCGGAAAGGTTTTCCGCGCAAGAGGGCCCCGTCTGCTTGCCCTTTGGCACGCCGATGCAAAAAGCGTGTCCAAAGGGCTTAATTTGTCCCTTGCGGCCACAACGGTGACGGATATTTTCCCTCCTGGGTCAATCGGCGCAGCGCATCCCGTACCATCGCCTTATCCGCCTGATAGGTCACCCCATACCACGGATCGGCAGATTCCAAAACCTGGACCTCTGCGCCGCCCTTTTTCAGCAGAGCGTCTACCACAAAGGGAAGGTACAGTTCTGCCTTCAAGGGGTTGGCAGGTACATCTTCCCGGAAAAACCGCTGAAAGTCCTCTTCCAGTGCCTGGGTAAAGCCGGGAGCGAAGCCCCAGAAATTGAGCGAGACCGTCGTTTCCCCATCCAATGGCACCCAATGCTCGCCGTCTTCGGTATAGGCAATGCCTTCCGGCCGCTTTTCGATCTTGGTCCGTTCGGTGACCCCTTGCAGGAGCCCATCCTCCACCAAACACACTCCACGGGATACCGAACCGTTGTCTGTCACCGTGTTCCGGAGCTGATATCCCACCATGGCGCAGGGCAGCTTTTCCGAACAGGGCAGCTGAGACAAAAACGCGTAGATCTTTTGATAGGCTTCTCGACCGTAGAAATCGTCCGCGTTGATCACACAGTAGGGCGCATCCCCCAGTACCCGGGCGGCTGTCAGTGCAGCATGCCCCGTTCCCCAAGGCTTCTCTCTGTCTGCCGGGACCCGAAACCCTGCCGGCACATCGTCCAAACGCTGGTAGACCGTTTCGATCTCCATATAGGGCCGCACCTTGCGAAAAACCGCATCCTCAAAATCCGAAGCCAACTCCTCTTTAATGATGAACACTGCCTTTCGGAATCCAGCCAAACGGGCATCATATAAAGAGTAATCAATGATCTTCTCCCCATATTCCCCAATAGGGTCGATCTGTTTCAGGCCGCCGTACCGGCTCCCCATTCCTGCCGCAAGGATCACTAAAACGGGCTCACTCATGTCTGTTCCTCCTAATATCCGTACTCTTCTTCGCCGCTGTCTTCCGCATCTTCCCAGGAGACTACATCCGTCACATCGGAACCCAGGCTCACGGGGACCGCATCCTCCTCATAGATAAACCGGTTCAGATGATTGGCTGCAGCTTCCAAGTCGTATACATACACCCAGGCATCCTGACTGTTGTATCCGCCAGTGGGGTTCTCCTCTTCACTGGGCAAAGAAAGCGTCTCCACAGTAAAATCCGTCAAAATAATAGGGGACATCCCCATAATGTCAGAAAAACTCAACGAGGTCTCGCACATGGGCATCAGCGTATGGATGAGCTCCGGATACTCCAGCTTGCTCTTGCTGCGCAGCCGATCGATCAGCGCCTTGAGCACCGTCTGCTGCCGTTGGGCACGTATCTCATCCCCATCCAGATAACGGATCCGAGCATAAGCCACTGCCTGATTGCCGTTGAGCAACATATCCCCATCCTCATAGAGATAGTCCCCGTCCGATATCTCCGCGTCATAGGACTCCGCCTGCTGCATGGCCAGGTTCCGGTTGATCTCGTTCATCTCGTCGTAGGAGATATGGATCGACACCCCGCCAAATGCATCCACGATTTTTGCCATTTGAATAAAATTCACCGTGACATAGTCTTCGATATCCAAATGGAAGTTCCGGTTGAGTGCGTTGATGGCGCATTCCGGTCCCCCATAGGCATAGGCGTGGGTGATCTTGTCATCGATATAATATACGCTGCCATCCTCATCTGTCATGCGGATCGACACGTTGGAATCCCGCAGAACAGAGGTGACCTTCAACTTATCATGTTTATTGTCCACGGTCAGGATCATCAGAGCGTCCGAACGGCCCTCGTTTTCGTCTTCCCGGGCATCCAGCCCAAACAGGGCGATATTTTTGATGCCGTCATCGGAGAGAACCGCAGAGTTGATCCCCAGCAGGTTCTTGTCCCCCGTCAGGTTGCGCAGCTTAAGGCCGCCCAACATATACCCGAAAACATAATAGAGCCCGACTCCCAGGAGGCAGACCACCACAAGGAAAAACACCAATCCTTTGTGCGAGCGCTTCCTTTTCGGAGGGACGCGGTTCCGATGGTGAGTGTCACGCTGCCGTCTCTTATCCGCATCCCGGTGGGACACGGCATAGGCAGAGTCACTGTATACATCGTCAAAGCGAGCTGCTCGGGGTTCCTCATAGGTGTAGCGATCCTGCAGCGGAGGCGCTGGCGGCCGATTTCGCGTAGAGGTCCGGCCATTGGTGGAAGAGGGTCGGCTGCCGGACCCGTTGCGGGAAGAGCGAGGGCTGTCTTGATGCCGGCCTCCCCGGGTGGTTTCCCGCGGCCGAGCGCTGCCCGGCTGCCTTCGGCTGTCGCTGTAAATGTCTTCGTGGTCTCGGGACCCGCTCATCGTCTTCCCTCCTTTCGCCAGTACATAGCCGTTTTACTGGGCCTGAGACGCTCCGGTATCGTACCCGTACTCATCCCAATAATCGGAATCATCCTCATAGATAAACGCATCTACGCGATGAGACGCCTGCTGCAGATCGTAGACCAGATCATAATCCACATCGTGCAAATCCAGTTCATAGTCCGCGTTGGGAACGCTGATCGACTCTACGGTAAATCCGCTCATAACGATGGGCGCCAGGCCTAGAACTTCCTGCAAGGTGAGATTGGTCTCACACAATGGCATCATTTCCCGAATGATGCCCGGATACTCGGTTACGCTGATGTTCGCCACTTTTTCCATCAGCTTGTAGAAGACCTTCTGCTGCCGCTGGACCCGCTCAAAGTCATCACCGATGTTGCGGATCCGACCGTACGCCACCGCTTGGTTCCCATTGAGGTGATACACTCCGCCTTCATAGGTGTTGTCGTAGAAATCCACCTCACCCCAGGCATTCAAGAGAAAATCGCTGTCCAAAATGTGTGCGGTCTCCTCGTCTTCGTCGGTATACCAGCCGCTCTCGATCTCATCCCGCAGATTCCGCAGATTCACATTGATCTCCCGCATCTCTCCGCCTGTGATCTCCAGGTCCACCCCGCCAAAAGCGTCGATGATGGTGGCCATTTTGGCAAAGTTGATGGTCACATAGTTCTGGATATTCATACCGAAATTCCGGTTCACGGTGCGCATGGCCAGCTCGGGCCCACCCCAGCTGTACGCCGCATTGAGCTTTCCGTGGGTATCGTAATACCCGTCAAAGCCTGTCCCCTCAATGCTCACCCGGCTGTCGCGCATCAGAGAGGTCATCTTCACCTTGTGATGCTTGTTGTCGACCGTCAGGATCATGACCACGTCGGACTGCCCCACAAAGACATCTCCGCGGGCATCCAGCCCGAACAGGGCGATATTCGTAATGCTGTCATCGCTGTGCCGACTGACTGCTTCCGGCGCAATTCCCAATGTCTCCGGGTCTTTGGTCACGTCGGTCGTCGTCAGATCGGACAGATATACCGTAGAGACATAGATCATCCCAGCGCCAACAGCGATCAGCAGAACACAGAGCACCGCAGCAACGGCCATCAGGATCTTTTTCCATCTGGAACCCTGGCGATGCTTTCTGTATTCCTTGGAGGAAGAATAGCTGGAGATCTCCTCAAATTCATCTGTATTTTGTCGTTCCCGTGACATATCAGATCACCTCAGCAAATCCAAATCTGTTGTATTGTACTCCATTTTTTGGAATTCGTCAATCCTTACGCCTTGGGGTCTTTCCCTTTTTCCGGAACACAAACGCCTTGCTGAGCATATAATTGACCAGGATCACCACCACATTGGAGAAAAATTTCATCCAGTTGTCATTGATATGAAGCAGCTCCACGCCCACGTACATACACCCAAGATCCAACAAAAAAGTTGCCCCACGGGCTGAAAAGAACCGAATCATTTCCAGTACGATGCCCTGGATGCCCTTAGCCTGACTTTGAAACACCCACCGCCGGTTGGTGATATAGGCGACCAGGATAGCGAGCACCTGCGCCAGCGCTGTGGCCCACAGATACGGAACCGCAAAAGGTCCTGCAAGCAGCCAGTATGCTCCCTGATTGACCGCGGTGGTCACCACACCGAACAACACGTATAGGATCATCTCCCGGTATTTGCTCCAGAGGCCTTTCACCGTTACACCACCTTTCTCAACACACAAAAGGTAGTATACCAAAAAACCGAACAAATCGCAACCCCGGTTCCTCCTCCGTTCGGATTTCCAGAAAAAGCCGGGCAAGATACGCTCCGATTTGGGGATCCTGTTGTCAAAAGAAAAAAGCACGCCAAAACAGCGATTTGTCCCGGAAAAGCCCTTGACTTTTGGCCTGTTTCCAAGTAGAATGAAGACAGGATTGAAAACCATTTGCACAGAGAGGAAACGGACCATGGATAACGAATTTGAGGCCGATCTGATCACCCTGATCGACGATGAGGGCGTAGAACACGAGTTCGAGATCATCGATGAGCTTGAGAACGATGACGGCCATTTTATGGCCCTTGTCCCCACCCACCAGGAACCGGATGAACTCTCTTCCGATGCTGAAACTTACTACATCTTCGAAGTGATCGAAGAAGACGGTGAGGAACAGCTACAGGAAGTAGAGGACGATGATCTCCTCAACCAGCTGGCCGAGATCTTCGAAGCCAGATTCAACGAAGCCTACTACGAGGGACCGGAGGACTGAAAACGGTCTCCCGAGATGGGGGATCTTGCCTGCCCGGCGCGTGGACTGTGCACGAATAACCCTACACTCAAAAATCAGGGAGCTCGCCTCCGAACGCAGACTGCAGACCTCCCGGCATTTGTCGGACGAAGGGAGCGAGAAACGTTTGGGAGGGCACCCACCTGCTTTATGGTAGCAGGTTATTGAGACGCACATTACGACCGGGCGGGCGTTTCATGCAAATAGAGACCGCGGGAGTTCCCGCGGTCTTTTTTTGTTTTCTTATTTCCCATACCGGTTTCCCAGAAGGGTAGACATGACACAGACAAACCATCTTTAGGCCAAAAGTCCTGATCCAGCATCCAGAAAACAGCAGGGCAGGATCAGATCCCAAGCAGCAGCTTGGCAATGTTAAAATAGATGACCAAAGCCACCGCATCCACAATGGTGGTGATGAATGGGCTGGCCATCACTGTGGGATCGAACCCCAAGCGCTTGGCCAGGATCGGCAGAGTGCTGCCCACCAGATTGGCTACCAGGACCACTACAGCCAGGGTCAGACAGACCACAGCCGCCACCCCTACGGCCACACGGTCGACCAGCATCAACTTGACAAAACTGCACACCGCCAGGGTACCGCCGCACAGCAGCGCTACCGAGCTCTCCTTCAAAAGGATCCGAGGTACATCTGCATAGCGGATCTCCCCCAGAGAGAGGCTGCGGATGATGGTAATACTGGACTGGCTTCCGGAATTCCCTCCTGTATCCATGAGCATGGGAATAAAGTTCGTCAGCACCACACTGGCTGCCAGCGCACCCTCATAGGAGGAAATGATAGAACTGGTGAACGTGGCGGAGATCATCAGGATCAACAGCCAAGGCACCCGCTTTTTCCATGTGGAAAACACGCCCGTCCGCATATACGGCTTATCCGATGGCGAAATAGCAGCCATCTTTTCAATATCTTCCGTGGCCTCTTCCTGCAGAACATCGATGGCGTCGTCTACCGTAACGATCCCCACCAAGCACTCTTCGGCATCCACCACCGGCAGCGCCAAAAAATCGTAGTGGCTGAGCATCGCTGCCACTTCCTCCTGGTCGGTGTGTGTGGTCACATATTTGACATTGGTCTCCATGATATCACGGATCACAGCGTCCTTGGGCGCCAAAAGCAGATCCTTGACCGTGATGATCCCCTCCAGCTTGCGCCGAGAATCGGTCACATAGCAGGTGTAAATGGTCTCTTTCTCCACACCCGTCCGGCGGATCCGCTCAAAAGCCTGTTCCACGGTCATGGAGCGTTTCAGATCCACATATTCCATGGTCATGATACTGCCGGCACTGTCCTTGGGATAGTTGAGCACCTGGTTGATCATCTTCCGAGTGTCGGGATCCACATGCCGCAGGATGCGTTTCACGACGTTGGCAGGCATCTCCTCGATCATGTCCACTGCATCATCCAGGAACAGATCATCCAAGACTTCGTCCAGTTCGCGGTCACTGAACGCGGAAATCAGCGTTTCCTGCGCCTCCGGTTCCATATAGGCAAAGAGTTCAGCGGCAAACTCCTTGGGCAACAGCCGAAACAACAGCGGCATTTTGCCCGGATCCAATTCGTCCATCAGCGCGGCTGCATCGGCAGGATTCAGCTCCTTGACCATTTGAGCCGCATCCGCATACTTTTTGGAGGCCAGAACAGCCTCCAACTGCTCCAACAAAGATTCATTCATTTCGGTTGACTCCCTTCTTCCAGCAAGTACCGTGGGAGACAACACAGAGCCTAAAAAAAGCGGGTCCTCTCACCGAGGACCCGCCGGAAAATCAACGGCAAAAAGCGCCACAGAGCAAGCGCCCCGCGGCAAGCCGTGGTCGTCCTTCGGGCCCTATGTCGTCGCTACATCGCGGAACACTCACTCTGATTCACCTCTCAAAAAAAGAATGGCAGGTCGCACAGGTTCAAAAGCACCTGAACGCCCACCAAAACAGTACACTTTTTGCAGCCGTTTGTCAAGTCAAAAAAAAGCTGTCACAGGGATTTTCCAGCCATGCGGCGCCGTTCCAGAAAAGCCTCTAGGATCACCGTCGCAGCCACAGCGTCCACCACTGCCTTTCGCTTCTTTCCCCGCACGTTGACCGCGTTGAGATACTCGTGAGCTGTGACCGTCGTCCGTCGCTCATCGACCAGTTCCACAGGCAGCCCGGTTCGTTCCAGCAGCAGAGCGGCCATCTCCCGGGCAGCGCGCGCACTCTCCCCTTCGGTACCGTCCATATTTTTGGGCAAGCCCACCACCAAAAGCTCGGCATGGGCATGGAGCGCTGCCTCTTCGATCTGATGGGCAAGGCGTTCCGGGTCCGCTTCTGTGACCACCCCATACGGCGAAGCCAGGACCTCCCCAGGATCGCAGACAGCCAGACCGGTCCGGGCTTTCCCCAGATCCACTGCTAAAATGATCATACTGCCTCCG
This sequence comes from uncultured Clostridia bacterium, assembly GCA_947632385.1. Lineage (GTDB taxonomy): Bacteria > Bacillota > Clostridia > Oscillospirales > Acutalibacteraceae > Acutalibacter. The sequence goes on along the minus strand of CANRPD010000004.1, from coordinate 57,821 downwards.
TGTGGAAATTGAAAATGGTGGGTTTACGCCGCAGATCCTCCGGCAGATGTTCCAAATCGTTGACCCGGGCAAACCGGAGCACGCCGTTCTCCGCCAGCAGTATGTTGACGCCGGTGTTGCCGAAGACGGTCCCGTCCCGCAGCCCCCGGATCGTACCGTGAGCCACGCGGGCATAGATATTGCGGATCACCCCGCCATGAGTGGCAATAAACACCTTGCGACCGGGGTTTTCCGCGATGATGTCGTCCAGCTCCCGGTTTACCCGGGCATAGACCTGCTCCATGGTCTCTCCGTGAGGGAATTCGCACAGGTCAGGGGCATGGTTCCAATTGTCAGTCAGCTTTGGGTACCGGCGGGCGACCTCTGTCACCTTCATGTTCTCGATATCCCCGGCGGAAATCTCCAACAGCCCCTCCCGCGGGAGAATGGGCAGGTGATGGTACTCGTTGACCGCCTGAGCGGTCTCCATAGCGCGGGTCAGCGGACTGGTGTACAGAGCATCCAGCGGCTCGTTGCGAAACCGCAGGGCCAAAAGTGCCAGTTGTTTGCGGCCCTGCTCATCCACCGGTGCGTCGAAGCGCCCCTGAAAGCGTCCCTCAGAGTTGCCGGTAGACTGGCAATGACGTACCAGATAGACCGTGGTCACCATGGACGTATACCTCCTGTCAGGTCCGCCACATGGGCAACACCGTTTTTCTCCATGTACTCGGACAAGCCTTGGGCGATCTTCACCGGCGCGTAGGGGTCAGTAAAGAGCACCGTGCCCAGCTGCAGGGCCGAAGCGCCGCAGAACAGCATCTCCACCGCATCCTGCCAGGTGGAGATACCGCCAAGCCCCACGATGGGGATCTTCACCTTCTGATGAACCTGCCACACCATCCGCAGGGCCACCGGAAGCACTGCAGGGCCTGAAAGACCGCCTGTGTTGTTGTGGAGGATGGGCCGCCGGGTCCGGATATCCACTCGCAGCCCGGTCAGCGTATTGATCAGAGACACCGCATCTGCGCCGCCGTGCTCAGCTGCCACAGCCATTTCAGAAATGTCGGTGACATTGGGTGACAGCTTCACCATCAGGGGCTTTTTGCACACGTCCCGAACCGCTCGGGTGATGTCGTACACGCTCTGGGCGCTGGTGCCGAACTGCGCCCCGCCTTCTTTCACGTTGGGGCAGGAGATATTGAGCTCCACCATATTCACACAGGTGGGATTCAATTTTTCCACCGTTTGGCAATAATCCTCCACTGCACTGCCGGCAACATTCGCCACGATCCGCGTACCCTGCCGAGAAAGCCACGGCAGCTCCTGCTGGATAAAGGCATCCACCCCGGGATTTTGCAGACCCACTGCGTTGAGCATGCCCCCGGGCGTTTCGGTCACCCGGGGCGGCGGATTGCCCGGGCGCGGATGAAGCGTGGTCCCTTTGGTACTGATGCCCCCAAAAACGGACAACGGATAAAACTCAGCGTACTCCCGACCAAACCCAAACGTACCGGAGGCAGCGATCAGCGGGTTGTGGAACCCAACGCCCGCCACGTTGACAGAAAGATCAGTCATCTCATGCCCCTCCTATAAGGCCACTTTTTCGGCCGGGAATACCGGCCCGTCTTTGCAAACATGCCCATAATACGGCTGTCCGGCTTCGTCCACCAGGGACACCGCGCACCCCAGACAGGCCCCAATCCCGCAGGCCATGCGCTCCTCCAAAGACAGGTAGCAGGGGACGCCGCGTTCCACCGCCAGGTCTCGCGCTGCCCGCAGCATTGGCAGCGGTCCGCAGGCCACCACCGCAGAAAATTGCTCTTGCCGCGCTGCGTCCGTCACGAGACCGGAATATCCGTACGTCCCGTCATCCGTAGCGATCACCGTCTTTGCACCCATGTCCCGAAAATCCTGTTCCAGAATGACCGCAGACGCGGTGCGATATCCCAGGACCGCAACGGCGTTTTCCCGATATTGTGCCGCCACACCCAGCAAAGGAGGCGTGCCGCTGCCCCCTCCCACCAGCAACACGCGGCCCGGCAGATCCAGAGGAAAACCATGGCCCAGGGGTGCCAGGATCTCCAGGCTGTCCCCTGATTTGTACCGCGACAACTCTTCGGTCCCCGCACCCCGCACTTGGAAGACAAACCGCAGCGTCCCTCGATCCCGGTCGATGTTGCAGATGGAGATCGGCCTGCGCAGGGTATGCCCCGGCAGACGGATCTGAGCGAACTGACCGGGCTGGGCTACATCGGCAAAGGCCGGAGCTTCCACTGTAAAGTCAAAGACATCTGCAGTCAAGGAAACCGCCTGTATCAGTTTACAGAAAACAGAATCATACTTGCGCATCATTCCAATTGATACCCCTTTTTTCGATAAAAATGGAAAACCAGATCATTTATTAGTTTACATAATCTCATTTAAAGTAGGCACACCAACGCACTCCACGATCTCGTCCCGCATCCGGATGGCCTCTGCTCTGGCCGCCAATGCGTATTCCTCCCCCGGGCGATCGGTCTTCTGCCAGGCGCAGAGGATGGCACGGGATGAATTGACCACAGCGCCCATGCCGCTGTCATCGAACCCAGGAGCAACATCTTTGGCTCCGCCGCCCTGGGCCCCGTAGCCCGGCACCAGAAAGAAAGTATGGGGCAGCGCCCGGCGCAGTTCCCGCAGCTGCTCCGGATAGGTGGCTCCCACCACCGCGCCCACGCCGGAATACCCGTATTTGCCGGGCAACTCCCGACCCCAGGTCTCACAATGCTCTCCCAGGATCCGGTACACTGTCTCTCCGGTGGAAAGGGTCCGATCCTGCAGCTCTCCGGAAGAAGGATTGGATGTCTTGGCTAGCACAAAAATTCCCTTATCGTGTTGGAGACAGACCCGCAGCAGCGGCGCGATCCCGTCAATGCCCAAATACCCGTTCACCGTCAGGGCATCTGCCCCAAAAGCGGAGAAATATTCCCCCTCTACCTCTGTCTCGCCCAGATGAGCGTCTGCATAGGCCTCCATGGTGGCGCCGATGTCATTGCGCTTACCGTCGGTGATGACGAACATGCCCTTCTTGTGGGCATAGGCAATGGTCCGGGCCAGGGCCCGCACACCGGGCCAACCGTAGAGCTCGTAATAGGCCGCCTGGGGCTTGACGGCAGGCACCACATCGCACAGCGCGTCGATGAGCCCGCAATTAAACGCATAGATCGCTTCGGCAGCACCTTCCAACGTCTTCCCATAGGCAGCATACGCTGCCTGACGAAGATGCTCCGGGATATAGGAGAGCTTGGGATCCAGTCCCGCGACAGTGGGATTTTTCAGCGCAGCGATCTTTTCCAGAAGCCGGTCCATGGACATAACGATCAACCTTTCTTACTGTTCTGATAGAGCAAACACCTGCCGCCCGGCCAGGAAGGTCCTGTGGACCCGGCCGGTCAGCGTCATTCCCTTAAAGGGCGTATTCCTACTTTTGCCGTGGAGCCTCTCCGCGTCCACGGTCCACCGTTCCTGGGGATCAAACAACACCACATCCGCCGGCATGCCGGGCGCCAGCGACCCTGCGGGGATCCCCAAGATCCGCGCAGGCACCGTGCTCATGACACGGATGATGTCCATAAGCGACATTCTCCCCGAGAGGGCGGTCAACACCGCCGCCAGAGATGTCTCCATGCCGATCGACCCATTGGGCGCTTTCTCGAAATCCGCTTTTTCCGCAGGTGTGTGAGGCGCATGGTCGGTGGTGATGCAATCCAGCGTACCGTCCAGAAGCCCGGCGATGACCGCCTGCCGGTCTCGCTCCGAGCGCAGCGGCGGGTTCATACGGTAATCCGCATCCCGTGTCCGCAGACAAGTATCGGTCAGGAGCAGATAGTGCGGACAGGTCTCTGCCGTCACCGCCACGCCCCGGGCCTTGGCATCCCGGATCAGGGCAACACTGCCCTGGGTGCTCACATGACAGATATGGATGGGCGCACCGATGCTGGCGGCCGCAGCGATCTCTCGAGCGGTCCCGCAATCCTCGGCGGCATTGGGGATCCCCTGCACGCCCAACCGCCGGGACGTCTCGCCCTCGTTCATCAAGCCTCCCGCCACCAGCGAAAGGTCCTCACAGTGTGCAGTGACCATCAGCCCCAGTTCGGGTACCTCCCGCAAAGCCTTCAGCAGGCAGGCCGTGCTCCCCACGGGTTTTCCGTCGTCGGACAAAGCCGACGCACCTGCGGCACGCAGGGCTGCAAAATCCGTCGTTTCCTGCCCGGCCATTCCCCGGGTGATGCATGCGGCAGTGTACACATGGGCGTCGGCGGAGCGACTTTTCTCCAGCAGCGCCGCCACCCGCTCCGGCTCGTCCATCGGCGGCGTCGTATTGGGCATGGCCAACAGGCTGGTCACGCCTCCTGCAGCAGCGGCCCGGCACCCGGAAAAGACGTCTTCCTTCTGTGTCTGGCCGGGATCCCGCAAATGCACGTGCAGGTCCACCAGCCCCGGTGCTGCCACCAGGCCGGTACAATCGATCACCTGGGCGTTTTGCGCTGGGAGACTGACTCCCAGCTCCGCAATGCGCCCCCCCTCCATCCGGATATCATAGATCCCATTCAGCCCCTGGGCAGGATCCACCACCCGAGGGCCTTTGAGTACGATCGCCATACGGTCATTCCTCCATGATCTGCTGCTCCACCACCCATTTGGTCAGCGAAAGCAGCTCTCTGCCGTAATACTGGGGAAAGATCAGCGGGTCGGTATATGCGGGCAGCGGGACAGCTTCCAGCCCCGCCTGCTTGGCCAAACGGATCGCCCGAAACAGGTGATACCCCTGGGAGACCACCGCAAACTTTGGTCCCAATCCCTCTTTGTCAGCCAACTGGGCCGCATAGGTCATGTTTTGCCGGGTGTTGAAGGACCGATCCTCCTGAAAGATCCGCTCCGTCGCGATGCCCCGCTCTTCCAGCGCCTGGGCCATGACCCGGGCTTCCGAACAGGGCTCGTCGTCCCCTTTTCCACCGGCCACGATGCACCGGGCGTAAGGATGCTCGATCAGATACTGACTGGCGGCTTCGATCCGGCTGCGCAGACTCAGGCTCATCCGTCCGTCGGGCAGGATCTGCGCCCCCAGGACCAGCACATCCGCATCTTCCGGCGGGGCAGAGAACTGGGTGGAGAAAATACATCCCGTGAGAAAAGCCGCCCAGCCCAAGCCCATCAGGTAAAAAGCCAAGACAAGCCGGGCACAAGCTTTGGTCCAGCCGCCTTTTCGGGCGCATCGTCCGTATCCCAGCAGCAGAGCCGCACCCAACGCACAGACAAAAAAGCCGAACCAGGAGCCCAGACCGAATCCGCCCCGCAGCAGCGGCAGGCAGAACCAGAGACAGCCCAAAATGCAGACTGCCAGCCCGATCCCTTTTCCGACCCGTTTGGCCACGCGCTGCTCCCCCTTCCCCGTGTTTTGTTCTATTATAAGGGCAAAGCACGAAAAAAGCAAGAGCAAGAGAGGCCCTCACAGGCTCCTCAGCAGGGCAATTGCCGCCGCCAGCACGATGGCCAGCACCACCGCCCGGGACAGAACATACGCCCACACGTACTTTTTCAGCTGCATTCGGCGGTATTTGGGCTTCGAGAGGAACGCAAAGACCACATACCCCACGGTGCCCAGCGCCGTCAGAAGCCCCAGGGGCAACCCGCCCAGAAACACCCCCAGCGCCGAGAGCATCGTCACCAGCAGGCACGCCATCGCGCACCAAAAAAAGAATTTGGTCCGCCGGTCGTCCAGACGGTGCTGGTTCTCCGCGTCGCCGTCGGAGATCAGTTCATCGACTGTCACATGAAACAGCCGGGAGATCTGCCGCAGGCTCTCGATATTCGGGTAGCCCTTGCCGTTTTCCCACTTGGAGACGGCCGCACGAGTCACGTACAGCTGCTCCGCCAATGCTTCCTGCGTCAGGCCCTTTTCGACCCGCAGGCTCTTCAGTTTGTCAGCAAACATAGCTGTCACCTCCGCCTCTAACGATACCCCGGATCCGTCGGTTTGTCACGCGACGATCCGTTTCGGCCCCTATGGAACCGTGTGTTTCGTTCCGTTTCCACCGCATGGGCACATAGAAAGAGGGCCGTGCCAAACGGCACGGCCCCGAATCAATGACAAGTTTTTAGTTGAGGAAGGTAACCTCGGTCTCTTTGTCGAACAGATGCATCTTGTTCAGATCGAAAGCGATCTTGGAGTGGTCGCCGGCCTTGGCGGTGGAGGTGGGCTCCACACGGGCGGTGACGGCATTGCCTTCGCAGTTCAGATACAGATAGGTCTCAGCGCCCATCAGTTCGGTAACTTCCACTTCGCACTCCACATGCGCGCCGCCGACCTTCTCGATGAAGTCAGGCTCGTCGTGCACATCTTCGGGACGGATGCCGAACACGACTTCCTTGCCGACATACTTCTCGATCTCGGTGCCCTTGACCTTGTTGTCAGGCAGCTTGATGGTGCACTTGCCGAAGGTGAGGGTATAGGTAGAGCCTTCCTTGCCCAGCTTGGCGTCGATGAAGTTCATCTGAGGAGAGCCCATGAAGCCGGCCACAAATTCGTTGACGGGATAATCGTACAGGTTCTGGGGGGTATCGACCTGCTGGATGATGCCGTCCTTCATGACCACGATCCGGTCGCCCATGGTCATAGCTTCGGTCTGGTCATGGGTCACATAGATGAACGTGGTGCCCAGACGGGTATGCAGCTTGGCGATCTCGGTTCTCATCTGCGCACGCAGCTTGGCGTCCAGGTTGGACAGCGGCTCGTCGAGCAGGAACACCTTGGGATCACGCACGATGGCACGGCCCAGCGCAACACGCTGTCTCTGGCCACCGGACAGAGCCTTGGGCTTGCGGTCCAGCAGATGGGCGATGTCCAAAATACGGGCAGCCTCTTCCACGCGCTGACGGATCTGATCCTTCGGGGTCTTGCGCAGCTTCAGACCAAAAGCCATGTTATCGTACACGGTCATGTGGGGATACAGAGCATAGTTCTGGAACACCATGGCGATGTCGCGGTCCTTGGGAGCCACGTCATTGGCCAGCGTGTCGCCGATGTACAGCTCGCCCTTGCTGATCTCTTCCAGACCGGCGATCATACGCAGGGTGGTGGACTTGCCGCAGCCGGAGGGGCCAACCAGAATGATGAATTCCTTGTCGGCAATCTCCAGGTTGAAGTCCGATACAGCAGTCACGCCGCCGGCGTAGACCTTGTAAATGTGCTGCAGGGATAGACTTGCCATTGATAAATCCTCCTATGTAGGTAAATTTTCGCGCGCCGAAACGCGCACCGTTTTGGTATGGGTCCAGTATACCAGAATTCTTCCCTCAATGTAAGTCTTTATTTCACCAAAGATTGGTCCATGCGTTTATGAGATTTCTATAAAATCCAAATCAAATCTCCTGTTTTTGTTGATTTTGTCCGATAAAGACCTGCTTTTCCTCATTTTCTTCCAGCAGCCGCACCGCTCCGGGGGCCAGGTCCTCATCCAGCACCAGGCCGCCGATGGCGCACCGGTGCAGCGCCAGGACCCGGTTTCCGGCGGCTTCGAACATGCGCTTGACCTGATGGAACTTCCCCTCACGGATCTCCACGAACGCAGCCTTTCCGGCGGGATCCTCTGCCGGGAACAGCCGGGCCGGGACGAAGGTTTCCCCGCCTGCCGTGATGCCCCGGGCGAACAGCGCCACATCCTCCGGCGTAACGGCCCGCTCCAGCGTTGCCCGATACCGCTTGAACACGTGGGACCGGGGAGACAGCATCCGGTGGGCAAATGCTCCGTCGTCTGTGAGCAGCAGCAGTCCCGTGGTATCCTTGTCCAGCCTGCCCGCGGGGAACAGCCCGCGGCGGTCGAACTCCGGCGGCAGCAGGTCCAGCACGGTCCTCTGGCGGCTGTCTTCCGTGGCGGAGAGCACCCCCGCGGGCTTATTCATCATGAGATACAGATGTTCCCGATAGACCACCGGTTTTCCGGATACGACGATCTGCTGGCTCTGTGGGTCCACCTTTTGGGCGGGATCCCCGGCAGGCGCCCCGTCTACCAGCACGCAGCCCCGGCGCACCAGGCGGGCGATCTCCTTCCGGCTGCCCATCCCCTGGGAACCAAGCAACTTATCCAGGCGCTGGATCATCCACAATCCTCCTTGTTTCACTTCCCCGCCGACGCTCAATCGGTGGGATAGGCGTCCTCCGGCACCGTGTCGGTCTCCACGGTGCTTTCAGTGGAAGCATCCGCCGCAGCTGCGCTTTCCGCCGGCACGGTGGGATCAGCCGACTCAGAAGGTCCCGCCGGGCAGCTGCTCACCGGGTCCGGCACCGCAGAAGCAGTCCCCTTCTCCGAGCCGGACTGGCCCGGCGTCTCCCCATAGGCGACGCTGTCCCGGGCAAATCCGTGCATGAACCCGTCCAGCTTGGAGCAAGCCACATCGCCACCCACGATCTTCTCGCCCACCACCAGCAGCGTGGCATAGACCTCTTCTTCCCCGGGATAGTTGTTGATCTTATATTGATACTGGGTGCAGACCTCACCGGCGTAGGGCTTGAGATCGAACCCCTGGGCCTGCTGCATCACGTTGTACGCCGTATACACGTCGTCGAACTGGGCGGGGATCATCACCTCCCGGGTCTGGGCCGGCTCGCTTTCCACGCTCCAGCCAAAGCTCTCCAGATAGGCGATGCGTTCCTCGTTGGTGCCCCCGGGCACCGCTTCGGCGGGTCCCGGATCGTCCCCGCCCTTCAAAAAAATACACGCGCCGATGACCACCGCGGCCAAGATCAAAAAAGCGACGATCCTCTTTCTGTTTGCCTTCAGCGAAACCACCATTTTGCCACCGTTCCTCCCTTTGGGCCGCCGAAATGTCTTTCGGCCCGCCCGAACCTAGCAATAGGTATGCGGGAAAGAACGCAGGTATTCCATCTCGATGGTGAGGAACTGTTCCGGCAGCTCCATGGCGCACAGGGCCATATACAGATCCGGCTCCGGCCGGTACAGGGCGGCCCGCAGCCCCGGTTCTGCCGGAATGGGCTTCCCTGCGGCGTCAAACCGAAAAACCGCGTTTCGCGCGCCAAAGGAAAATCCCTCCCCGTGGAGCTTCATCCGGCTCTCCTTCAGAGTCCACAGCGCCGTGAAGGCCCCGTCCCGGTCATCACAGCCCTCCAGTCGGTGCAGCTCCTCCGGTGCACACACCCGAGGGGCCACCCGGGCAGCCTGGGGCCGGACCCGCTCCACGTCCACGCCCACCGCCTGATCGGACAGCCCGCAGCACACCGCGCCCCGGCAGTGGGAGAGACTGAACTGGGCGGGATGCCCCACAAAATAGGGCTTGCCGGACGGGCTCACCTTGATCTCCGGAAACGGCTGGGCAAACCGCCGTGAAAAAGCCGCCCGCAGCAGCAGGCGGCCCACCTCGTGCTGAAAGGCTCGCTCCCGGGTACCGGCGGGCACCTCTTCCGACCGGTATACCGTCAGAAACAGTTCCGTCACGGCTTGTCCCGATCCGAATGGCTGTCCCAGCGCCGGAAAAGCAAAAACAGGATCTGCTCCAACAGCAGAATGCCCAGGGTGATCAGCCCATTGAACAGGATCTGCGTATACCAGGGCGCGGAACTTATCTCGTACAGCCCCGGGTGGTTCCGGTAATCCAGCCAGCGCTCCACGGCGCTGCCGATGAATACCCCCACCGTGCAGGGCATCAGGATGTGGGCCAAAAAAAACTTGACCTTTCGGATCACAGGACCGCTTCCTTTCCGGATCATATTTCCTGATCCAAATTATAGTCGCCTGCCGAAACGATGTCAAGAGGCTGGAAACGAAAAGGCCCCCGCCTTGCGGCAGGGGCCCATTCCATAGATTCAATTCGGTCCTCTCGAAAACTTACTTCCGGGGATTCTTGATGGCAGCCTGAGCAGCAGCCAGACGGGCGATCGGCACGCGGAAGGGAGAGCAGGAAACGTAGGTCAGGCCCACGTTGTGGCAGAACTCGATGGTGGTCGGGTCGCCGCCGTGCTCGCCGCAGATGCCCAGCACGATGTCGGGACGGACAGCCTTGCCCTTTTCGGAAGCCATCTTCACCAGCTGGCCAACGCCTTCCTGGTCGAGACGGGCAAAGGGATCGTTCTCGTAGATCTTGTTCTCGTAGTACGAGGACAGGAACTTGCCGGCATCGTCACGGGAGAAGCCGAAGGTCATCTGGGTCAGGTCGTTGGTGCCGAAGCTGAAGAACTCGGCCTCCTCGGCGATCTTGTCCGCGGTCAGAGCGGCACGCGGGATCTCGATCATGGTGCCGACCTTGTACTTCATGTCCACGCCCGCCTCGGCGATGAGCTTGTCGGCGGTGGCGACCACGGTCTTCTTGACGAACTTGAGCTCCTTGAGCTCGCCCACCAGCGGGATCATGATCTCGGGCACGATGTGCCAGTCGGGATGGGCCTTGTTCACGTTGATGGCAGCCTTGATGACGGCCTCGGTCTGCATCTCGGCGATCTCGGGATAGGTCACGGCCAAACGGCAGCCGCGGTGGCCCATCATGGGGTTGAACTCATGCAGGCTGGAGATGATGGCCTTGATGTCTTCCACAGTCTTGCCCTGGGTGTGGGCCAACAGCTCGATATCCTTCTCCTCGGTGGGAACGAACTCGTGCAGCGGCGGATCCAGGAAGCGGATGTTCACGTGCTTGCCTTCCAGCGCCTCATACAGCTTCTCAAAGTCGCCCTGCTGCATGGGCTCCAGCTTGGCCAGCGCGGCCTTGCGCTGCTCCACGGTGTCGGAGCAGATCATTTCGCGGATGGCCGCGATGCGGTCGGGATCAAAGAACATGTGCTCGGTACGGCACAGGCCAATGCCCTCGGCGCCGAAGGCCACAGCCTGCTTGGCGTCCCGCGGGGTGTCGGCATTGGTGCGCACCTGCAGCTGACGGTACTTGTCCGAGAGCTCCATGATCCGGCCGAAGTAGCCGCCGGTGGTGGAGGCGGGCACGGTGGGGATAGCCTCGCCGTAGATGTTGCCGGTGGTGCCGTCCAGGGAGATATAGTCGCCCTCATGATAGGTGCGGCCATTCAGCTCGAACTTCTTGTTGGCTTCGTCCATCTTGATGGCGCCGCAGCCGGAGACACAGCAGGTGCCCATGCCCCGGGCCACAACGGCCGCGTGGCTGGTCATGCCGCCGCGCACGGTGAGGATCCCCTGGGCATAGTTCATGCCCTCGATGTCCTCGGGAGAAGTTTCCAGACGGACCAGAACGACCTTCTCGCCCTTTTTGCCCTGCTCCACGGCGTCCTCAGCAGAGAAGACGATCTTGCCGCAGGCAGCTCCGGGAGAAGCGGCCAGGGCGCTGGCCACGGGGGTGGCCGCCTTCAGCGCTTCGGGATCGAACTGGGGATGCAGCAGCGCGTCCAGCTGCTTGGGATCGATCATCAGCAGGGCCTCTTCCTCGGTCTTCATGCCCTCGTCGATGAGATCGCAGGCGATCTTGATGGCGGCAGTGGCGGTACGCTTGCCGTTCCGGGTCTGCAGCATGTAGAGCTTGCCGTGCTCCACGGTGAACTCCATGTCCTGCATGTCCTTATAGTGATCCTCCAGGGTCTTGCACACGGTCTGGAACTGTGCAAAGGCCTCGGGGAACTTCTCAGCCATCTGCGCGATGGGCATGGGCGTGCGCACGCCGGCCACCACGTCTTCGCCCTGGGCGTTGGTCAGGAACTCGCCCATCAGCTTCTTCTCGCCGGTGGCGGGGTCGCGGGTAAAGGCAACACCGGTGCCGCAGTCATCGCCCATATTGCCGAAGGCCATCATCTGCACGTTGACAGCGGTGCCCCAGGAATAGGGGATCTCGTTCATCATGCGGTAAACGTTGGCGCGGGGGTTGTCCCAGGAACGGAACACGGCCTTGATTGCGCCCATCAGCTGCTCCACGGGATCGGTGGGGAACTCCTCGCCGATCTTGGCCTTGTACTCGCCCTTGAACTGCTCGGCCAGCTCCTTCAGGTCCTCCGCGGTCAGCTCGGTATCCTGGGTGACGCCGCGCTTCTCCTTCATCTCGTCGATGAGCTCTTCGAAATACTTCTTGCCCACTTCCATGACGACATCGGAGTACATCTGGATGAATCTGCGATAGCAGTCATAGGCCCACCGGGGGTTGCCGGACTGTCTGGCCATGACCTCCACCACTTCTTCGTTGAGGCCCAGGTTCAGGATGGTGTCCATCATGCCGGGCATGGACGCACGGGCGCCGGAACGCACGGAGACCAGCAGCGGGTTCTCCTTGTCGCCGAACTTCTTTCCGGTGATCTCCTCCATCTTGCCCACGTACTCCATGATCTGCGCCTGGATCTCAGGGTTGATCTGGCGGCCGTCCTCATAATACTGGGTGCAGGCCTCGGTGGAGATGGTGAAGCCCTGGGGTACGGGCAGACCGATCTTGGTCATTTCGGCCAGGTTCGCGCCCTTGCCGCCAAGAAGCTCCCGCATGTTCGCATCGCCTTCGCTGAACAGGTAGACATACTTGTGGCTCATGGGTATTACCTCCTACAAAAATTTGCTGATTTTCCTTCGGACTCCCCTCTTTTTCACAGCAAAGGAGACCGTCCCGGTGCACTGCGCCGCACAGACAGACGGTTTGTCCAAGGCAAATTATACCAAAGATTTCCGAAAAAAGCTATACCCAAATCGGAAGATTTTAAAATTTTTTCGTTCTTTCCGCCGCCCGTCTCTCCCACCGGCCCGCCCTCCCGGCGGCTCCCGTCGGTTTTTCTCACGTTCCCCTGGAAATTTCCCCTTGAAAAATCCGAAAAATGCTGGCATAATAGACTGCAAACCCATTCCAAAAAATTCAGCGGGCCGGGAGCATCCCTGCCCGCCTGTAGGCGTGCCCAGGAGCGGGCCGCCCATCCCATCGTTCCGAAAGGAGTCGCCATGCTTCGTTTTCCCCTGAAAAAAGCCGTCCCCGGCCCCATCGACTTTCTCATCGTGGGCCTGGGCAACCCCGGCAAACCCTATGAGAACACCCGGCACAACGCGGGCTATCTGGCCCTGGACCGCCTGGCCGGAGACCTGGGCTGCGAGATCCGCCGGATCCGCTTCAAGGGCCTCACGGGAGAGGCCCGCCTGGGGGACCAAAAGGTCCTCCTACTCAAGCCCACCACGTTCATGAACCTCAGCGGCCAGTCCGTCCAGGAGGCCATGGCGTTTTATCACCTGCCCCCGGAGCGCACCCTGATCCTCTTCGACGACATCAACCTGGATCCCGGGCGGCTGCGGGTCCGCCGCAAGGGCAGCGACGGCGGCCACAACGGCATGAAGAACATCATTTATCTCACCGGCTCGGACCAGTTCCCCCGGGTGAAGATCGGCGTGGGCCAAAAGCCCCATCCCGACTACGACCTGGCCGACTGGGTCCTCTCCGCCTTCTCCCCGTCGGACCGCAAAGCCCTGGACCCCGCCCTGGACAACGCCGTCCATGCCGCAAAGCTCATCGTCCGTGGGGAGATCGAACAGGCCATGGCGCTTTTCAACTGACAGGAGGCCCTATGCGTTTCATCCGACCCGCCCTTTCCCGTTCCCCGGAATACCTCTCCCTGGAGACCGCCGTCGCCCGGGGGGCGCTGCCCGCCGCCGCCACGGGGCTCTCCGGGATCCACAAGTGCGCCCTCATCGCCGCGCTGCTGGAGTCCTCCGGCAAAAAGGCCCTGGTGCTGGCCGCCGACGAGGCCGAGGCCCAGCGCTTCACCGAAGACCTCACCGCCCTGGGCCGGCGCCCCGTGTTCTATCCCCTGCGGGATTTCGGCCTCCGGGACGCTGCCGGCGTCTCCCACGAGTACGAACGCCTGCGCATCGAGGCCCTTTCCCGGCTGCTCTCCGGGGAATGTGACTGCATCGTGTCCTGCATCGACGCCGCCCTGCAATACACCATGGGCCCCGGGGAGCTCTCCCAGCGGCTGTTCACCCTGTCTCCGGGGCAGGAGCTCCCCCCCGAGGACCTGCTGGCTGCCCTGGTGCGCTGCGGCTACACCCGGGAGGAGCAGATCGAGGGCCCCGGCCAGTTCGGCCGCCGGGGCGGCATCGTGGATTTCTTTTCCCCCGGCAGCCCCGCCCCCGTCCGGGTGGAGTTCTGGGGCGACGAGGTCGACTCCCTCTCCCGGTTCGATCCCGAGACCCAGCGCCGCACCGAGCCATTGGATGCGGTCACCCTGGCCCCCTGCGTGGAGGTCATCCCCGCCGACCCCGTGCTCCTCGCCAAGAAGATCGACAAGCTGGCCGTCGGCCTGCGGGGCAAGACCGCGCCCAAGGCCCGGGAGGTCCTCTTGGCCGAGGCCGACAAACTGCGAAACGGCCTCGTCCCCCGCTCCATCGACAAATTCATCTCCCTGGTCTATCCCGCCCGGGCCACCCTTTTCGACTACTTCTCCCCCGCCGATTCCCTCCTCTTCTTCTCCGAGGGCAGCCGCCTAAAAGAGCGCGTGCGCACCACTCAGGTCCAGTGGAGCCAGGACCTCCCCGACCTGCTGGCCCAGGGCGTGCTGTGCAAGGGCCTGGACACCTTCACCGAGGACTGGACCTACGCCCTCTCCCGGGCCCAGCAGACCCCCGCCCTCTTCTTCGATGTCTTCGCCCGGGGCTCCTACGAGATCCCCCTGCGCACCCTCACCAACTTCACCGTCCGGCAGCTCCCCGTCTGGGGCGGGGGCGTGTCCCTGCTCAAAGAGGACCTCTCCCCCCTGCTGGAGTCCGGCCGGGCCTGCGTGGTCCTGGCCGGGGGCGAAAAGGCCGCCGCTTCCCTGGCGGCGGAGCTCAAGGAGCTGGGCCTGCCCGCCGCCTTCATCCCGGACCCCGTCACCCTGCAGAAGGGCACCGTCACCGTGACCCTGGGCTCCCTCACCGCCGGCATGGATCTCCCCGACGCCGGCTTTGCCCTGCTCAGCCAGGGCCGCACCGCCGCGGCCCGCACCCGCAAGGCGAAGCGGGACAAAAACAGCCGGGAGATCTCCTCCCTCTCCGAGCTCTCCCCCGGCGACCCCGTGGTCCACTCGGCCCACGGCATCGGCGTGTTCCAAGGCATCCACAAGCTGGAGATGAACGGCGTGATCAAGGACTACATCAAGGTCCGCTACGCCCGGGGCGACACCCTCTACGTCCCCGTCACCCAGCTGGACATGGTCTCCAAATACATTGGCCCCCGGGAGGACGCTGACCTGCGCCTGAGCCGCCTGGGCGGGGACCAGTGGCAGAAACAGAAGGCCCGGGTCCGCTCGGCGGTGAAGGACATCGCCAAGGACCTGATCCAGCTCTACGCCGCCCGGGCCCAGGAAAAGGGCTTCGCCTTCCCCCCGGACGGCGAGTGGCAGCGGGATTTCGAGTCCCGCTTCGAATTCGAGGAGACCGAGGACCAGCTGCGCTGCGTCAGCGAGATCAAGGACGACATGGAAAAGCCCGTGCCCATGGACCGCCTCCTGTGCGGAGACGTGGGCTTCGGCAAGACCGAGGTGGCCCTGCGGGCGGCCTTCAAGTGCGTCACCGCCGGCAAGCAGTGCGCCATCCTGGTCCCCACCACCATCCTGGCCTTCCAGCACTACCAGACCATCCAGCGCCGCATGGAGGGCTTCCCCGTGGACGTGGAGCTCCTGTCCCGATTCCGCACCCCCAAGCAGCAGGCCGAGATCCTCAAAAAGGTGAAGCGGGGCAGCATCGACATCGTGGTGGGCACCCACCGGCTGGTGGGCAAGGACGTGGCCTTCAAGGACCTGGGCCTGCTCATCATCGACGAGGAGCAGCGCTTCGGCGTGGCCCAAAAGGAGAAGCTCAAGGCCCTGTCCAAAAGCTGCGACGTGCTCACCCTCTCCGCCACCCCCATCCCCCGCACCCTGAACATGGCCCTCTCCGGCATCCGGGACATGTCCGTCATCGAGGAGGCCCCCCAGGACCGCCACCCCGTCCAGACCTACGTCATGGAGTACGACGCCGGCGTGGTCTACGATGCCATCCGCCGGGAGCTGCGCCGGGGCGGCCAGGTGTACTACCTCCACAACGACGTGGCCTCCATCGACCGCACCGCCGCCCGCATCGCCCAGAACCTCCCGGAGGCCCGGGTGGGGGTGGGCCACGGCCAGATGCCCGAGGAGGAGCTCTCCGAGGTGTGGCGCCGCCTGCTGGACCACGAGATCGACGTCCTGGTGTGCACCACCATCCTGGAGACCGGCGTGGACGTGCCCAACGTGAACACCCTCATCATCGAGAATGCCCAGCGCATGGGCCTCTCCCAGCTCCACCAGATCCGGGGCCGGGTGGGCCGCAGCACCCGCCGGGCCTACGCCTACCTCACCTACCCCGCCAACCGCGTCCTCTCGGACATCTCCCAAAAGCGCCTCTCCGCCATCCGGGAGTTCACCGAGTTCGGCTCCGGCTTCAAGATCGCCATGCGGGACCTGGAGATCCGGGGCGCCGGCAACATCCTGGGCGGCGAGCAGCACGGCCACATGGAGGCCGTGGGCTACGACCTCTACGTCCGCCTGCTCAGCGAGGCCGTCTCCCTCATGAAGGGCGAGGAGCCCGAACGGCCCGTAGACGAGGAATGTCTCGTGGACGTCCAGATCCAGGCCCACATCCCGGAGAGCTACATCGAGAGCCTCCAGCAGCGCCTGGACATCTACCGCCGCATCGCCGAGGTCCGCACCGAGGCCGACGCCCTGGACGTCACCGACGAGCTCATCGACCGCTTCGGCGAGCCCCCCGCCGCCGTCCGCGGCCTGCTGGAGGTGGCCCTCCTGCGCAACACCGCCGCCAGTCTCGGCGTCACCGAGGTCAAGCAGCAGGGCGCCGCGCTGCTGCTCTACAAAAAGACCTTCGCCGTGGAGGAAGTGGGCCGGCTCATCCGGGCCATGGGTCCCCGGGTCATGCTCTCCGCCGGCAGCCGTCCCTACATCAGCGTCAAGCTCCTGGGGGAGCCTCCCCTCCCCGTCCTGTCCCAGGTCCTCTCCGTCATGGGCGAGGCCCCCGCAAAGTGAAGTTTTGATGAATTTCCCGGAATACCGGTAGACAAATCCCGAAAAAGGGAGTATAATAGCTCCCGTTCAGTCCACAATCCAACGAAAGACGAAAGGTATGATCCCCATGCGAAACACCCTGAAAAAGCTCCTTGCCCTGGCCCTGGCGGTCCTGCTCTGCCTGAGCCTGGATGCTTGCTACAGCGAAAACAACGCCTGGGCGGCCCGCTCCGGCGACGTCACCCTCCCCATCGGCGGATACATCTACTACCTCAACAGCGCCTACGTGGAGGCCATGAGCCTGGTCCCCACCGACCAGGAGGTCCTCAAGACCCCCCTGGAGGGCTCCACCGCCGAAGACTGGATCAAGAACAAGGCCATGGAATCCCTGCGCAGCTTCTTCTATGTGGAGGACCAGTGCGCCCAGCGGGGCCTTGCCCTCACCGCCGACGACGAGGACTATATCGACTCCCTCACCGATTCCAACTGGGCCTATTATAAGGACATCATGGAGTCCCACGGGATCTCCCAGGAATCCTTCTCCCTGGCCTTCGGCCGCTACGGCCTCATGGCGGACAAGCTCTTCGCCGCGATCTACGACAAGGGCGGCGAGCAGGAGGTCCCCGAGGACGAGCTGAAGGACTACTTCGTGGAGAACTACGTCCGCTACGAGTACTTCTACGCCGCCATGTCCGATGTGGACGAGGACGGCGCCACGGTAGACCTCTCCGACGAGGACAAGCAGATGCGGGTGGACCAGCTGGAGTCCTACGCCGATTCCGTCACCAAAGGCGAGCTCACCCTGGAGGAGGCCGCTGAGCGCTACGCCGGCAACTTTGGCGGCGAGGATGCCGAGAGCACCTACACCGCCCCCCAGGCCGCCCGTTCCGACGAGCTGAGCACCACCTTCTCCACCGCCCTGGCCGACATGAAGGACGACGAGACCCGGGCCGTGGAGGGCAGCGGCTACTACTTCGTCATCCACAAGCTCCCCGTGGCCGAGGGCTACGAGGACTACGCCGCCGATGAGACCCAGCGCTACGATCTGCTCTATCTCCTGCGGGGCGATGCCTTCTACGACGACGTGGCCGCCGCGGCCGCCCAGATGGACGGCATCGAGATCAACCAGAAGGCCATCGACCGGGTGAAGATCTCCTCCCTGGTGGACGACAGCAACCGCAACGGCACCCTCTCCACGGAGGACGGCGCCGGTACCACCGGCACCACCGGCAGCACCGAGACCGCTTCCACCCCCGAAAGCGACAGCTCCGAGGCTCCCGCCTCCAGCGCCGCTGAATGATCCCGTGACCCCAAAGGGCGGCTCCTCAGCCGCCCTTTTTTCGTGCCCATTTTTCCCTTCCTGTCCGTTTTAACCCCCCTTTTTGTCCCGTTCCTGCCTCTTTCACCCCCGTTTTTGAGGACTTCCTGCACCTTTCGCCCGCCGGTGGCCCGGTCCGTGGCCGGTCCGTGGCCGGACTGGCCAAGTCGCGGCCCCTGCCGGGGCAGGGCAAGTCGCGCATCGCGCGTTCCGCGCTGACGCCTACTGGGAAAAAAGCGAGTAGTCGCGCCCATCAGTTTCCGTTTCCCGCAACCTTCCCCAAAAACTCCCAACCTGCACGAACCCCACCAAAACCCCTACTTTTCCCAGCTCCAGCCCGCTCAATTCCGCCTTTGAACTCGCCGGAACTCAACCCAGCCCCACCAAAAATTCCATCTCGCCCGCCCCACCCGCCTCCCCCGTCTCGCCGCCTGCGCCTTCGGCGCAGGCGCTTTTGCTCCGCAAAAGGGAGGGTTGGGCCAAGGACATGCCCAACCCTCCGCGAGACGGCACCCCTTTCCCCCACCCCTTCCTTCCCCCTTCCTTCACCTTTCACCCCCCTTTTTGAGGACTTCCGGCACGTTCCACCCCCCTTTTTGCCCCCTTCCGGCCCGGTCCCCGCCCCCGGGCCGCCCCGCCCGGGGCGCAAAAAAATTTTACAAAATCTTCAAAAAAGTGCGCTGCGCGCCCAAAAGCCGGGAAAACCCCTCCGCTATTCACCCAAACCCCCGGTTTATTCACCGCTATACGGCATTTATACACGTTTTATACATTTGACTTTTCCGCCGAAAAAGTGTATACTTGGTGTTTGAACGGTCTTCGGACCGGCGGGCGGATGACCGCCCGAAACAACGACGTCTTGTGCACCCATCGCAGGAGGTGAAGGCAGGATTGGCAAAGGAAACCATGCAGGCCATCAGCGAGGCGGAGGCCCAGGCCAAGCAGACCGTCCAGGCCGCCCGGGACGAGAGCGAGCGCATCCTCTCCGCGGCCCGGGAGCAGGCCCGCCGGCTCCGGGAGGAGGCCGCCCAGCAGGCGGCCCGGGAGCGAGAGCAGCTGCTGGAGGAGGCCCGCCGGCAGGGAGAAGCCCTGGCCGCGGCCACCCAGGCCGAAACTCGGGCCCAGCGGGAGCAGCTGGCCGCCCAAGCGCAGGCCGGCGCCCGGCAGGCCGCCCGGCAGATCAGGCTGCAGATCTTGGGAGAACAACTCCCCACAGACGGGGAAAAGGAGGCGTAGAGGCTCTTGGCGGTACTGAAAATGAAGCGAATGAGCGTTTACGCGCTGAAGACCCACCGCAAAGCCATTTTGGAGCTGCTGCAGCGCAAGGGCGTGCTGGAGATCGACACGCCGAAAAAAGCCCAGCCCCTGTTTGAAAAGACCGACACCGGGTCCGCCCGGCAGACGTTCGAAAAAAACGTCCGCACCCTCACCCAGGCGGCGGCCCTACTGGACAGCGTTTCGCCCCCGGCCAAGGGCCTGCCCGCGGTGCTCCGGGGCCGGGAACCCATCACCGGGGAACGGTACCGGCAGACCGTGGACGCCGCCGGGGACACCGCCCGGCTGGCCTCCCGCATCCTGGCCCTGGGCAAGCGCATGGACGACGGCAAGGCCGAGGCCCAGCGCTGCGCCGCCGGCCTGGAGGCCCTGGAGCCCTGGCTGCCCCTGGACATCTCCATGCGGTCCATCGGCACGGAAAAGACCAGCGTGTTCATCGGCTCCTTCCCGGAGGCCCTCACTGCCGGGGAGATCCAGTCCCGGCTGGCGGCGGCCCTGCCCCAGGTGCCCGCCGTGGAGGTGGAGGTCATCAGCTCCGGGACCAGCCAGACCTGCGTGTTCGCCGTCTGCCACGGCCGCTACGGCCTGCAGGTGGAGAGCGCACTGCGGGCCATGGGCTTCACCTACCCCGCCTCGCCGCCCCGGCTGCCCCCCGGAGAGAGGGCAAAGGAGCTCACCCGGCAGCGGGACGAGGCCCTGGCCGACGCCGAAGCCGCCCGGCAGGAGCTCTGCTCCCTGGCCGACCGGCGGCAGGAGCTGCTGTTCGCGGCGGATTACTACGCCATGCGGGCGGAAAAATACCGGGTCCTGGGGGACCTGTGGCAGAGCCCCCACGTGTTCCAGGTGACGGGCTACGTCCCCGCCGAGGACGCGGAGGCCCTCGGCCGGGCGCTGGAGGAGGA
Organism: uncultured Clostridia bacterium; assembly: GCA_947632385.1. GTDB lineage: Bacteria > Bacillota > Clostridia > Oscillospirales > Acutalibacteraceae > Acutalibacter. The sequence goes on along the minus strand of CANRPD010000004.1, from coordinate 37,369 downwards.
CTTTGGCGCCTGCGTGGAGCTGCGGGACCCCCGGGAGGACGAAGATCCCCCGGTGAAGCTGAAAAACGGGCCCCTGGCCGCCCCGGTGGAGGGCGTGGTGGAAGGCTACAGTCTGCCCGGCCGGCAGGAGACGGACCCCGCCCCGGTGGTGGCGCTGTTCTACTACGTCCTGTTCGGGCTGATGCTCTCCGACGCGGCCTACGGGCTGCTGATGGTGCTGGGCTGCGGCCTGATCCTGCTCAAATTCAAAAACATCGAGGAGAGCCTGCGGAAGAGCCTGACCATGTTCCTGTTCTGCGGCATCTCCACCACCTTTTGGGGCGTGCTGTTCGGCAGCTATTTCGGGGACGCCATCCCCGTCATCGCCCGGACGTTCTTCCACACCGAGATCACCGTGCCTGCGGTGTGGTTCGTGCCCCTGGACGACCCCATGCGGCTGCTGCTGTTTTCCTTCCTGCTGGGGATCCTCCACCTGTTCACCGGACTGGGCGTGCAGGCCTATCTGCTCATCCGGCGGAAACGGTTCGCGGATGCGCTGTACGACACGGTGTTCTGGTACTTCCTGGTGGGCGGGCTGATCTTGCTGCTGCTCTCCACGGAGATGTTCCGGAACATGATGAGCCTCTCCTTCACCCTGCCCGGCTGGGTGGGGACCACGGCGGCGGTGTTCGCCGGAGTGGGCGCGGTGGGCATCGTGCTCACGGCGGGACGGGAGAGCAAAAACCCGGGGAAACGGCTGCTCAAGGGCCTGTACGGGCTCTACAACATCTCCGGGTATCTCAGCGACATCCTGTCCTACTCCCGGCTGCTGGCCCTGGGGCTGGCCACGGGGGTCATCGCCAACGTGTTCAACCAGCTGGGCAGCATGCTGGGCGGGGGCGTGGGCGGCGCGATCTTCTTCACGGTGGCGTTCGTCATCGGACACACCATGAACCTGGCCATCAACGTGCTGGGGGCCTATGTGCACACCAACCGCCTGCAGTACGTGGAATTTTTCGGCAAGTTCTATGAGGGCGGCGGCAGGAAATTCCAGCCCTTCGCCGCACACACCAAAACCTTTAAATTTACGGAGGAAAAGTAACATGAGCAACGTGAACGATCTGTCGACTCTCTTGGAAAGCGTCTCCTTTGACTGGAACACCCTGGGCATCGTCTTTGCCCTGCTGGGGGCGGTGCTGGCGGCCCTGATGGGCGGCATCGGCTCGGCCATCGGCGTGGGCATGACCGGCCAGGCCGCCGCCGGGGTGGTCACCGAGGACCCCGGCAAGTTCGGCAAGGTGCTGGTGCTGCAGCTGCTGCCCGGCACCCAGGGCATCTACGGGCTGCTCATCGGCTTCGTCACCCTGACCCAGATCGGCATTTTGGGCGGCAGCGCCGACGTGAGCCTGGCCAAGGGGCTGCTGTATCTGGCCGGGTGCCTGCCCATGGCCATCGTGGGGATGATCTCCGCCAAATGGCAGGCCAAGGCCTCGGTGTCCAGCATCGCCCTGGTGGCCAAAAAGCCCGACCAGTTCGGCAAGGCCATGATCTTCCCCGCCATGGTGGAGACCTATGCCGTGCTGGCGCTGCTGATCTCCATCCTGTCCATCGCCAGCATCGGCGGGCTGAATCTGTGAGCTTCGGAAGGAGTTTGTGAACCATGACGGCTTTGGAAAAGATCCTGGGGCAGATCGGCGAGGAGGCCCGGCAGGAAGCAGAGAGCCTGCTGGCGGACGCAAGACGCCAGGCGGACGCCCTGCTGGCCCAGACCCAGGCCCAGGCCGAGGCCGACACCCAGGCCGCCCGGGAGGAGGCCCGGAGAGAGGCCGCGGACGTGACCGCCCGGGCCGTCTCTGCGGCGCAGCTGAAAAAGCGCAACGAGCTGCTGGCGGCCAAGCAGGCGCTCATCGCCCAGACGCTGGAGCGCACCCGCCGGGAGCTGGAGGAGGCGCCGGACGAGGTGTACTTCGCGGCGCTGACCGCCCTGTTCCTCAAGGCGGAGGCCCCCCAGGGCGCGGTGATCCGGTTCAATGAACGGGACCTGGGGCGGCTGCCCAAGGGGTGGCTGCAGGCTGCGGACCCCCAGGGGAACGTGACCCTGTCCCCCGAGCCCTGCGACCTGGAGAGCGGGTTCCTGCTCAGCCACGGGGGCGTGGACGTGAACGGCTCCTTTGCGGCGGTGTTCGAGGCCGAGGAGAGCCGGCTGCGGGACCTGTGCGGCGGGATCCTGTTCCCGCCGGAGGCATGAGTTTTTCGGAAAGGAAGGCAGGGCATCCATGAGCGAAGACTATATCTACGCCGTGGCGCGGGTGCGCGCGCGAGAGCTGTCCCTGCTCTCGAAACAGGACGTCGACCAGCTGATGGCCTGCCGCAGCCCGGAGGAGGTCCTTCGGCAGCTGCGGGACCGGGGCTGGGGCAGCCCGGAGGCCGCCGGCCCGGAGGCGATCCTGGCCGCGGAGGAGGAAAAGACCTGGGCGTTCATCGGCGAGCTGACCCAGGATGAAGCGTTCCTCCGGGTGCTGAAGGGGCCCGGGGACTTCAACAACCTGAAGGCGGCCATCAAATGCGTGGTGACGGGCGCAGAGCCCAAGGACGTGTTCTTGCCGGGGTTCCGGGCGGAGCCCCAGGAGCTGCTGCGCTGCGTGCGGGAAAACGATTTCGCGGCGCTGCCCACGGAACTGGGGATCCCCGGCGAACGGGCGTATAAGGCGCTTTTGCAGGAACAGGACGGCCAGCGGTGCGATGTGATCCTGGACCGGGCGTGCCTGGAGGACGTGCTGGCGGCGGCCCGGGCAAGCGGGGTCCCCGCGCTGGAGGACTACGCCCGGGAGCTCATCGCCACCACGGACATCAAGATCGCGGCCCGGGGCTGCCGGACGGGGAAATCCCCGGCGTTTTTCGCCGAGGCCCTGGCCCCCTGCCCGGGGCTGGACACCCAGCGGCTGGCGCAAGCCGCCGCCCGGGGACAGGCAGAATTTTTCGACGAGCTGGAAACGACCCCCTACGCCCCGGCTGCCGAGGCGCTGAAGGGCTCTTATTCCGCGTTTGAAAAGTGGTGCGACGACCGGATCCTCGACCGGATGAAGGAGCAGAAATCCAACCCCTTCACCCTGGGGCCGCTGCTGGCCTATGTGCTGGCGCGACGCAGCGAGATCGGCACGGTGCGGATCCTTTTGTCGGGCAAGCTCAACCGCCTGCCCGATGAGACGGTCCGGGAAAGGCTGAGGGACACGTATGTATAGGATTGCGGTACTGGGGGACCGGGACAGCATCTACGGCTTTGCGGCCCTGGGGCTGGAGGTCTTCCCCGTGGAGGACGCGGAGGCGGGACGCCGGACCCTGCGGAACCTGTGCGAGCAGGAATTCGCGGTGATCTACATCACCGAGGCGCTGGCGGCCCAGCTGCCCGAGGAGCTGAGCCGGTATGAGGAGCAGCGGCTCCCGGCCATCATCCCCATCCCCGGGGTGGTGGGCAACACCGGCCTGGGCATCGCCCGGGTGAAGCGCTCGGTGGAGCAGGCCGTGGGCTCGGATATCATCTTTACCGACGGGGACGCTTGACCCCCAAATTGACACGGGAAAACGGACAACTTACTTTTTTGGAGAAGACAGGTGACGGATCATGAGTAGTGGTACCATCAAGAAGGTGGCCGGGCCCCTGGTCATCGCCAGAGGGATGCGGGACGCCAACATGTTCGACGTGGTGCGGGTCAGCTCCAGCCGGCTCATCGGTGAGATCATCGAGATGCACGGGGACGAGGCTTCCATCCAGGTCTATGAGGAGACCTCCGGCCTGGCGCCCGGCGCCCCGGTGGAATCCACCGGCGAGCCCATGAGCGTGGAGCTGGGGCCCGGGCTCATCGGGAACATTTACGACGGCATCCAGCGGCCTCTGGCGGACATCATGGCCATTTCCGGCAACAACCTGCAGCGCGGCGTGGAGGTGGCCTCTCTGAGCCGGGACCGGGTGTGGGACTTCGTGCCCTGCGTGCGGCCCGGGGATGCGGTGACCGGCGGCGACGTGCTGGGCACCGTGCAGGAGACGGAGATCGTGTCCCACAAGATCATGGCGCCCCCCGGGGTGCAGGGCACGGTGAAGTCCATCGACGCCGGGGAAAAGAAGATCACGGACACGGTGGCGGTGCTCACCGGCCCGGACGGGAAGGAGATCCCCGTGGGGCTGATGCAGAAGTGGCCCGTGCGGAGGGGCCGGCCCTATCAGCGGAAGCTGTCGCCGGAGATGCCGCTGATCACGGGACAGCGGGTCATCGACACCCTGTTCCCCATCGCCAAGGGCGGCGTGGCGGCGGTGCCCGGGCCCTTTGGCAGCGGCAAGACCGTGGTGCAGCACCAGCTGGCCAAGTGGGCGGATGCGGACATCGTGGTGTATATCGGCTGCGGCGAACGGGGCAACGAGATGACCGACGTGCTCAACGAGTTCCCCGAGCTCACCGACCCCAAGACCGGGTACTCCCTGATGAAGCGGACGGTGCTCATCGCCAACACCTCCGACATGCCGGTGGCGGCCCGGGAGGCCAGCATCTACACGGGGATCACCATCGCGGAATATTTCCGGGACATGGGGTACTCTGTGGCGCTGATGGCGGACTCCACCTCCCGGTGGGCCGAGGCCCTGCGGGAGATGTCCGGCCGGCTGGAGGAGATGCCCGGCGAGGAAGGCTATCCCGCATATCTGAGCAGCCGGCTGGCGCAGTTCTATGAACGGGCGGGCCGGGTGGTAGCCCTGGGACAGGAGGACCGGGAAGGCGCGCTGTCGGTCATCGGGGCGGTGTCGCCCCAGGGCGGCGATATCTCCGAGCCGGTGAGCCAGGCCACGCTGCGCATCGTGAAGGTGTTCTGGAGCCTGGATTCCTCCCTGGCCTACAAACGGCATTTCCCGGCCATCAACTGGCTGACCAGCTACTCGCTGTATCTGGACACCATCGGGCCGTGGTTCAACAAGAACGTGGCGGCGGACTGGTCGGCGCTGCGGACCAAGATCATGCGGCTGCTGCAGGACGAGGCGGAGCTGGATGAGATCGTCCAGCTGGTGGGCATGGACGCGCTGAGCGCCCCGGACCGGCTGAAGCTGGAGGCGTCCCGGTCCATCCGCGAGGATTTCCTGCACCAGAACGCCTTTGACGAGGTGGACACGTACACCCCCCTGGAGAAGCAGCGGGACATGCTGCTGCTGATCACCGGCTATTACGACAAGGCCCTGGCCGCCCTGAACGAGGGCGTGAGCGTGGAAAAGCTCATCGCGCTGCCGGTGCGGGAACAGATCGGCCGGTTCAAGTACACGCTGCCCGAGGACGTGAAGCGGGTGTATGACGAGATCAACGCCCAGCTGGACCGGGAGCTGGACGAGGCCAAAGCACAAAAGGAGGACTTCTGATGCCCAAGGAATATCGCACGATCCAGGAAGTGGCCGGCCCCTTGATGCTGGTGCGGAACGTGGAGAACGTGGCCTATGACGAGTTGGCGGAGATCGAACTGACCAACGGCGAAAAGCGCCGGTGCAAGGTGCTGGAGATCAACGAGGGCAACGCCCTGGTCCAGCTGTTCGAGAGCTCCACGGGCATCAACCTGGAGAGCGCCAAGGTGCGCTTTCTGGGACGGAGCATGGAGCTGGGGGTGTCGGAAGACATGCTGGGCCGGGTCTTTGACGGACTGGGCCGGCCCATCGACGGGGGGCCGGAGATCCTGCCCGACCGGCGGGCGGACATCAACGGGCTGCCCATGAACCCCGCCGCCCGGAACTATCCCCAGGAGTTCATCCAGACGGGGGTGTCCGCCATCGACGGGCTGAACACCCTGGTGCGCGGGCAGAAGCTGCCCATCTTCTCCGCCAGCGGCCTGCCCCACGCCCAGCTGGCGGCGCAGATCGCCCGGCAGGCCAAGGTGCGGGGCACCACGGAGCCCTTTGTGGTGGTGTTCGCGGCCATGGGCATCACCTTTGAGGAGTCGGACTACTTCATCCAGAGCTTCCGGGAGACGGGAGCCATCGACCGCACGGTGATGTTCGTGAACCTGGCCAACGACCCCGCCGTGGAACGCATCGCCACGCCCCGCATGGCCCTGACTGCCGCGGAGTATCTGGCTTTTGAGAAGAACATGCACGTGCTGGTGATCCTCACCGACATCACCAACTACGCCGACGCCCTGCGGGAGGTCTCCGCCGCCCGGAAGGAAGTGCCCGGCCGCCGGGGGTATCCCGGCTATATGTACACCGACCTGGCCTCACTGTACGAGCGGGCGGGCCGGCAGAAGGGCAAGAACGGGTCCATCACGCTGATCCCCATCCTGTCCATGCCGGAGGACGACAAGACCCACCCCATCCCCGACCTGACGGGGTATATCACCGAGGGACAGATCATCCTGAGCCGGGAGCTGTACCGGAAAAACATCGCCCCGCCCATCGACGTGCTGCCCTCCCTGTCCCGATTGAAGGACAAGGGCATCGGCGAGGGCAAGACCCGGGAGGACCACGCCAGCACCATGAACCAGCTGTTCGCCGCCTATGCCCGGGGCAAGGAGGCCAAGGAGCTGATGGTGGTCCTGGGAGAAGCGGCGCTGACGGACATCGACAAGCTGTACGCGCAGTTTGCAGACGCCTTTGAGGAGGAGTACGTTTCCCAGGGGTACACCGCCAACCGGGACATCGAGGAGACGCTGGACCTGGGATGGAAGCTGCTGTCCATCCTGCCCAGGAGCGAGCTCAAGCGCGTGAGCGACCGGATGCTGGACCAGTACTACGGAAAGGTGTGACGGCGGCATGGCCAGTACACAAGTCAATCCCACCCGCATGGAGCTGACCCGGCTCAAGAAGAAGCTGACCACCGCCACCCGGGGGCACAAGCTGCTCAAGGACAAACGGGACGAGCTGATGCGGCAGTTTTTGGACCGGGTGCGGGAGAACCGCCGCCTGCGGGAAGAGGTGGAGGCGGGCATCTGCGCCGCCAACATGAATTTCCTGCTGGCCCGGGCGGGCTCCCAGGACGCGGTGATGAACACGGCGCTGCTGGCTCCCAAGCAGCGGGTCTCCCTGGAATGCGGCGTGGAGAACGTCATGAGCGTGGAGATCCCTCAGTTCACCTTCAAGACCCGGACGCCGGACCAGAACGACATCTTCTCCTACGGCTTTGCCTTTACCGGCGGAGACCTGGACGGGGCAGTGCAGTCGCTGCAGGATATCTTTCCCCAGATGCTGCGGCTGGCGGAATGTGAAAAGGGGTGCCAGCTCATGGCGGCGGAGATCGAAAAGACCCGGCGGCGGGTCAACGCCCTGGAGCACGTAGTGATCCCGGAATTGCAGGAGAACATCCGCTATATCACCATGAAGCTGGACGAGAACGAACGCTCCACCCAGATCCGGCTGATGAAGGTCAAGGATATGATGCTGCAGGAAGCCCATGGGTACGAGACGATCTGATCCGAAACGGCCCCGCCGGTGAGGCGGGGCTTCTTTTGCGGGGAATCTCCGGCCCGGTGCGGGTTTTTTCCCGGGAAAGCCTTGCGGGACGGGCCGTTGTATGGTATGATCTTCTGGAAACCAAAGCGCCGAAAGGATGGACGAGGATGAAGCTGTCATTTCGCTGGTACGGAGAAGACGACCCGGTGACGCTGGAGCAGATCCGGCAGATCCCGGGGATGGAGAGCATCGTCACTGCGGTGTACGACGTGCCCGTGGGGCAGGTGTGGAGCCGGGAGAGCATCGCGCGGCTGAAGGCCCTGACCGAGGCCGCCGGGCTGAAATTTGAAGTCATCGAGAGCGTGCCGGTCCACGAGGACATCAAGCTGGGGCTGCCCAGCCGGGACGCCTACATCGCCAACTACTGCGAGAACCTCCGGCGGCTGGGCGAGGCCGGGGTGCGGTGCGTCTGCTACAACTTCATGCCGGTGTTCGACTGGACCCGGACGGACCTGGCCCACCCCCTGCCGGACGGGTCCACCTCCCTGGTGTACTACGCCCAGCAGGCCGAGGCCGTGGACCCGGTGGCTTCGGACAGCGACCTGACGCTGCCGGGCTGGGACGCCAGCTACACACGAGAGCAGCTCCGGGACGTGGTGGCCCAGTACCGGGAGAGGACCGAGGAGGACCTGTGGGAAAACCTGCGGTACTTTTTGGAGCGGGTGATCCCGGCGGCCGCCGAAGCGGGGATCCACATGGCGATCCATGAGGACGACCCGTGCTGGAGCATTTTCGGGCTGCCCCGGATCATCACCGACGAGGCCAATCTGGACCGGTTCCTCTCTCTGGTGGATGACCCCCACAACGGGCTGACCCTGTGCTGCGGCTCTCTGGGGTGCTCCCCCAAGAACGATGTGGTGAAATTGGCCGCCAAATACGCAAAGATGGGCCGGATCCACTTTGTGCACCTGCGCAACGTGCAGCTGCTGCCCGACGGCTTTGAAGAGCGGGCCCACCTGAGCCGGTGCGGCTCCCTGGACATGTACGGGATCGTGAAGGCGCTGGTGGAGAACGGCTTTGACGGATATGTGCGGCCGGACCACGGGCGGATGATCTGGGGCGAGACCGGCCGGCCGGGATACGGCCTCTACGACCGGGCGCTGGGAGCGGCGTACATCAACGGGCTGTTCGAGGCGGCGGAAAAGGAGCACGCCAAGGGCTGAAACGCCCCATCGGGGCATGAACAAGCGGGAATTGGGAGCGATCAACATGACTTTGCATGAAGGAGAGGCCGGACAGAGCTATCGGGTCTCCGGGCTGGAGCTGCCCACGGCGCTGGAGCGCCGGCTGGAGGCGCTGGGCATTCTGGAAGGGACCGCGGTCACGGTGCTGCGGAAAAAGCCCCACGGCGCCATGGTCATCTATGTGCGGGGGGCGCGGTTCGCCATTGGGCGGCGGATCGCGGAGAACATCACCGTGAGCGGAAAGGAGGTCCACTGACATGGAGCACAGCCTGTCCATCGGGTTCGCCGGCAACCCCAACTGCGGCAAGACCACGCTGTTCAACGCTTATACCGGCGCCAACCTGAAGGTGGCCAACTGGCCGGGCGTCACGGTGGAGAAAAAAGAGGGCAGCTTTAAGTTCCACGATCACCTGTACAAGCTGGTGGACCTGCCCGGCGCCTACAGCCTGACCTCCTATACCCTGGAGGAGCAGGTGACCAGACAGTACATCCTGGGCCCGGAGGTGGACGTGATCATCGACGTGGCGGACGCCTCGGCCCTGGAGCGGAACCTCTACCTGACGCTCCAGCTCATCGAGCTGGGCAAGCCGGTGATCCTGGCCCTGAACATGATGGACATCGTGGAAAAGCGGGGCATGGAGATCGACCTGCACCGGCTGCCCGAAATGCTGGGGATCCCGGTGATCCCGGTGTCGGCCCGGCGCAAGACCGGGCTGGACATCCTCATGCACGCGGCGGCCCACCATGCCGACGGCGGCAGCGATCTGCCGCTGATCCACCACCACGACGAATCCGGTGAGACGGTGACCCAGCAGACCCGGCATGAAAAGCTGGCCATGGTGTACAGCCCGGACATCGAGGAGAAGATCGACCAGCTCAGCGCCCTGCTGCGGGAAAGCTACCCGGAGATCGTCAACCTGCGGTGGCATGCGGTGAAGCTGCTGGAGGGCGACCGGGAGATCCGGGAGCGGTACCCGCTGGACTGCCCGGACATTCTGGACCGCAGCTATGAGAAGGAGATCATCAACCAGAAATACGACTTCATCGAGGAGATCGTCAGCGAGGTGCTGGTGAACCGGGACCGGAAAGCTGCCGTCACCGACCGGGCCGACACGCTGCTGACCCACCCGGTGCTGGGCCTGCCCATCTTCCTGCTGGTCATGGCACTGGTGTTCTTCCTGACGTTCTCGGTGGGCGACTGGCTCAAGGGGTACTTCGAGACCGGCCTGGAGCTCCTTTCCGGCGGCGCCCGGGCGGGGCTGGCGGCCCTGCACGTCTCCCCGGTGGCCATTTCCCTGCTGGTGGACGGCATCATCGCCGGGGTGGGCGGGATCCTCACCTTCTTGCCCAATATCTTCATCCTGTTCCTTGCGCTGGCCTTTCTGGAGGACAGCGGGTACATGTCCCGGGTCGCCTATGTGATGGACGGGATCATGGGGCGGCTGGGCCTCTCCGGCCGGGCGTTCATCCCTATGGTGCTGGGGTTCGGCTGCACGGTGCCGGCCATCATGGCCACCCGGACGCTGGAAAACAAGCACGACCGGTACCGGACCATGCTCATCACCCCGTTTATGTCCTGCAGCGCCCGGCTGCCCATCTATGTGCTGTTTTCGTCCATCTTCTTTGCGGAGCACGCCATGCTGGCCGCTTTCTCCATGTACCTGCTGGGTTTGGCGGTGGCGGTGCTCTGTGCGTTCCTCATCCGTTTGGGGGACCGGAAACAGGAAGATCCCTCTTCCCTGCTCATCGAGCTGCCGGAGTACAAATCCCCCAGCGCCCGGACCATCGCGATCTACGTGTGGGAAAAGGTGAAGGACTATCTGACCAAAGCGGGCACCACCATCTTCATCGCGTCCATCATCATGTGGTTCCTGCTGCACTTCGGTCCCGGGGGATACTCGGAAGAAATGAGCGTCACCTTCGGATCCATGCTGGGGCGGTTCGTGGTCCCCTTCTTCCAGCCCATCGGACTGGGCTTCTGGCAGGTGGTGGTAGCGCTCATCGCCGGGGTGTCGGCCAAGGAAGTGGTGGTATCCAGCTGCGCGGTCCTGTTCGGGATCGGGAACATCAACTCCGCGGCGGGCATGACCGCCCTGCAGGGCTCGTTGTCCGCTCTGGGGTTCGGCGCGCTGAACGCCTACGCCCTGATGACCTTCTCCCTGCTGTACGTGCCCTGCGCCGCCACCCTGGCGGTGATCCACCGGGAGACCGAGAGCTGGCGCAGGACCCTGCTGACCGCGGTATTTCAGATCGGGGTGGCCTGGGTGGTGACCTTCGCGGTGTACCACATCGGACTGCTGTTGGTGTAGGAGGGATGGTATGTCAACTGTTGTGATCTGCGCGCTGCTTCTGGTGGCCGTGTTTTTCGCGGTACGGAAGCTGTACCATGACCGGAAAGCCGGAAAGACCTGCTGCGGCGGGGACTGCCCGGGATGCAGCCGGTGCGCACCAACCAAAAAGTTTCCGGAAAGGTAGATGATCCCCATGAAAAAGGCCCTCACTCCCCTGTGCTTGACGCTGATCTCCGCCACCGTGCTGCCGTTGATGATCGTGCGGACGGTGCCGCCCTCGGGCGCCTTTGCCTTCTTTGTGATCGAGCTGCTGGTGCTTTTCCCCCTCACGGCGGTGGGGCTGGGGATCTACGCCGGGCTGCGGCCCAAGGAGCGCTGGTGGTATGCGGTCCTCTTTTTGGGGCTGTTCCTGCTGTCGGCCAAGACGCTCATCGGCATGGACTGGGGGGACACCGGATTCTACCTGGTCTGCTATTTGGGGATCGAAGCCCTCAGCGCCGGGCTCACGGTATGGATCGCCGGAGCGGTGCGCCGGAAGAAAGGATAACACGAAAAGGAGCCGCCCGTTGGGCGGCTCCTCGTGGTTTGTTGGGAAATTTACTGGACCATCTTGGCAATCTCTTCGGCGAAGTTCTCCTCGCGCTTCTCCAGGCCCTCGCCCTTCTCAAAGCGGGTGTACGCAGCGATCTGGATGGGACCGCCCAGCTCTTTGGCCACAGACTCGGTATACTGGGCCACGGTGAGCTTGCTGTCCTGGACGTACTGCTGATCCACCAGGCAGATCTCCTTGAAGAACTTGTTCAGGCGGCCGGCCACGATCTTCTCGGCGATGGCGGCGGGCTTGCCCTCGTCCACGATCTGCTGGGTGAGGATGGCCTTCTCCTTTTCCTTGCGCTCCGGCGGGACATGGCCCTCGTCCAGGAACTCGGGATTCAGCGCGGCGATCTGCATGGCCACGTTGTGGGCATACGTCTTGAAGCCCTCCGTGGCGGCGATCTCCGGGGTGGTGTCGAACTGAGCGATGACGCCGATGCGGCCGCCGCCGTGGACATAGGCGGTGACAGCGCCCTCCAGGCGGGCAAACCGGCGGACCTTGATGTTCTCACCGATGGTGAGTATCTTCTCCTTGAGGAGCTCATCCACGGTCTGCTCAGAGCCATAGGCCTTGGTGGCCAGCAGAGCCTCCACATCGGCAGGGTCCTCGTGGATCACGGTGTCGGCGCAGGTCTTGACAAAAGCCTGGAACTCGGCGTTCTTGGCAACGAAGTCGGTCTCGGCATTGACCTCGATAGCCACGGCCACCTTGCCGGTCTCATCGGTGGCGGCAAAAGCCACGCCCTCGGCGGCGATGCGGCCGGCCTTCTTCACGGCAGCGGCCAGGCCCTTCTCCCGCAGGAAATCAACGGCCTTGTCCATGTCGCCGTCGGAAGCAGCCAGCGCCTTCTTGCAATCCATCATGCCGCAGCCGGTCTTTTCACGCAGGGCGGCAACATCTTTCGCAGTAAAATTCATGTTGTTCGAAACTTCCTTTCTCGTGGGCCCGTGCCCGTTGTTTCCTTATTCTTCCCCGTTCTCCTCGTCGGTCTCGGGTGCATCGGCCTCTTCGGATCCTTCGCTCTCCTGAGCGGCGGCGCCCATCTGGCCCTCGCGGCCTTCGATGATGGCGTCCGCCATGGAACCGGCGATGAGCTTCACCGCACGGATGGCGTCATCGTTGCCGGGGATCACGTAATCGATCTCATCGGGGTCGCAGTTGGTGTCCACGATGGCCACGATGGGGATGCCCAGCTTGCGGGCCTCGGACACGGCGATGCGCTCCTTGCGGGGATCCACGATGAACAGGGCGCCGGGGAACTCCTTCATATCCTTGATGCCGCCCAGATATCTTTCCAGCTTTTCGATCTCCAGCTGGAGCTTGGCCACTTCCTTCTTGGGCAGCAGCTCAAAGGTGCCGTCCTCTTCCATCTTGCGCAGCTGCGCCAGACGCTGGACGCGCTTGCGGATGGTGGTGAAGTTGGTGAGCATGCCGCCCAGCCAGCGGGCGTTGACATAGTACGCACCGGCGCGGGTGGCCTCATCCTTGATGGATTCCTGGGCCTGCTTCTTGGTGCCCACGAACAGGACGTTCTTGCCCTCGGCCGCCAGGTCGCGGACAAAATTGTACGCCGCGTCCATCTTCTTCACCGTCTTCTGCAGATCGATGATGTAGATGCCGTTGCGCTCGGTGAAGATGTACGGAGCCATCTTCGGGTTCCATCTGCGGGTCTGGTGGCCGAAATGGACGCCGGCCTCCAGAAGCTGTTTCATAGATACGACTGCCACGTTAAAAAACCTCCTTGGTTTTTCCTCCGCCGCGCTTGGTTTTTTCGGGGCAGAACCCGGCATGCCGGGCACCAGGCCGAAAGCGCAGCGTGCGTTTTGCTGTAGTATTATAGCATATCCCTTTTGCAAAAGCAAGGGATTTTTTCCCACGATCCGGGGCTTTTTTGCCCTTAAAATCCCAATTTGGTCCAAAGGGCGCTCCAAAACCCCTCTTTGCGCTTGGCGGGAGGCAGCTCGTAGTCCACCAAAACGGTATCTCCCCCGATGAGCGTGATCTCCTGCCAGGGGATCACCAGATCCGGTTCCCGGCCCAGCAGCCCCAGCAGCCGGAACCGCCCGTACACCACCACCGCCGTGAGCCGGGCACTGACAGTATCCAGCTCCACATCGGAGATGAACCCGATGCGCCCGCCGTCTCTCACGTTGATCACTTCCTTGTTGCGCAGTTCGGCAATTCTGCAGTTCATGTGCGGATCCTCCTTCCGTCCACTGTATGCGCCCCGCGGCGCGAACAGAACCCGACCCGCAAAAAAGGGCCCCCAACGGTTGCAAAACCGCCCGGGGTGTGCTAAAATAAGACGATCAATCAAGGAGGTCCTTATCATGAATATCTGGCACGACATCAACCCCAAACGCATCCGGGATGACGATTTCTTTGCCGTGATCGAGATCCCCAAGGGCGGCAAGACCAAGTATGAGATGGACAAGGAGACCGGCCTGCTCCGGCTGGACCGCGTGCTGTACACCTCCACGCACTACCCGGCAAACTACGGGTTTATCCCCCGCACCTATGCCAACGACGGGGACCCGCTGGACGTGCTGGTGCTCTGTTCGGAGACCATCGTCCCCATGTCCCTGGTCCACTGCTATCCCATCGGGGTCATCATCATGGACGACGGCGGCAAGGATGACGAAAAGATCATCGCCATTCCCTTTGACGATCCTACCTACAATTCCTATCACGACATCATCGAGCTGCCGGAACACATCTTCGACGAGATGCGGCATTTCTTCGCCGTGTACAAGCAGCTGGAGACCGGCAAGGAGACCGCCATCAGCCAGGTGCAGAACGCAGGCGAGGCCAGGCGCATCATCGGCGAGAGTCTGGACCGGTACTTAAACGACTTCTGCCGGTAAGGCAATCGGCCCAAAAAGGAGGCGTCCCATGAAACGCGCAAAAACCCTTGCGGCGATGCTCTGCGCCCTGTGTATGCTCACCGCCTGCACCGGCGGCCGCGGCGCAAGCAGCCCCGTCCCCAGTCTGGAACTTTCCTCCGGGCCGACAGAGGCACCTACGGAAACACCCACGGCGCCGCCGGTGGTGGTGCAGACGGCCAAGGTGCTGGAATCGTACCGGGCGGGCGACAGTATCTCCGTGCTGGCGTACTTTACGGAGAGCGGCGAGCCCTTCACCTGCACTTTGCCGGAGGGGAGCAAAATCACCCCAGGAGACACGGTGGAGGTGACCTTCGACGGCGAATTGCGGGAGACCTATCCGGCGCAGATCACCGCCCAGGACGTGACCCTGAAAGAGACGGGCAACGACGACTACGGCGCGTGGCTCGCGGTACTCACGGCCCTGTGGGAGGAGGACCCCGGCCTCAACGACGGCGCAGACTATTTTGGGTTCGATTTCACCGGCCTCTCTACCTTGAGCGGCCAGGAGGCCCAGATCCTCGGTTCTCTTTTCAGCCAATCCCTGGGCAAGACGGCGGTGTTCGGCACCTACGAGGAACTGGCGGAACAGGGGTATATCGACGACGGGGAACTCTACTGGGAGGACGGGGTGCTCTTCACCCTGGAAGAGACCCGCGTCACAGACGGTTCCATCGACTTTCGGTGCTCCAAGTGGCGCAGCGGCCTGGGTGCGATCTTCTATGAGGACGGCAGCCTGACTTTCCAGAAGGACGGGTCCTTCACACTGCGTTTGGACGGGGCCGCTGTCGCTTGAATTTTGGCAACGAATGGAAAATATTCCAACTATTTTTATTCTTTATTTCAAAACAATTCCCTAAAATTGGCGATTGACAACCGGCTCAAGACATGTTACAATGTTGTTACTTCATCAGAATAACGACGTGCATGAAGTTAAGCAGAGTCCAAGAGGAAAGAGACGACGGTGTCGTCTCTTTTTCTTTTGGTTTTGCGGTTTTCGGCGGGAAGTTCACGCGCGGATCTCCCGTTTGATCTTCCCCAAGGCACCCTTTTCCAGCCGGGAGACCTGTGCCTGAGAGATCCCGATCTCACCGGCCACGTCCATCTGCGTTTTGCC
The DNA here is from genome assembly GCA_947632385.1 of uncultured Clostridia bacterium. Classification (GTDB taxonomy): domain Bacteria; phylum Bacillota; class Clostridia; order Oscillospirales; family Acutalibacteraceae; genus Acutalibacter. The sequence continues at coordinate 21,850 of CANRPD010000004.1, read as the reverse complement.
CTGCAAAAAGCGCAGGGACAGGATCCGCTTTTCCCGGTCGCTCAGCCGCCGAATGGCCTGTTTGAGGGCGATCTCCTCCAGCCAGTTCCCTTCCCCGTCGGCATCGCCCACCTGATCCATGATATAGATGGTGTCCCCGCCATCGGAAAACACCGGCTCATACAGAGACACCGGCTCCACGATGGCCTCCAGGGCTACCACCACGTCCTGTGCCCGCATGCCCAGCTGCCCGCTGATCTCCTCCACAGAAGGTTCCCGGCCTTGCTCGTTGGTCAGGCGCTCCCGGCACTGGATGGCCTTATAAGCCGTGTCCCGCATGGAACGGCTCACCCGGACGGGGTTGTTGTCCCGCAAGAACCGCCGCACCTCTCCTATGATCATCGGCACGAACATACGGGGGCGAGAAAGACCTGCACAAAGGGCGGTGGATCGCCAAAAGTGCCTTTTTGGGACAGCTACTTGAATCTACCGCCGGTTCGTGGTAGAATAAACTGGATATATTCTTTTTTGCGTCGGGTGCTCGCCCGAAGAAACGGAGATGGGCTTTTGCACAAGTTCATTTGGACGCGCCTGCTGTGGATCTTCCTGGCGGTCAATCCCCTGTTGGACATCCTCAGCGGCCTGCAGATCTATCTGCTCAACGGCGGCAGCGGGATGATGGGCAGCTTCCAGATCGTCGAGATGCCGACGGTCAGCATCAGTATGTTCGTGCGGCTGGCCATGCTGGCCGGCATGGCCGTGGGGCTGCTTTTCCTGCGGGACCGTCCCGCCCTGTTGGCTGGAGCGCTGGTCCTGGCCGCCTTTGTCCTGTCCGTGGGGGGAGAACTGCTTTCCGGAAAGCCCTTTGCCCTCCGGGAGGACGTTTCCTATATCGCCCGTTTTGCCTTGAATATCGCCTCCTTTTTTGCCTTTTCCCATCTCTTTGTCTCGGACAGCGACCGATTCCGGGTGGACTTGCTCTTCTCCTGGACGCTGCTGGCGGCGAGCTTGGGCATCCTGGTGCCCTTCCTCTGCGGCGTCGGTTTCTACACCTATGCCGATCCCATGGGCCTGCGGGGCTGTCGGGGCCTGTTCTTTTCCGGAAACGACGCCGCCGCCCTGATGCTCTTGCTGCTGCCCTTGACCCTGTGCAGCCTGCTCACGGCGCCCCGGCTCACTGCTCCGGGAGGGCTCCTCCCCCTGCTTTCCGCCTCCATGGGCCTCAACGCCATGCTGGTGCTGGGCACCAAGACCACGTTCCTGGCGCTGGGGGTCACCCTGGTCGGGGTGGGCGGTTGGACACTGGTGCGCTTTTTCCGCACGAAAGCGGTGCAGGAACTTGCCCGTTTCGGGCTGTTTTTGCTTGCCTCCGGGTTCCTTTTTGGCCTGTTTTCCCTGTTGATCGGCTCCTCACTGGTGGGTTCAGTGTACGGTTCGCTGACCTTCACGGGGGAATATATCGAAGCCTCCGGCGTAGAGACCGCCCTGCTCAGCGGGCGAACGACCAAGCTCCTCGCGACATGGCGGGAATTTCAGGCTGCTCTGCCCCAGTCCCTGCTCTTTGGGCTGGGCCGGGGCACACAAGCCACCGTCGTTGAAATGGACCTGGCCGAGATCTTTTTGTACTACGGCCTGCCGGGCGGCGCAGCGCTTTGTTGGGTGTACGCATCCCAGGGAGTGCTGTTCCTGCGGGGTCTGTTCCGCCGCCTGGACCTGCGGGCCTGGTGCTGTGTGCTGTCCCTGGGACTGGCGGTGGGCTACCTGTGCCTGGCAGGACACACGCTGTTCAGCGTCACCTCCGGCTTCTACTTCGCCCTGACCCTGCTCTATGCCCGGCGCTTCACCGGCGAATCCCCGGCCTCCCCGAAAGGAGCGATCGCATGAAAAAGACCCTGTTCAGCGCCATTTCCTGGGTCGCTTTGCTGACCATGCTCGCCAAAGGCCTGGGCATGCTTCGGGACATTCTGCAGGCGCGGGCCTTCGGCACCACCGCCCAGGTGGACCAGTTCACCGCCGCCAACAACGGGACCATCTACCTGTTCACCACGGCGGCCTATGCCCTTTGTCTGGCGGCCGTGCCCATTTTATCTCAAAAGCTCACCCTCAGCCGGGAAGAAGCCTTTCAAACGGCCAACACCCTCATCACCCTGAACGGTCTGCTTTCCTTGGTCGTCACGGCAGGGATGCTCTGCTGCATCGCTCTGGGGGTACTGGATCCCTCCTCCACCGCCGATCCGCAGAGCTTTCGCGGATATGCCACGGTGATGGCGGTCACCCTGCCCCTGATCGTGACGACCTACCTGCTCATGGCCCTGTTCCAGGCCATGGGCCACTATTCGCTGCAGGGCAGTCTCAGCCTCCTGTTCAACCTGGAACTGTGCGGGGTGCTGCTGTTTTTCGGCCCCCATATGAGCCTGTGGACCTTTGCCGTGGTCTCCAGCGCAGCCTGGCTGCTGCAGTTCGCCATGACGGTCCCCTATTTTTGGAAGGAACACTACGCCTTCCGGTTCCGTCTGGACCTGAAAGCCCCCTATCTGCCCCTGTTCTTTCGCACGGCTGTTGTCACCGCGTTCACAACGGCGATCTTTCTCTTCTGCTACCTCACCGATACCGCCCTGGCAGCTCCCTTTGGCGAGGGCGTCCCCTCTGCCTTCTATTACGCCGACAAGCTGTTCACCCCCGTCACCACCACGCTGATCTATTCCATCGGGGCGGTGATGTTCCCCAAATGGAGCGAAAAATACACCGCCATGTCTGATAGCGAATACCGTTCCTACGTGGGAACCGTGGTGGAGAACACCGTCTTCCTCCTGCTGCCCTTGACCGCCTTGTTCTCGGCCTTCGGAGTCCCCATCATTCGGGTCCTGTTCGAAGGGGGCAGCTTCGATCAACTCTCCACTGCCCTCACCGGGGAGGTATTTGCACGGTATGCCCTGGGCATGGTGGGCTTTGCCCTGCTGGACCTGCTGGCCAAAGCGTACTACGCCATGCAGAACACCCGCGTCCCGCTGATGGTGAACCTGGCGGTGCTGGCCGGGAACTTCCTGTTGGATCTTCTCCTGACCCGCCTCCTGCCCACGCCGGGCGCTCTGGCCGCAGGCACTGCTCTCCTGCTGACGGCAGGGGGCATCGCCCTGTTGGCCGCCTTCCTCAAAGGCCGGAAAGGCGTGCTCCACCCGTTGCGGTGGGCGCGCAGTCTCCTGCTCAGCGCCGTGCTGTACAGCGGCTGCGTGTTTGCCGCCCGTCTGCTGGTGTCCCCTGGAGACAGCAAAGCCCTGTTGGTGCTCAAATGCGGGGCCCTGGGCCTGGCTGGACTCCTCCTCTACCTGCCCCTGGCAGGCTTCTGGCCCGCAAAAAAGCGCGAACACTGACCCGGAAAGGAGCTCTCCATGAAGAAACGACCGGTGCTTTGGATCTGGCCCGTCTTGCTGACGGGCCTCCTCTGTACGCTCGCCCTGTTGTTCGGCCGGGTCTCGGCCGAAACCGCCTCTCAAAACGTGGCCGCTGCGATCCGTTATACCGACGTGCAGCTGCTGGGGGAAACCGACGGCCGCTCCCCGGCGCAATGGCTCGCAGACCTGCGCAGCGCCGGAGTGGGGTTCCTGGTCTTCACCGACGCCGATGAAGCGGAATCCGCGCCTCTGGCCCGCTCCGCCGGCCTGCAGACCGCACGGGAAGGGACCGCTGCCTGTCCGGGGGACGCCTTCCTGCTGCCGACCGCGCCGGACCGGGGCTTCAAAGGCTATCCGTCCCCTGGGGACTACACCGGGGATCCATCGGTCCCGGTGGCCTTGGTGGAAAACTACACCCGGACCGGGGCCATCGCGCCTGCATCCTTCGATCCGGAGATCTGGCCCGGTCCCATGGTCAAAACCCTCTACATGTACGATGCGTACAGCTTCCACTATGAGCCTGCGGAACCCGCCTGTGAGAGCGAAAACATCCTGTTTCGCGCCGTCACAGACCGCTCCATGCGGCTGGTGATCGTCACGCCCCTGGAAAAAGAGGGCGGCGGCGTGGTGGCCGACCCGGCAGTCTATGCGGATATGCTGCAGGGGCTCAAAGAGCGCATCGAAGCCCGGGGATTGTCTTTTGGCGACACGTTCTCCTGCCTGTCGGCTCCCACCCTGAACCGCTACCTGCTGGGAGGGGCTGTGCTGTTCCCTGGGACACTGCTGGTGCTGTTCCTGCTGTTTCTGTTCCCGGTGCCGCCTCTCTGGCAGACCGTTTTGTTGGTCGGCGAAACCGCAGTGGCCCTGGGCGGTTCCATCCTGCTGCCCCGGCAGATGCAGACGCTGGCCGCCTTTGGAACGGCGGTTCTGACCCCGTGCTTTGCGGCCCTGCTGCTGTGCCGTACCTGGAAGACGGGCGGGAAAACGAATAATCTTGCTTTGCAATGTTTTTTGCTGCTGGCAGAGCTTTTGGGCATCTCCCTGGTGGGCGGCATGACGGTGGCCGCTCTGCTGGGCACCCGGTATTACCTGCTGGGCTTTGGGGTGTTCACCGGAGTGAAGCTGGCCCAGGCCCTGCCGCTGCTGGTGGGCGCCGGGCTGCTGTTTGCCACCCTGCGCGCCTATCCCGCCGAACACATCCGAAAGCTGCCTGTGGGCCTCATTCTGCTGATCCTTGTCATCGCTGCCGGCGCGCTGGTGCTGGTGCTGCTGCGTTCGGGGGACAACATGCTCCCCGTGGCGCAGGCAGAGCTGGCCGCCCGCACCTGGCTGGAACAGACCCTCTATGCCCGGCCGCGGAGCAAGGAAATGCTGCTGGCCTTCCCCGCCCTGGCCGCCTACGTGGCCCTGTGCGCCCGCAGGATCCCCATTCTGGCCCTGCCCGCAGGGGTTTTGGCGCTGGTGGGCTCCGTGTCGGTGGTGAACACCCTGTGCCACACCTTCACTCCGGTCCTGCTCTCCGTCATCCGCACCCTCCTGGGCGCCGGGATCGGCTTTGGCATCGGGCTGCTGGTGCTGGGCCTGGTGTGCTGGATCGTTCGCAAAGATCCCCCCACCCCTTGATCATAGGTTCCAAAAAACGGTCCTTCCCCACCCCGGGAAGGACCGTTTTTTTGCTCATCGCCATAAAGGGCCTTCTGCGCCTCATAAAGAGACTTTTCTGCTTGGAAATATAGAAACACATCTTTCAAATTCAAATCGATTTTAGGGGTGTCAGAGCAAAAAAGAAAGGCATTGGAACGTCCGATTCGCTTTTGCATTTCCATAAACGGTCTTCACAGCCCCGAGAAGGGGCCTTTCAGTTCCGGAATATAGAAACCCATCCTGCAAGCAAAAAACGTCTTGTAGGAGCTCTCAGCGCAAAAGAGACCCCTCCCCGCAGCAAACGAGAAGCCCCCGGCCAGTTGGTCGGGGGCTTCTGCTGTGGAATCAGTTCTTACAGATTCTTTGTGACGTTCAGGTTCTGGGTCTTTTGGCTCAGCTCATCCTGGTAATCATGCTGACGCTTCTTTTGGCGTACCACATGCACCACCAGCCAAACCACCAGGAGCACTGCCAGCACGATGGTCAGCAGGTTCCACAGGCAAAACCCGTACGTCTCGTGAACGTATTGATGCAAATTGCCCATTTCACATTCTCCTATGACTGTTTAGAACTCCATCCGCGTTTCGTATTCCTTCTCCTGCCGCTTCTTGCGGTCGTGGGTGTAGTAAACGCCAACCACAAAGGCAATCAGCATGATGATCAGGTGGAGGATGCAGCAGTCGATCTCAGTGATCCCAGTGGTGGGAACCGGCTCGTCTACGATCTCCTCGGGCTCGTCGGTCTCAGGAGCGGGTGCCAGCGGAGCCGCTTCGGGCTCGATGGTGGCAGGTCCCTCTTCCGGAGCCGGTGCCAAAGGCGCATCTTCAGGGGCGATGGTCGCCGGTACGATGGGAGCGGGCGCGTCAGGCGCTGCAGGTCCCTCGGGGGCGGCCGGGCCTTCCGGAGGCGTGGGTTCGTCCGGCGTCACAGGCACGACCGGCTCATCGGGCTCATCCGGTTCGTCGGGATCATCGGGCGTGGGCTCAGGATCGGTAGGATCGGTCGGTTCGGGCTCATCGGGCTCGGGATCGGTAGGATCGGTCGGTTCAGGCTCATCGGGCTCGGGATCGGTGGGATCGGTCGGTTCGGGTTCGTCGGGATCCGGGTCCTCCGGATCGGGCTCGTCGGGTTCTTCGGGGTCCGGATCGGGGGTGGGAACAGACTCAAAGCTGTAGGTGAAGGTCGTGTCCTCTTTGATTTGGAAATCCGTCGTAGGCACGTTCGCGCCCCAACTACCGCCCGTGTAATTCTCGTTCGGCCGCATACCAGTGGGGATTTGGTCGTCTTCCAGATAAGCTACGCCGTCTTCAGCAGGCTTGCCGTCCTTCATGAGTGTAACCACCGTTTGCACGGCATCGGTATCACCATTCTCCCAAGTACCATTGTCAACATGGAACGTTACGGTCGCTTGATACTTGTCGGGGATACCATCGCCGGGTTTTTCAGGATCCTCAGGATCGGTTCCGATCTCATCGACATCGAAGTGAGCGGTGAAGGTGTAGGTATGGCCACCTTCGGCTTCGAAGCTGTAGTGCAGTTGGGCTTCGCTGTCCAGCATTTCTTCACCTTTGGTCCAGCCGTCGAATGCGTAACCTTCATTGGCTTCAGCCGTAGAGGAGGCAGTCACAGTACCACTGGTCGCGCCATCGGCAAATGTGGTAACCACACCGCCAGCCGGGTCGACCGTGCCGTTGCCAGCGCTCTGGTAGATGATCTCATACTGGTACTTGTCAGCGATTTCGTCGCCAGGATTCTCAGGATCAGTACCACCCATCTCGTCCAGCGCATAGTACACATCAACTACGTTCCATTCAGGCTTTGTAGTAATGACACCCTCTACGTTGTTTTCATCGAGACCCTTGGTCACTTTTTCGAACACATAGTTGTGGCCATCGTACTTTTTGGGGCTCTCCCTGTCGTACGGGATGGGTTCACCAAACTTAATTGGATTACCCTTGACTGTCTCGCCCAACTCATCGTCATAATAGTAATTGACGGTGTAGTCGTAATCGGTCACTGTCGGTACTTCTTCTGTGTCGGGAGTAACGTCCGGCTCATTCGGGTCAGTGCTAGTAGCAGTCGCTTCGTTCACAACTTTGCCAGCCTTGATGTCATCCCCATTCACAGTATGCGAAGTGGTAAAGGTCTTGCTTGCACCGGGCTCCAGGGATTCGATCGTCCATTCATCATTGGTCAGCTTATCATTCACCGTAAGATCCGTAACCGTCTGGTTGCCGTCGTTCGTGACCGTGATGCTGTACGTGATCGTCTCACCAAGGGCGTACTTGCCGTCTTCTCTTGCAGCCGTGCTCGTCGCTTTCTTCTCGATCGTCACATGGCGGTTCGCAGGAACCGTGTTCACGGTCGCAGTAGCGTTCGCAGACACCTCATACTGGTTATTAGCACGACCTGTTGCAGTCGCGGTGTTCACAACTTCACGAGCCGCGATGTCGTTTTCCGTCACAGTATGCGTAGCGGTGAAGGTCTCAGTCGCATTCGGTTCAAGACGGCCAATCGACCATTGATCGTTGGTCAGCCCATCATTTACCTCGACATCCGTCAGGGCAACTTCTCCAGTGTTCTTGACGGTGATCGTGTAGGTGATCTCCTCACCGAGGGCATACGCTTCGCCATTCGCAGGCTTGCTGGTAGCCGTCTTGGTCACGGTAAGTCCCGTCGACTGAATCTTCAGTGTGCCGTTCTCGGTCTCCACCGTGAACTGGTCGGTCACGATGTTTCCCTTAGCGTCCTTCACAACTGCGGTGCCGGTCACTTCGTTGGTATATTCACCCGCGTTTGTCGCGCTTACAGAAGCACTCAGGCCGCTTACCGTGTAGGTAACGCCGTTCAGTGTGAATGCCAACGTTTCGGCGTTACCGGTAATATCTGAACCCGTCACGCTTTCAAAGCCACTTACGTTATGCTCCCGGCCATCGTAGGTCACGGTGTCGCTCTTTGCCTTCACCGTGATCTCGTACTTGTTGGTGCGGTCCGTAACCGTCAGCGTGCCTTCGGTCTTGGTGATCTCGTAGTTCGTGGCCTTGGTGCCCTCGTTCAGCGTGTAGTCAAACGTATTCGCGGTATTGCCAACCAGCAACTGACTGCCGGTCACAGTGTACGTTGCACCTTCGCCCTCGACGAATCCATCACCGGTCACGGTAACTGTGCCATTCGTCAGCGGTGTGCCATCGTACTCCTTACTGTCCGTCGCAGAGGTCAGCGTCACCTTGCGCTTGTTGATCGTCAGCTTGCCGTCCTCGGTCGATACCGTGAACTGTGCGGTCACGTCGTTACCAGCAGCGTCCTTCACAACCGCGGTGCCGGTCACAGTGCTGGGATACTCCTTCGCGTCCTTGCCGCTTGCGGAAGCGCTCAAGCCCTCCACGGTGTAGGTGTTGCCCTCCACCTCGAAGGTCAGGCTCTCGAAACCACTTACGCTGTGGTTCTGCCCGTCGTAGGTCGCGGTGTCGCTGTTCGCATTCACCGTGATCTCGTACTTCTCGGTGCGATCCTTAACCGTCAGTGTGCCCTTGGTTTCGGTGATCGTGTAGTTTTCAAGGTTCGTGCCCGCGTTTGCCTTGTAGGTGAACGGGTTCTCGCTGCTGCCGACCAGCGTCTGGCTGCCAGTCGCGGTGCCGGTCACGCCCTCGCCTTCCACGAAGCCTTCGCCGGTCACTTCCGGCGCGGTCAGCTCAGTGCCGTCGTACTGCTTCTCGGCGCTGGCAGACTTCACCGTTGCGGCCTTCTTGTCGATCGTCAGCTTGCCGTCTACGGTATTCACCGTGAACTGTGCGGTCACGATGTTGCCCTTAGCGTCCTTCACAACCGCGGTGCCGGTCACCTTAGAATCGTACGTTCCAGCGTCCTTGCCGTTTGCGGAAGCACTCAGGCCCTCCACGGTGTAGGTGTTGCCCTCCACCTCGAAGGTCAGGCTCTCGAAACCACTTACGCTGTGGTTCTGCCCGTCGTAGGTCGCGGTGTCGCTGTTCGCATTCACCGTGATCTCGTACTTGTTGGTGCGGTCCGTAACCGTCAGCGTGCCTTCGGTCTTGGTGATCTCGTAGTTCTTAGCCGTGGTGCCCTCGTTCAGCGTGTAGGTGAACTCATTCTTGCTGTCGCCGACCAGCGTCTGGCTGCCGGTCACGTTGTACGTTGCACCTTCGCCCTCGACGAATCCATCACCGCCCACGGTGATCTCATCGTTCGTCAGCGGCGTGCCGTCGTACTGCTTGCTGCCGTCAGCAGAGGTCAGCGTCACCTTGCGCGGTTCGATCGTCAGCTGGCCGTCCTCTACCACAACGGTAACGCTGTCGAAGCTACCCTTATCTACAACCGTAAAGTCTTCTTGCTGCAAACCCATTGGGTAATTGTCAGCGTCCTTACCAGAAGCCGTCGCTTCCGAGGGATCCAGGAACTGAGTCTCTACCCCCTTCGGGAGCTCATTGCTAACAGAATCGCCAACAACCACTTCTAAGTCATAACCTTGGACAGGATGTTCTTGTCCGTCATAGGTTACGGAATCTGTATGGCCTTTCACTGTCACAACAACGTTCTGCTCGGAATCAGCAATGTCGTCGTTGTTGGCATCCGTGGCGTAGTAGACGGTAATGGTAACGCCATCCTTTTCCCAGCCTTCTCCAGCCCATTTTTCATTTGGGACAGTCGAAGCCGCATGATCCCAGACATAATGAGTTCCGCTAGTCTCATCAGTATAGCCATTAGGCTGATACTTAGTAACCTCCTCTGAGGCGTCCCACCGCCATGCGGGGCCTGTGACAGGTTGGTTATAAGAATCCTCCAACGTTTCTCTGGTTTCCAGCACCACATGCTTCACATGGACATTGAAACTCTTTGCCTTCCAGTTCGCCGTGAACGTCAAGTCGCCGACAGAACCCTTAGCAACGGTGACATGCTTGCCATCAAAGGATTCGGACTGCCCCTTGGTCAATTCCCAGCCAAGGAATTCATAACCTTCTTTGGTGGGGTTATTCAGTGTGAAAGACTCATCATTGACCGTGTAGGTCTCGGGGTTGCCACTTACAGTCGCATCTTCCAAGCCCTCATAGGTAATGGAGAACTCCGTCGGCACGAAGTTGAACGTGACAACCATCCCATTAGTGGGATCCTTCACGACCTTGTAGTACACCGTTTCCGAGCCATTTCCTTCAATGGAATACCCTTCTTGGGCAAGCTTATTGACTATGTCCTTATTTGCCCAAACAGTGATACTATTGCTCGTGATGGGGTACTCTTTGCCGTCAGTATCAGCCGGATAGTCAACGTCGCCTTTCGTGTAGCGCACTTGGTAGTACTTACTGTTCTTCTCGGCATACACAAATTTAATGACGTTTTTAGAAGGATCCGCGTCCAGGCTTGCGATACTCTGCGAGTAGCTGCCCACCAAATAGTAGCCTTCGAATTCAGGCGCGAACTCAGTCACGGAACTACCCACACGGCGGTCAGACTTTACTATTTCCTCGGTCTTGGGGATTAGGTTGTCCTCCTCATCCACGTACCGCACCGTGTACGAAGTAGTCGCCTTCTGCGTCCACTTGCCGTAAACGGTTTGGTCTTCCGTCAGCGGGGCGTTGATGTCGAAGCTTTGGGTCAGGTCTTTATCGGTGTACCAGCCTCCGAAGACATAGCCTGTCTTTTCACTGTACTTATTCGGAGGCGTTGTGCCGTAGCCAATTGTCTCATGGTCTATTTCTCTTGAGTCGTCCATGTAGGTAATGGTCACCTGCTTGGGCGCCCACTTGGCATACAGCACCAGGTCGTGAGAGGGCATTTTGTCAAACGTGTACTTGGTGCCCTGCAGCTCGGCGTTGTCATACCAGCCATCAAATACTCTCTCATTGGGCTTGGTGTTTTGGGGGTCATAATACTGGTTTAGAATGTTCGCGTCAAACCGAACATCAGACACGGTCTTATTTACTTCCCCATCCACATAGAACTTGATGCTGTACTTAAGCCGGTCATAGTAGAAACGGGAGGTATTGCCAGAAGAACCATTATAGCCTTGCGGCGTTTTTACATGCGTATAACCTGCAATCTCCTTCGCGCTTAGATCAGACGTGTTGGAGTTATACGTCTCAGAATACTCTTCCGACTTCGTATACCCGTTGCCACTCACATCTTGCAGCCAGTATTCAACCTTGTGAGAAGAAACACTACCGCTCCACTGTGCCGTAAACGTAACGCTGTTGCCATTGTTTGGCAGCATCTCTTCTGTAACTTTATAACGTTTGGTTAAATAATTGGTATTGGTATGACTGGGATCCCATCCATTGAACCGGTTGGCCTGGTTATCCGGCGTAAAGTCTCCCTTGCTCGGCCACTGGCCGGAAATGTCCTAGCCTAGTTTTACATGCAATACATACTGGCTCCCAGTATAACTGTGACCGCCTTTGTTCAGAGTGGCTTGACTGTTATTGATATTGAACGTGTAGGTATATTCCTTCAGCTTGTAGTAGTAATAAACCACCGTAGAGCCGTCTGCCTTGACAACAGCCGAAGGTCCGGCTGTTCCATTGTCATAATAGTTGGACGGCCTGTTCCGTAATCCTGTAGCAGTAACTGTGCTGTCCACCTGTGCATGTCCTGTTGTAGAATCATAGAACACATCCTCAGTGGCATTCCCAGCCTCGTTATACTGCTCCTTCATGTATACGATGGTGTAAGAAACCGTCGTTCCATCAGAGGTCCACTTGGCGTAAACCGTCACATCTTTTTCCAGCTGTTTCTGGTTCGGTGCAGGTTGGGTGCAGGCCTCATCCAGATACCAACCATCAAAGGTGTAGCCAGGCCGCGTGGTTGCGGGGTCTAATGTGCTGGCAACCTGGCATGCAGCACTGTGGGTGTGCCCCTCCTTGCCGCAGGTCAAGACCCATTGCCAGCTTCCTTCCATCCCCAAAAAACCACTAGGAACATATTGGCTGGTATAGCAGCCTCTAGTTTGTCCTGCATTCCACCGTGCTTCTCCAGATGCCGGTATATGCGTATGCTCTTCCAAAGGACAGGTCTTGCCCGGGTCGCCAGACCAAATCTCAACCTCTGTCCCATACTTCCCATCCTTGGCCGGTACATAGCTGCCGCCGTTGGTATCATAGGTGACATGGTAGGTCATCGGCTCGTACTGGATTTCGATGACGATGTCCGGCTTGTCAAGAGTCACATTCTCAACCGTTTCCGGCGCAATGTAGTGGTCGAATTCTTTGGGTTTCGCCTCAGTCATGGCGCCCTGAATGCCGTACAGGGTTTCAGTTTCGACCTTATCACCATACTGATGCTGAACCGTATAGGACAACGTCGCAACTGCCAGATAAATATCGACGGAGTAGGTCGTCCCATCATTCGAAACCGTGCCGGTGATGGTATTCCCCTCAACTTTGAAGGTACCCTCCGGGGTAGAGGTAATTTCACGAATTGCCTGATCGCTGTATGGTGTATCGGCAAGAGAATACGTGAAGTCACCAGAACCACCCTTCGGGACCACCGCACCAGCCGTCTCGTTATACACGGAGATCTTGGTCTCGTTCTCCTGACCGTATGTGATATACACGTTGACACTGACCGGAACGGTGACCCCTTCAACGAACGTGACGTCTTGGATCTCCCCTTTGAAGACCGTGCCGCCATCGGCAATGACCATGTACCCATCCGCCACCACATAATTCAGGGTGGCCAGGCCGTTGTGGTTCTCGTCAAAGCTCTCTGCGGTCAGCGCAGTGCTGCTGGTGACCAGCCGCATGCCCGTGCGCTCCATCGCCAGAGAGGTCAGCTCAAACCCGTTGGCCACTTCCTCGGCACTGAGGGTGTAGGTCTTCTCGCTGCGGATCTCGCCCAGGTTCTCGGTATCCAGCACGTGAGAGACCGTCAGGGTGTATTCGCTGACTTCGTCCTCCCCTTCCTCGGTGGAAGGTCCGCTCTCCACAGGCTCGCCGTCCTGGGGTTCACCCTCGGCGGCTTCGTCGCCCTTGGCAGGCTCGGAAGGTGTAAGGTCTTCTTCCTTGTCAGCCTCGTCGGTTTCGTCTGTCAAGTCCTCGGACTTTTCAGCATCCTGCGCGTCCTCAGAGGGCTCGGTCTCTTCGGGCTCGTTCGTGGGCTCCGATGAGGTCTCCTCCTCCGGAGAAGCAGGCGTGCTGTCGCTGGGCTCCGGTGTTGCGGGGTCCTGCGTGTCTTCTTCTGTCGGCGCAGCCGGCTCTACGGGGGCGATCTCGTCACCCGCAGTGTCGGGCTCTGCCGGAGCTTCGACTGGGGTGACCACTGCCTCAATGGTCGTGGCCAGCGCGTCTCCCACGTTGGCGAACACCATCAGCATGGCCAGCACCAGTGCCAAGAAGCGGCTCGGCTTCCAGAAGCGTCTGGTCTTCTTCATACGATCATCCATCCTTTCTGACAAATCGGTTCAACGACCGCTCGGGGTATGGGACCCCCTTCTCCTGATGGTATTATTGTACACCGGCTTTTTTTGAATTTCAACAACCACCCAGGTCAAAAAACGTACCTTTCGGGTCAGATCCGCCCCCCGAACGGCCCTGTCCAGTCCCCTGGGCCCCCCTCACAGCTTATATTGGATATGCACCCGGTTGTGGGTGACCACCACGCACTCCACCACCGATCGTATGGCGGCCCGGCGCTCCTGCAGGGTCATCCAGGGCCACGCCCCGGCCAGGTTCCCCAGGCTCTCCCGGGTGCGCCGGGCTTCCCGGCTGACGGCGCCCCGCTCTTCCTCCGCCCGGATCTGCTCCTGCAGCCCCGCCATTTCCCGTTTGACCTCTCCAATGCTCTCCACCAGGACCTCATCTTCCCCGGCGCTGTACAAGTTGTACAGTCGTTTTAGTTTATGCGCGCAGGCCGCCAGGCGTTCCCGCAGGACTTGGAGCACCTCCACGGCCTCGGTTTCCGGGTCCGGCACCGCCTGCCGGGTCATGGCGAACAGGTCCTCGGTGACGATCCGCTCGATGGCGTCGGCATCGGCGGGCTCGTTGTCGCAGTTGGGGTCCCGCACCAGGTACGGCTTGCTCTTTTCCCGGGAGTAGCACATCAAGCGGCTGGAATCCTTCCCCCACTTTATGTACCGCATCTTGGCGCCGCACACGCCGCAGCGCACCAGCCCGGTGAGCAGGTGATCCGTCTTCGTCACCATCCGTTTGGCAGAGCGCTCCCGCAGCAGCCGCATGGCCGTCTCATACGTCTCCATGGAGACGATGGGCTCGTGCCGCCCCGGGTACTCCTTTCCGTTATAGACGATGACCCCCGCGTTGGACTTCCGGGTGAGGATCTGCGCCGCCAGCCGCTCGTATTTGAGCCCCAGCAGGTTGGCGATGTGCTGCAGCGCGTACCCCTGGATATACAGATCGTATACCGCGCGCACGGTGTCCGCGTCCCGGTTGGGCACCAGGATCCCCTGCTCCCGGTCGTAATCGTACCCAAAGGGCACCCGGCCGCCGCCCATCCACAGGCCGGATTCCACCCGCTTCTGCATCCCGCTCCGGGTCCGCTCAAAGATGTTCTCCCGCTCCAGCTGGGCAAAGACCGAAAGGATCCCCACCACCGCCCGGCCAAAGGGCGTGGCCGTGTTGAAGCTCTCCAGCATGGACACGAAGGCCACGTCATGGGCCAAAAAGACGTCCTCGATGAGGTACAGCGTGTCCTTCTGGGAGCGGCTGAGCCGGTCCAGCTTGTACACCACCACGTGGGACCCCACCCCCGAGCGGATCAGCCCGATCATCCGCTGCATCTCCGGCCGCTCCAGGTTCCCGCCGCTGTACCCGTCGTCTATAAAGTATTCTAGCTTTACATTCTCGCTGCCGAACAGCGAATGGGCATAGGCGGTCAGCCGCTCCTTCTGGATGGCGATGGAATAGCCCTCTTCCGCCTGCCGGTCGGTGGAGACCCGCAGGTACAGCATCACGAACCGGTCCTTCTCGGCCCGCTCCCGGACCTGCAGCATTTTCGATCGTCCCATGCCTTCGCCTCCCCAACGGCCCGGCCTTGCGGCCTGCCTCTCTGTCCTTCATCATAGCACACCCCGGGGCCCGGCGCCACTGGAATGATCTGGAAATGCCGCTCCCCGGCCGGAGCGCTGCCTCACCGCCGAGAGGATGGCCTCCAGGGTTGGGTTCGTCACCTGCAGCCGCCCCAGCTGCTCCCGGGTCACCGGTTTTCCGTTGAGGGTCCGTTCCACCTGCATCGTCCTCCGCACCTTTCTCTCCCCAGTATGGGCCGCTCCCCGCCGCCCTAATCAATGATAAAGCATTTTTACTTGTCAGTCCTCCCCACTCGACCCGGCACGTTCATCGGCACACCGTAGGTAGAGAACTGCACGCCCTGGGTCACGTCAAAGTGGTCGATGGCCTTGATCAGCCCGATGCACCCCACCTGGAACAGGTCGTCCGGGCTCTCCGCCCGGTTGCTGAACCGCTGGATCACGCTGAGCACCAGCCGCAGGTTCCCGGCGATGAGGGTCTCCCGGGCCTCCCGGTCCCCGTTGTGGCAGCGCACCAGTAGCTGCTGCATCTCGTCGTTTTTCAGTACCTTCAGCTGCGCGGTGTTGACCCCGCAGATCTCCACTTTTCCCTGCATAAAAACCGCCTCCGTTTCTTGCGTCTGGCCATAGTTTCCGCTTTTTTTCCCGAATTAATCATCCGTTCCTTTTGTCATGCTGATTTGCTTGTCACTTCTGACCGCCTTTTCCCGCTTCCATCCAAAAAAAGGGCGGCATGGGGTTCCATGCCGTCCTGGTGGATCTTGATCGGGGTCTTTTGGTTTACAGGCGGGTCACGCTCTTGGCCTCGTCATAGGTGTGGGGGGTCTTGGTCACGGCCTTGTGGCCCAGCGCCACCGCGATGCAGTAGCGATACCCCTCCGGGAAGCGGAAGGCCTTGGCAAAATAGGCTTCCTTCTCGCCCAGCAGCGCGCCCTTCACGCAGCCGATGATGAGGCTCCCCAGGCCCATCCCTTCGGCGGCCAGGGCGATGTTCTCCACGGCGATGCCCGCGTCCAGGCTGCTCCAGGGGTTGGCTGCGTCCCCGCTGATGAGCATCACCGTGGGCGCCTCATAGTAGAAATTGTGGGCGGGCTTTTCGGCAGCGCCCCGGTCGGCCAACATGGCCTCCTGCAGCTCGGCCAGCAGGGGGTTGTCCCCGTCCAGCACAGTGAAATGGATCTCCTGCCGGTTGGCGGCGGTGGGGGCCTGCAGTCCGGCGCGGATCAGTGTGTCCAGCTCCTCCTGGGTGAGCTTCTCGTCCGTGTACCCCCGGGTGGAGCTCCGTTCTTCAATGGCCTTCAGCACAGCATTCATACAGCATCCTCCTTGTCCGTTTTGCGGCCGAACGGTCGCATGCAACATTTTCCAATCCAGTATACCCCCTTTTCCCCGGCCTGTCAACTGCCCCGCCTTGACGAAACCCCTCCGATTATGGTAAAATAAGGCATCGATCCGACAGTTTCCCGGCCCGCACCCCACCGGTGCCCGCCGCCCAGCGGAAAGGAGCCTGTTTATGGCCAAACATTTGCAATCGGAATATCGTCCCGGCTCTGCACCGACCCCCTCCGGCCGCCCATCCCACCGTTCCAGGCGGCGCAGGCGCTTCCCCTGGGGCGTGGCGGCATCGGTGCTGATCATCCTCATCGCCCTGGTGGTGTTCCTCCTGGCCCGGGCGGGCATCCTTCACGGGGCCGGCGGGGCCTATTCCTCTCCGTCCCCTGCCTCGGCTGTGTCCCCCTCCTCCGCGCCCCGGTCCGCCCCCACCCCCTCGCCGGAGCCTACGCCCTCGCCCACTCCGGTGCCCACCCCCACCCCGGCGCCCACGCCGCCCCCGGTCTACGATGACGGCACGGACGGCTACATGTCCTCGGGCATCCTCATCTACGACAACAAGGCCTTCGAGCTGTTCTACGGCAGCGACGAGATGGCCCAGGCCTACGCGGAGATGATCAACGGCTTCGCCGAGGAGCTGCCGGGCATCCACGTCTACAACATGGTGGTGCCCAACCATTCGGCCTTCGGTCTCCCGGACCGCCTCTTGAACGAGTACGGCTGCACCTTCCAGCACCAAAACATTGAGGAGGTCTGCCGCAACCTGTCCCCATCGGTCACCCCTGTGGACATTTTCGACGCGGTGAACCTCCACAACGACGAGCCCATTTACCTGAACACCGACACCCACTGGTCCGGTCTGGGCGCGTACTACGCCTACCGGGAGTTCGTCCGCATCGCCAATGCAGGGGAGCCCGCCGACCTGGAAACGGATTTTGAAGCCCGCAGCTATCCAAACTTCACCGGCTACATGGCCTACGCCACCGAGGAGAGTGTGCTCTATGAAAACCCCGACACGCTGACGATCTACGATCCCAAGTTCTCCTACACCTGTGAAATGTCCTACGACGGCATCGACTTCTACACCTCCGACACCATCAACTCCACCTACGAGGACGCGGGCTACTCCATGTTCCTGGGCGGTGACCAGGGCTGTGTGCGCATCTACAACCACGATATCTCCACCGGCCGGAAGCTGCTCATCGTGAAGGACTCCTACGGCAACGCCATCTCGCCCTTCCTGGCCTGCAATTTTGACGAGACCCATGTGGTGGATTTCCGCTACTTCCAGCGCCTGCTGCCCGCCTACTGCGAAGAAAACGGCATCACCGACGTGCTTTTCTTCAACAACGTCATGTCCGCCAACACTTCCATGCAGCTGGACGCCATGCGCCTCCTCTTCGAATAACTGTCCGTGCCCGGACGGGGCATTGACGCGGGGCGCGCGGTCCCCGCGCGGACGCCTACGAGAAACCAGTGGGTCGTCGCGCCCGCCGGTCTGTGGCCCGGCAGGCCAAGTCGCGGTCCGTGGCCGGACGGGCCATGTCGCGCCTCGCGCGGTCCCCGCGCTTTACGCCTACTGGACGAAAATGGGTCGTCGCGCCCGGTACCTGGCGGTACAGGCCAAGTCACGGTCCGTGGCCGGACAGGCCATGTCGCGGTCCGTGGCCGGACTGGCCAAGTCGCGGTCCGTGGCCGGACTTGCCATGTCGCGCCTCGCGCGGTCCCCGCGCTCTACGCCTACTGGACGAAAATGGGTCGTCGCGCCCGGTACCTGGCGGTACAGGCCAAGTCGCGCATTGGTTTCTTCAAACAACATGAAAGTGGTCGCGCCCACCGGTTTGCATAAACGGCCAGGGCCCCCACCCGCCTCCCCCGTCTCGCCGCCCGCGCCACCCGGCGCGGGCGCTTTTGCTCCGCAAAAGAGGGCGTGGCAAAAACATGCCCACGCCCTGCGAGACGGCCCCGACAGTCCAGCCAATGCCGCACCCCACCGCCCACTTTTTTCCAATGGGCCATCGCGACTTAAAGTTTACATAATTCATATTTTACGCAACTCACCCCGCCCTGCAAACCCATCCCCCCGGCCCATTCCCGCTCCACCCCTTCCCGTCGGGTTCCGGCCTCTTTTTTCCCCCTTCCGGTCCACTTCCGGTATCGTTCCGGCCCTGTTTTTACCCGTTCACGACATTTGTTCAAATATGAACAAATTGTAAATTTTAAATTTTTTTCAAAAAAGTTTCCCTCCACAGGGAAACTTTACCCCTTTTAAGGGGGGATATATGGAGGGGTCTGTGCCCAGACGGGGCAAGTCGCAGTCCGTGGCCGGACTGGCCCAGTCGCGGGGCGCGCGTCCCGCGCTGACGCCTACTAGAAACCAGTGAGCCGTCGCGCCCGCCCGTGCCCGGGCGGGGCAAGTCGCGCCTCGCGCGTCCCGCGCTGATTGCTACTTGAAACAAATGACTAGTCGCGCCCTCTGGTCCGCACAAGCCACGAAAACAAGGTCCCGCGCCCCCCAAACCTGCACGAACCCCGCCGCTGCCCCCTCAAAACCGCTCCAAACCCTGCACGGACCCCGCCCCTGCCCAGACCTTGCCCACCCGCGCCGAGCCTTTTTCGTACCCGCGACCGCAGCAGAAAAAACCTCCCCATCCAGGGGAGCACCCAGATGGGGAAGGATCTCCTTCCGCCCGAAAAAGCTAGAAGGTCATCTGCATCTCGATGAATTCGTCGTACACTTCCTTGTCTGCAAAGCCCGCGCTGCGGTACAGCCGCTGGGCGGGGATGTTGAAGCGGTTCACGCCGATCTCCAGCGTTTTTGCGCCCTTTTCTTTTAGAATTTCCATGGCCCGGGTCAGCAGGATGCGGCCATATCCCCTGCCCTGATACCGGCGGTCCACCTGCAGGAAGGTGATGTCGAATTTGCCCTTTTGGGGCTGGATCGTCAGCGCCGCCAGCCCCACGGCCACGCCGTGATCCATCAGCACATACACGGGCTGCTTTCGGGCCAGCATGGTGGCGATGCACCGAGGCGCCTCGGGCACGAACGCCAGCTGCTCGGGCAACAGCTCGATATCCAGCGCCTGCCAGACGTTGGTGCTGTTCACCCGCTTGAGCTCCGGGGCCTGCGGGTACACCCGGGCGTCCTGCCACGTCCTGCGCAGCGCGGACAGGAAGGACCGCATGTTCCGGTGCTCGTCCCGGGCGTGCTTGAACTCCTCATTGTTCAGCACCAGAAGGGTCAGGCCGTCCTCGAAGTTGAGATAGAGCTGGCAGGTATCCCGCAGCTTGTCGGGATAAAAATCGGCGCAGTACAGTTCGCCCCGCCGAAAGACGCCCAGGGCAAAGGAATCGCTGTCGCATTGGAGCATGACCTCCCAGGTCTTGGCCGAAAAGAGCCGCTTTTCCACCACAGCCCTGGCCAGCCGTTCCAGATCCGCCGCCGTGGTGGTAAAGGCATCCGAGGGGGCGACCCGGGGCAGCGGGATCAGCTCCTTGTCCCGGAGGACCCCATAGATCGCCGTGGTCGCGTCGTTGCCGGGGCGGGTATCGGCCATCCCCAAGGGCTCAAAGAAATGCTGGAACAGGTACTCGCGAGGCGTCCGGCCCGATACCCGGCGGATGATCTCCCGGAGGAACGGCGCCGTGCTGGCAGAATCGTCCTCGTCCTTTCCGGGGACGTGGGTCAGCTCCAGATCGCCCACCCATTGGAGCACCTGCTGGAAAGTCACGTCCTGGGCGAAGCGTTCAAATTCCCGCTGGAACCGCTCCTGGTGGCCCAGCGCCCCATGGGCAGGGTCTTTTTGCAGCTGGGGCAGGCGCAGGCCGTTCCAGTAGTCCGGAATGCCCGACTTCAGCCGCAGCAGGTGCATCACGGTGATCGCTTCCCCGTGCCGATACTCCGGCAGGAACCGGCTGATGCGGTCGCTGAGCCGCAGCTTTTTCTGCTCCATCAAATGCAGGACGCACAGCGCCAGAAAGAAGCTGTTCTCCGCGTGCAGACAAAACCGGTCGCCCAGCGTCATGGGGCGGTTCGCTGCCCGATCCGCGTACCCGAATGCCTTCTCGTAGTGAAAGCCTTCTCCGTCCCGCACCCGCAAAACGGCGGAAATATCCCATTCCCGGGCCTTGTCCTCGATTTGTGTGATGAATTGTTCCCCGTTTTTCACGGCGATCGCCTCCTGACGGCACTATTGTAGCACGTTCTTCCCGTTTTGAGAAGGGCTCTTTTTTCCGGCACAAAACCGCAAAAAGGTGTGAGCGACAGCGAGCCGCTGCGAACGCTGTTGGTCCGCCCACCGAAAGTGAGCAAAAAAAGCGGGAGCAAGCTGGAAGGCGGAACTTTTGCGAAGCGAAAGTTTCAACTGGAAGCGCAGCGGACGCCGGGGTCCCCAAAAGGTCTTAGACCTTTTGGGGGAAGGAGCGGCAGCCCGAACCGCGAAGCCGTGATTTGTGAAAACAAATCGCGGCGAGCCACAAGGGCTCGCCGCGACGTGGCTGGGCTGGCGGGATTCGACCGCGTGCTGTGCACGCTGTTGGTCCGCCCACCCCGGCGCTTTGCGCCGCGGTACCGGGCGGACCGCTCTGCCCGAAAAACCTTCCGCAGGAAGGTTTTTGTACGGGCAGACCCTCTCGGGTTCGAATCCCGCGCCATCGAAACAAGACAATCCGGAGATGCCCAAAGGGCATCCCCGGATTGTCTGGCTGGGCTGGCGGGATTCGAACCCACGGATGACGGAGTCAAAGTCCGTTGCCTTACCGCTTGGCGACAGCCCAATATGCAGTGGACACGGAGCCTAACCGAAATTAAACTCCGTGTCCGGTGTGGGGTGGGTAGTGGGACTCGAACCCACGGTCTCCAGAGCCACAATCTGGCGCTTTAACCAACTAAGCTATATCCACCATATTGGCGCGCCAAAAGGGACTCGAACCCCTGGCCTACTGCTTAGAAGGCAGTTGCTCTATCCAGCTGAGCTATTGGCGCATATTTGGTTCGGCCTTCCGGCACGTTGCCATACGAAATGCAGCACTTTCTATCGGTGCTGTTCGCGTGCCGCCCAGCTGTTGAAAGCCGGCAGTCGGCACGCGAATGGGGTGCAGCGTCACGCTGCTGGAGCGGGTGATGGGAATCGACCGCGTGCTGCGCACGCTCCCGGCTCGCCCACCCCACAGCTTCGCTGCGGGGTCCCGGTCTCGCCGCTCCTCGCGGGAAACGTGCCCCCGGCACATTTCCTGCCCGCTCGGAGCCCTCTCGGGTTCGATTCCCCTAAACTGACCCGTCTGTCCTTGGAGCGGGTGATGGGAATCGAACCCACACGACCAGCTTGGAAGGCTGGAGTTCTACCACTGAACTACACCCGCAGATTTCACAGCCTTGACATTATACCACACCGGCCCCGGGCCGTCAAGCGGTTTTGCAAAAAAAGAGGGCAGGGTTTTGTAGTGCTACAATACATATTGGACAAGGGAGCTGGGAAGTTCACAAAAAAGAGAAGAAGGAACCGGCCAAATC